>CAXSEG010000017.1:0-25786 GCA_964235545.1 uncultured Acetobacteraceae bacterium
TGATCGAGGGCGGCTGCGTCGATGTGTTGCAGCCGGATGCCACGCGGTGCGGGCTGCTGGCCGCGGCCGAGGCCATCCGCCGGGCGCGGCAAGCCGGGCTGGGCGTGGCGAGCCATTCGTTCACCACGGCGCTCAACGTCACGGTGCATGTGCATCTGCTGGCGGCGCAGGGTGGGGAGGCGGGGTTGTTGGAGTGGCCGGTGCGGCAGCTCGGGTTGTGGGCGGAGCTGTTTCCGGGCGCGCCGCGCTGCTTGGCGGGCTGGGTGGCGGTGCCGGAGGGTCCGGGATGGGGCGTGAGCCCGGATGCGGGCACGCTTGGGCGGTTGAGGGTGTTGGCGTGAAGTGGTCGCGATCGCATTTGTCAGCGCCGGGCCAGCACGTCCGCCGGGTTAGGCCCGAGGTCTTCGGCGCGCCACTGGTGCGGCAGCGTGAATAACTCGATCAGGGCGGCGGTATCGGTGTCCCGCCCCAGACCCGCGGCAGCGAGGACACAACCGTCCTTGACGTAGTAGGCGAGGAAGTCGGGCTTGCTCAGGTCGCCGTGGATGACGACGTCATCCCAGTCCTCGGCGTGGCCCACGTAGTCGAGGCGTTTCATGTATTGGATGGTCCAGAAGAACGGCACCGCGTCGTAGGCGGTGGCCTGGCCCAGCATGTTGAGCGCGGCGATGCGGCCGTGCTGCTGGGCCACGCGCCAGTGCTCGACGCGGAGGCGGGTGCCGCGGTGGGGGAAGCGGGCGATGTCGCCGGCGGCATAGACACCGTCCACGGCGCGGAGCTGGGCGTCCACCGTGATGCCGCCATCCTCGCCGCGCGGCAGGGCGCTGGCGTAGGCGGTGTCGGGTGTGACGCCGAAGCCGATGACGATGAGGTCGGCTCGGATCGTCTCGCCGGTCGCCAGGCGGACGCCGTCGGGCTCGATGGCGGCGATCTCGGCACCGAGGCGGAACCTGACACCGTGCTGCTCGTGCAGGCCGACGAAGGCGCCGCCGATCTCGCGGCCGAGCTGCTTCTCGAAGGGGACCCGTTCCTTGCCGACCACGGTGACGTCCAGGCCGCGTTCGCGCAGGCTGGCGGCGGCTTCCATGCCGATGAAGCTGGCGCCGAGGATCACGGCGCGTTCGCTGCGTTCGGCCTGCCGCAGGATGGCGTCGGCGTCGGCGCGGCTGCGCAGGGTGAACACGTGGCCGAGCCCTGCGCCGGGCAGGTCCGGCCGGGTGGGCGTGCTGCCGCTGGCGAGCAGGGCGGCGTCATAGCGCAGGGTCGTGCCGTCGGCGCAGGTGATCTCGCGGCGCGCCGGGTCGACGTGGCGGGCCTGGGCGGTGCGGCGTTCGATGCGGTGCTCGCGGTACCAGGACTGGTCCTGCAACGGCGACTTCTCGGCGCCCTTCTTGCCGGAAAGGGCGTATTTGCTGAGGATCGTGCGGTCGTATGGGACGCGGTTGGCCGGGTCGAGCATCGTCACCTGGCCGGTGAAGCCGGCCTCCCGCAGCGTCTGCGCCGCAACGGCCCCGGCGGCACCAGCGCCCACGATGACGAAATGCCGCGGGTCGGGGGCGGACGCGGCGGGAGCGGGGGGCGCGGCGGGCGTGAGGAGGATGCGGCCACCCTCGATGCGAACATCGTAGCGGGGCAAGGCGTCGAGCGCGGGCGGGTCCTGCACGGCGCCGGTGCGGATGCAGAAGGCGGCCTTGTGCCAGGGGCAGATGATGCGGTCGCCGTGGCGCACACCCTGGGCGAGCGGGGCGCCGGCGTGGGGGCACGTGGCGCCGATGGCGTGGACCTCGTCCCCATCGCGGATCAGCAGGATCTTGCTGCCGTCATGCTCGACCGCGTGCATAGCGCCCGGCGCGATATCGGCGAGACGTGCGGCTTCGAACTCTGGCTGCGGCGCGGGGCTCGGCATGGGGTGGCTCCGTCGGGTGGGCGCTGGAACGCCGCGGGACCTGGGGTGGTTTACCGGCGGTCAGTTCGGCGGCGTCGCCCGGGCCTTGGTGGCCGCTGCATACAGGTCGAGGCGGGAATACAGCCCGAAGCTGGAGCCGTCGTCGAGGAAGCCGCCGCCGGGCCCTTCCGTGGCCGTCAGGATCGCGTCCGCTTGCGCGAGGGTCAGACGCGGGAAGGCGGCGGTCAGCAGGTGGCCCGCTTCCGGGGCGACCGTGGCGACGTCCTCGGGGGCAGCCGCGGTGCCGGGGTAGACGACGGGGAGGCCGTAGGTCTGGGTGGCGGCGACCAGGGCCGCGTTGGCCGCCGGATCATGGAACCGGCCGTCATCGGTGGCGGCGCAGGTGGCCATCGCCGCCCCGCACGCGGATTGCAGTGCTGCCGCCATGTCGGCGCGGGCGGCGACCAAGGCCGTCTTAAAGTCGGTGATGACGGCGGCCCGGCGTTTCGGCTGCCCCACATAGGCGGGGTCGTTGGCGAGCAGGTGCGCCAGGTCGTGCAGGGCCAGCGTGCGTCCGGCGATGACGTCCATGGCGTAGTGCGCGCCCAGGATGATGCGGTCATTGCCGTATTCGGCCGCACGCGCCACCTGCTGCTCGTACCGCTCGGGCACCATCAGCGCCAGCAGCATGGATTCCATGGTGCCGTACGTGGTGTGGCCGCTCGGGAAGGAGGGGCTGTCGGTGAGGTCCTGCTCGGGCCCGCGCAGATAGGCGGCGCTGTTGGAGGGCGTGCCGAAATAGTCGGGCCCCGTGAACGGGGTCAGGCTCGGCTCCGTCTGGAAGGGCCTCGAATTACCGTAGGGGTCGGCTCCGGGGCTGCCGGCGGGCCGGTTGTAGGAGCGGCCAAAGACGTCGGCGCTGCCGCCGCCGGGGGTCAGCAGGGCGGAGGCGGCGGGGGAGACGGCGTTGGTGCCATTGGTGGTCAGGTTGGCGAAGAAGAACTTCGCGGCGCTCGAGTCCGAGGCCGTGGTCTCGTTGGTGTAGGCGATCAGGTTCGCGACCGCGGAGGACACGCTGGTAAACGCACCGGGCCCCTCGTAGTGGGCGATGGAGCGGTATGCGGTGCCGAGCCGGGTGCCGAGCCCGTCGGCCAGCCCGGCCGCGTTGCCGCCGGTAATGAAGGCGTCCCGCAGGGCCTGCTGCTGCTGCTCGGCGAAGGGGAGCGGGATCGGCTGTTCGAGCGTTCCCGTCTGGATCGCACCCGTGATGGTGAAGTTCGCCTGCAGGGCGGCCCTGCCCGCGTCGGTGAGCGGCAGGGTGGTCAAGGGGGCCAGGCCGCGCATCGCGGTCAGGTTCGGTCCGGTCTGCGCGGACACGGCCTGCGTGACCGCGAGCGACGCGACGGCGATCACCATGAAGCCTTGGACAGCGCGCATTCGTTTTCCCTCGCTGAAGACAGCTAGGTTGGGGTTTTGCCCCAAACCCCACCCGAGGACAGTCGTCCTCCGGTCACCTGATAAAGAGGGGTCAAGGGGATGACTATCCCCTAGCGGGTGCAGGGCAGCGCCCTGCGAATGCCGCAGCCGGACTTTAGCGATCTGTCAGAAGGCGCGAAGGTTATCTCGCAGCATGACGTGCTCGTAGGTCTTACGCACGACGCCGAGCTTCTGCAGGGCCGGGGTCAGCCCGTCCGCGATCTCGGTGATGTAGCGGCGGGTGAAATCCGGATCCATGATCAGGAAGCCGTCCCCGCCGACGGCATCCATCACCTCCGCCATCTGGGCGGCGACCCGGGTGGGCGTGCCCACGAGGTCCACGTCGTGCAGGGACCGGCCTTGCAGCACGATCTCCCGCGGGGTGCGGCCGGAGAAGCCCTTGGCGACCGAGAGGTGGCCGTTCGAGGTCAGCTCGGGGAGCTTCTCGTCCAAGTCGTATTTGGAGAAATCGATACCGGTGACGCGGGACATGTTGGCGAGGTAGAACTCGATATGGCTCTCCGCCTCCGCGAGCCTCGCCTGCTTGCGGGCCTGCGCCGCGTCCTCGAACTCGTCCACGATCGGGGCGATGAGGAACATCACTTTGACGTCGTCCGGATTGCGGCCGAACCCCGCCGCCTGGGCCCGGATGTCGTCCCGGAACTCCTTCATTGCCGCCACGCTGCCGGCCGAGGCGATGATGGTGTCGGCCCAGCGCGCGGCGAAGCTGCGGCCGCGGGGGGAGCCGCCGGCCTGGCAGATCACCGGGTGGCCCTGGGGGGAGCGCGGCGCCGAGAGCGGGCCGCGGGAGCGGAAATACTTGCCCTCGTAGAATACGGGGTGGACTTTCGCCGGGTCGGCGAAGATCTCGTTCTCCTGGTCGATCACCATCGCGTCGGCGTCCCAGGAATCCCACAGCTTCTGCACGACTTCGATGAATTCCTCGGCCATCTCGTAGCGCTGGTCGTGCGGGAACTGCCGTTCGTGGCCGAAATTCTGCGCGCCGCCGTCATTGCTGCCAGTGACCAGGTTCCAGCCGGCGCGCCCGTCGCTGATGTGGTCGAGCGTGTTCGTCAGCCGGGCAAGCAGGAACGGGTTGTACTCGGTGGTGGACAGGGTCGTGATGATGCCGATGCGCTGCGTCGCCTGGATCATGCAGGGTGCCAGGACGGCGGGATCGAGCTTGGGCGAGTCGACGGCCAGGCGCAGGTAGGTCTCGTGCGAGCCCTTGTAGGTGTAGGGGACGTTGCAGGAATCCTCGATCATCACGTAGTCGAACGCGGCACGCTCCAGCTCCTTCGCCAGGTGGACCAGCAGGTCGGGCTTGACCCAGCCATGCGGGTTCGGCCCGCCCCATCCACTGCGCCAGCCCTTCGGCCCGTAGCCCTTCATGACGAACCAGCCGAGGTGGAAAGGCTTCCTGCTCATCGGTGTGTCACTCCATGTCCGCGTAGGGATGCTGCAAAACATATGCCGGGGCGGCTTGGCGTTACATACGGTGCTGTTCCCTGCTGTGATAGGGTTGGGTTCCAGGACACCACCGCCATGCCAGGCCTTGAGCCCGATACCCACGGCGTCGGCCAGAACACGTCGAGCGTGTTGGCCTCCGACGCGTGCGACGGCTACCCCAGCCTGTACCGATCCGACGCCGTGGATGCCAGGGTCAAGCCCTGGGCGGGGGACGGCAGCGCTGCCGGACAAGATCGCGGCGTGCGAGGCTTTGTGTGCGGCGTAGGGCTTGCCCACGCTGGTCCGGGTCCGCTTCTTCGACGATGCCGCCTTGGCGGCGGCGCTGGCGGCGCGGGGCTACGTCCCGGAGGGTCTCTCGCCAATGTTGTGGATGAAGTTCGCGGCCGCGGCTGGGGAGCCGGGCGTGGAGCTGTCCGAGGCGGACCCTGGACCGGGCTGGCTGGACGATCGGGCGCGGTTGTGCGGGTGCGATGTGGCAGCACGGGCGCGCATCCTGGCAGCGGTCGCCGTGCCCCATGCCTTTTCCGGCGTGCGGGCGGACGGGCCCGGGTCGCCGTTCGCCGCGGTGGCGTTCGGTGCGGTGCATGGCGGCGTGCTCTGCCTGCTTTTGGTGGCAACCGACCCGGGGTTCCGGCGCCGTGGCCTGTCCCGGCGCGTGGTGGCCGCGCTGCTGGCCTGGGCGCGGGACCGGGCCGGTGCGCGGGAGGCCAGCCTGCAGGTGGCGGCGGAGAACGCGGGCGCACGCGCCCTATATGCGGGATTGGGCTTCCGGACGGAGCTGTTCCGCTACCCAGTATCACCGGCAGCTGGCCTGACGGGAGGCTATGCGGCTCGCCGAGCACGCGCCCACGCTCTGCGCCGTGATCACCAGGCCCATCGCGGTCAGCGAGACGCCGAAGCTCTGGCCGATCTGCCGCAGCGCGAGCAGCAGCGCCACCTGGTCGAACGCATCGAGGAACCAGCCGAGGAAGGCGGCCAGCACCAGCCGCCAGTGCGGGCGGAGTAGGGCGAGTGGGGCGTCGGCGGCCAGGCTCACGGGCTGCAGGACGCGCCGCCCAGCACGCAGAACTCGGCGCAGAAACGGTGGTTCAGGCTGACCGGGCCGGCGGCCTCGGCCAGGGTGCCGCCGAGTTCGAAGGCTTCGTCATAGGGGAGCAGGGTGCAGCTCACCACGGCCGGGCGGTCGGCGCCGCGCCGTTTGACCACCATGCGGGAGCCGGCGCACATCACGTCGCCCGGCCGCTTGCCGAGGATCCCCCAGCAGCTCTCGGTGATCTCCGGCACGTCCGGCCGCGCATCCATCTCCGGGAACAGCACGAGCTGGGCCGGGTCGGACGCGTCGATGGCCAGGCCGAGCTCGGCGAACAGCGCCTGGTAGCCGCGGCGGAGGGCGGCATCCGGCTCGTTCCACAACGTCCGGCCGGCAATGGCCAGGCGAAACCCGTGCTGTGCGAGCAAGCGCAACCCCTCGATCGCGGGTGCCCAGCTGCGGCGGCCGCGTACCGCTTCATGCCGCTCGGGGCCGTGATGGTCGAGCGAGACCCGCATGGTGATGCGGTGGCGATACTTGTCCGCCAGGGCGGCCAGCTCGGCGGCGAAGCGCTGCATCGGCCGCATCGCGTTGGTCAGCACCAGCACGCGGTAACCGGCCTCGAGCGCGTCGCGCATCATGGCGGGCATGTCGCGGTTCATGAACGGCTCGCCGCCGGTGAAGCCGATCTCCTCCAGCTCCGGATGCGCGTGCCGGGCTTCGGCCAGGAAGGCCTGCGCCTCCGCCCGGGTGAGATAGGCGAGGCGGTCGTTAATGGGGCTGCTCTCGATGTAGCAGCCGGTGCAGGTCACGTTGCACAGCGTGCCGGTGTTGAACCACAGCGTCCGCAGCGCCTCGAGCGGGACGGTGGCGCGGCGCTCGCCAGTGGCGGTGAGCAGGAGGTTGGTGAACCGCCCGCGTGCAGGCG
Source organism: uncultured Acetobacteraceae bacterium (assembly GCA_964235545.1). Lineage (GTDB taxonomy): Bacteria > Pseudomonadota > Alphaproteobacteria > Acetobacterales > Acetobacteraceae > LMUY01. The sequence continues at coordinate 6,790 of CAXSEG010000017.1, forward strand.
TGCTCGGTTCGTTGGCTATGGCGTTCACGGGCCGGATATGGACATCTGGCGCACCAACGGAAGTGTCCGCCATGCTCGCCCAGCTCGCGCCCTGGTTCGTCCTCGTGTTGTTTTGCGGCGTGACCTGGTGGGTGACGCCGCGCCGGGTCAGCGCGCCGCAGTTCTTCGACGGGCGGCGGACCGCCACCCAGGCGCCCGGCGTGCTGATGGTGGCGATGAGTGCCGCCATCACCTGGGTGTTCGCGAAATCGATCGCCAACGCGTCCGCCCTGGCCTACGGCTACGGCCTGGCCGGCGGGATCGGCTACACCGTCTACTACCTCAGCTTCGTCGTAGCCGGTGTCGCGATCTGGGCGATCCGGCGCCGCTGGCACTACCGCTCTCTGTCGCACCTGCTGGTGGACCGGTATGGCCCGCTCTGCGCCAAGCTGTTCCTGCTGCTGGTTGCGTTCCGGCTGCTGAACGAGGTGTGGTCCAACACCAAGGTCATCTCGTTGTATTTCGGTGCCGAGGGGTCGGGTCCGTATTGGTGGGCAGCCGTGCTGGTGACGCTGTTCACCGTCGCCTATGCCTGGCGCGGCGGCATGCGGGCGAGCCTGACCACCGACCGGATCCATATCGTGCTCGCCTTCGCGCTGTTGGCGCTGGTGCTGGCGTTGCTGCTGCCGCCGCTGGCCAGCCATGGTTTGGCGCCGGTGCCACAGGCGACGCAGGATGCGGGCATCACCTTCTGCCTGCTGGCGGGGGTGCAGATCTTCTCCTACCCGTTCCACGACCCCGTGCTGACCGACCGCGGCTTCCTCAACGCGCCGGCCCAGGCGTTGCGGGCGTTCCTGCTGGCGGGGTTGCTCAGCGGCAGCTTCATCTTCCTGTTCAGCCTGATCGGGCTGTATGGCCGCGCCTTCGGGCTGGGCGACACGCCGAGCATCAGCGTCCCAGCCTCGTTCGGCATCCCCATGCTGATGGTGTTCAACGCCATCATGCTGGTGTCCGGCGGCTCCACGCTCGATTCCGCCTTCACCAGCGGCGCCAAGCTGGCGGGGCGGGATTGGCGGAACCAGGCGCTGGAGGCCAGCGCCCGCAATGTGTGGGTTGGCCGGCTGGCGATCCTGGCGGTGGCGGTGGTCGGCAACCTGCCACTGCTGACCCTCTACCTGGGGGACCGGATCGGCCCAGCGGTCATCGCCGCCACCACGCTCAGCGGCACGATGGTGATGGGTTTGGCGCCGATCTTCCTGCTGTGCTGGGTGCGGCAGGCGGGGGCGCTCAGCTTCCACCTGGCGTTCTGGCCCGGCATCGCGCTGGGCGTGGTCCGCGGGGTCGAGGTGTTCGCCAAGCTGCGCATCCTGCCGGCCGCGCTCGACCTCGGCAGCGGGGCGTTCGCGGCGGATCTGGGTGTGAATGTGTGGGGGCTGCTGCTGTGCACGGCGGGGTTCGTGCTCGGCACGGTGCTGGTTCCGGCGCGGCGGCTGGCGACGGCGTAGCCTGCTCAGCACCTACGCCAGGCGTCCCGCTGCCGCGCGAACGGGAGGGCGAGCGACGGCCCCAGCCGCAGCTCCGCCGGGTCGCGGTAGCCGGGCACGCCGATGCGGAGCTGCCCTTGCGGCACGTCCAAGCGGAAGGTGCGGTGCAGGTGGTCCCACAGGCTGAGCCCGCTGGACCAGTTTGAGTCGGTCTGGTCGTGGACGGCCGAGTGGTGGATGCCGTGCATGCGCGGCGTGGTCAGCACGCGCGCCAGCCCCCGCTCCAGCCGGGGCGGCAGGCGGATGTTGGAGTGATGGAACACGATGGAGGCGAAGAAGAAGCCCTGCCATGCGGATAGCGCTTGGCGGGAGGTGCCGAGCAGCAGCACCTGCGCCGCGCGCCACGGGATGGAAATCAGCATGTCGACGGCGTGGAACCGAAATGCCGTGGTGCTGTCCAGGTCCAAGTCCACGTGATGCACCAGGTGGAAGCGCCAGAGCACCGGCACCTTATGGGTCAGCACGTGCCAGATGTACATCGTGTAATCCATGCCGAGCGCCGCCAGCCCGTCGCGCAGCCAGGCTGGCGCGGGGAGGCACTGGACCAGGCCCCAGCGCCGCCGCTCCGTGGCGTCCGCCAGCCGGCCGACCAGCGGGCCCTCCGCCAAGGCCACCACGGCCATGCTCAACAGGCCCATGACCAGGTTGCGGGCGAAACGCGCAGGCTCCCGCTGCGTCGGGCGGCGCAGCGGTACGCGGTGCTCCAGCGCCATCACGGCCGCCAGCCCGGCCACGGCCAGGATCGGGCCCCATGGTGGGAACGGGCGGGGTTTGGTGGGACGCATGCAGCGGAGATGTGCCCCGCCGCCGGGCCTGCAAGCGACCCCGTGTGACGCGACAGCCCCGCCTCGTGCTGTTGACGCGGTTCCCCGAGCCGGGCCGCGCCAAGACCCGGCTGATCCCCGCTTTGGGCGCGGCCGGCGCCGCCGCGCTGCATCGCCGGCTGACGGAGGCGACGCTGGCCACGCTGCGCGCGACGGGGCTGCCGGTGGAGGTGTGGGTCACCGGGGCGCCGCCGGACGCGTTCCGGGCCTGGCTGGAAGGTGCCGCGATCCGGCCGCAGGGCGAGGGTGATTTAGGTGCGCGCATGGCCCGGTCGCTGGACCCGGCCCCGGCCCTTGTGGTCGGGTCTGACCTGCCCGATCTGGCGCTCGCCCATATCGCGGCGGCTGTGCGGTTGCTGGTTGAGGGAAAAGTTGCGCTCGGGCCGGCAGAGGATGGCGGTTACTACCTGCTGGGGCTGCCGGCGCCGGCGCCATTCCTGTTCGGCGGCATGGCGTGGGGGACGGACGGGGTGCTGGCCGAGACGAGGCGGCGGCTGGAGACGAGCGGGCGGGAGTACGGGCTGCTCCCAACCTTGGCCGATCTGGACCGCCCGGAGGATCTTGGGCGCTTCCCGGGGCTGGTGGGGTGAGGGGATCGCATTTGCCTGCTCCCTCACCCCGCCCTCTCCCAAAAGAGGGAGAGGGCGAAGGCAGGAGGAGGTGGTACCATGACGGACGGTAGCGGGGTCGCCGTGGTGATCCCCATACTGAACGAGGCGGCGGCCCTGCCCCGGCTGCTGCGTTGCCTGGGCGTGCTGCACCCGGCGCCGGCCGAGATCATCGCCGTGGATGGCGGCAGCACCGACGACTCCGTCGCCATCGCAAGGGCGGGCAGGCTGCGCGTCATCATCGCGCCGCGGGGTCGGGGGGCGCAGGTCAACGCCGGGGTGGCGGCGGCCAGCGCCCCCGTGATCTGCGTGCTGCACGCCGACACTCTGTTGCCGGATGACGCAATGACGGTGATCGAGGCCACCATGGCGGACCGGCGGCTGGCGCTGGCCAGCTTCCTGCCGCTGCTCAGCGGGCCGGGCGGGGTGCGCTGGGGCACCAGCCTGCATAACTGGGCGAAGACGTATTACGGGCCGCTGCTGTTCCGCCCGCATCTGTTCCTGCGCGGCGCGCGGCTGCTGTTCGGTGACCATGCCATGTTCTTCCGCCGCGCCGACTTCCTGGCGGCGGGCGGGTGCGACACGTCGCTGCCGATCATGGAGGACGTGGACCTCTGCGTCCGCCTGCACCGCTTCGGCCGCACCCGCATGGTCAACCGGGTGGTTATCACCTCGGACCGGCGGATCGCGGCGTGGGGGCCGGTGCGGGCCAACCTGATCTACCTGCGGGTGAGCATCAGCTGGGCAGTAGGGCTGCGGCGGGCGCTCGATCGGCACTATCCGGACGTACGCTGACCCGGCTGCCCGGTAGGAACCCCGCCGAGACGGCAAAGGCGATCAGGCGGTGAAGGAAGGCGTCGTCCACCGGCGGGCAGTGCCGGCCCGTAAGGGCGGGGAGGTTGGCGGCGTCGAAGCGCGGGCTGGGGCGGAGGTAGGCGGCGCAGGCCTCCACCACCTGTTCGTGCAGCCGGCGCTCCCGCTCCCCGAGGCCGGCGGCGCTGAACCGGTCCGGCGAGACGAAGCGGGGGGAGTGCAATTGGGGGAAGGCGTCTGCGAGATCGAGCAGGGCGGTCATGGGTACCGGTTGGCCGGACACCAGGTGGACGATGCGGCCGTCCGCGTCCGCCATCCGCTCAGCGATGTCGGCCAGGCCACCGACCACGTGGTCCAGCGGGACCAGGTCGAGGCTGGCGCCGGCAGCGACCGGCAGCACCCGGATGCGCCCCTCCGCCACCAGGCGGATCAGCTGGTAGATCGTGCCGAACGCGCCCGTCGCACCGTCCGTCCAGCGCCCGACCACCACCGAGGGCCGTGCCACGGCGGCGACCTGGCCGGCGCGCCGGGCCGCCAGGACGAGGGCTTCGGCCGCCGCCTTGCTCGCCTCGTAGCCGTTGTTGAAATGCCGGGCCGAGACCGGCGCCTCCGCCACGGCGCCCTCCGTGAGGCCGCAGACATAGGCGGTGCTGACGTGCAGCAGCGGGATGGGGCGGGATGCCGTGAAGCCCAGCACGTTGGCCGTGCCGCCGATGTTCACCCGGCGGTAGGTCTCGGGCGGCAGGGTGAAGCCGGTGACTGCGGCGCAATGCACCACCACGTCCAGCTCGGCCGCCAGGCGCGCGGCCGTGTCCGGCGGCAGGCCAAGGCCCGGCTCCGCCACGTCCCCCTCGATCAGGGTGGTGGCGCCGGGCCCGCGCCGGGTGCTTGGGGCCGGGCCGCGGCGGCGCAGCAGCCCCGTGACGGCGTGGCCACGGCCGGCGAGCACGGTGCAGAGCTCCCGCCCGATCAGCCCGGCGGCGCCTGTGACCAGGATACGCAACGGGGTAGGCGCCGAAAGATTGAAGGGCATCGGCCCTATATGGACCGTTTCCCCCGCATGGAGGCCTGACCTTGGTTTGGACGCACGATGTGGTCGTGATCGGCGCCGGGTCGGCCGGCTTGACGGCGGCCGGCGGCTGCGCCCGGCTCGGCTTGCGGGTGGCGCTGGTGGAGCGGGACCGGATGGGGGGCGAGTGCCTCAACACCGGCTGCGTGCCGTCCAAGGCGCTGCTGGCGGTGGCGCGCCGGGCGCAGGGGATGCGGGGGAGCGGGCTAGGGATCTCCGGCGCCGGCCCGACCGTCGATTTCGCCGCGGTGCGGGCCCACGTGGCGGACGCCATCACCGCCATCGCTCCGCATGACTCCGTGGCGCGGTTCGCGGGCTGGGGCGTGGAGGTGATCCGGGGTGACGCAGTGCTGACCGGCCGCCGGGCCGTGCGGGTGGGCGGCCGCACCCTGGCCGCGCCGCGCATCGTGCTCGCCACGGGGTCGGACCCGGCGGTGCCGGACATCCCCGGGCTGCGCAGCGTCCCGTTCCTCACCAACGAGACGCTGTTCGGGTTGGAGACCCTGCCGTCGCATCTGCTGGTGCTGGGCGGCGGCCCGGTGGGCGTGGAAATGGCGCAGGCGTTCCGGCGCCTCGGGGCGGCGGTGACGGTCGTGGACAGCGGCGGCGCCCTGTCCGGCAGCGACCGGGATGCGACGGTGGCGCTGCTCGGCGTGCTGCGGGCGGAGGGCGTTGTTGTGCGGGAGCACACCGCGGTCGTTGCCGTAGCCGTCGAGCCCGGCGGGCTGCGCCTCGAGTGCCGGGATGGCACGATCCGCGGCTCGCACCTGCTGGTGGCCACGGGGCGGCGGGCCCGGGTGGAGGGGCTGGGCCTGGCGCAGGCGGGCGTCGCGTCGGACGCGCACGGCATCACGGTGGACGCACGGCGCCGCACCAGCAACACGGCGGTGTATGCGATCGGCGACTGCCGGGCCGGGCCGCGCTTCACCCACGCCGCCGGGTATGAGGGGCGCCTGGTCGTCTCGGCGCTGGGGTTCGGAGTTCCGGCCACTGCCCGCTTCGACCGGTTGCCCGCGGTGACCTACACCGACCCGGAGCTTGCCCAGTTGGGGCTGACGGAGGCGGAGGCGCGCACCCGGCACGGGCGGGTGGCGGTCACGCGGGAGGACTGGTCCGCAAACGACCGCGCGGTGGCCGAGGGCGAGACGGAGGGCTTCGTCAAGCTGGTGCGCGCTGGCGGCCGGGTGGTGGGCGTGACCATTCTCGGGGCGCATGCGGGGGAGTTGCTGCTGCCCTGGTCGCTGGTGATGCGCGGCCGGGCGTCGCGCTGGGCGCTGGGCGAGGCGGTCGTGCCCTACCCGACCCGCTCCGAGCTGTCGCAGGCGGTGGCGTTCGCTGGATACGAGGCCGCGGTGTTCGGGCCGGCGGCATTGCGGTGGGCCGGTGTGCTTGCCTGGGCGCGGCGGTTGTGGTGATGGGGCGCCGAATTAGGCCGGGCTAGCTGGCCCGACAGCAGCGCAGCGGGACGGCGTCGGGTCCGACGCGCTCACGGCTAGGTCAAGCCCGGTGGCGAGCGGGTCGAGATGGCCTGATCGGGAGTAGGGCAAGGTCAGCGCGAAGCCGCCTTGCAAGGTGACGGTGCCGTGGACGCGGTAGTCCATGCGCCCCGTGCGGACCACGCCGAGGAGCTGCGGCCCGAGATTCTGCACGGTGGTGACGACGGTGAAGGGCACGGCCGTGGATGAGTGCGGGGGCAGCTGGAGGGCGAGGTCACTGGTGCCTGCCGCGAACGGCAGGCCCGACACGTCGAGGTCGGCGGACACGCGGCGGAACGCGAGCTCATTGGCGTTTGGGTTGGTCACGCACAGCGTCACCGCGAGTTGCTGTCCGGTGAGGCCGATGGCGGTGAGGTGGACATCCATGACGGCGACGGTGGGTGGCGTGGCCGTTGCCAGAGCGCAGCCGGAGAGCATGGCCACGCCCGCCAGGGCAACCGGGTTGGGAAAGCGCCTGCGGCCGTGGCTCATCTCGACATCCATCCCGCTACGCCCGGCAGGGAGTATGGTAACGTTCGCGGAGTTGCCAGCCGCCCAGGCCCGTTGGTCTCGGCACGGGCGGCTGGCCTTACTCCGAGGCTGGCTTAGCGCAGGATGATGGCCACCCGGCGGTTCTGCGGCTCACGCACGCCGGCTGCGGTCTGCACCAGCGGGCGGGTGTCGCCGAAGGCCTGGATGTCGATCTGGCTTTGGCTCACCCCGTCCCGCACCAACTCGGCCGCGACGGTCTGTGCCCGGCGAAGCGAGAGGCGCTGGTTGTAGGCGGCGGTACCGGAGCTGTCGGCGTTGCCTTGCACCTCGAGGCGCGTCGCCTGCACCCGCGTGCTGTTCTGCGCTGCCTCGGAGATGATCTGGCGGGCGCGGTCCGTCAGGTCGGCACGATCCCAGTCGAAGAACACGAGGTAGGTGCGTGTGGGCGCCACGGCCGGCACCGGCATGGCGGGAGCCATCGGCGGCGGCGGCGGTGCCGAGTTGAAGGCGTAGCGCACGCCGAGCAGGAAGCTGTGGTTCAGGTTCTCGGTGATGTCGGCGTTGCCCGTGCTCAGGCCGGTGCTGGTGAAGTGTTCGGCCGTGAACTTCTGGTTCCCGAGGATCCCGAGGAAGCGGTATTCCGCCGTGACCGCGAGGCCCGGCACCGCCTGGATCGGGAACGCCGCACCGACGATGCCCTGGTAGGCGAAGTTGCCGAACGTGCCGCCGATATGCTCCACGTTGCCGTTGCTGGTGGTGGTGGACTGGAACCCGTTGACGTGGCTCCACTGGTAGCCTGCACCGACACCGACATACGGCGTCATGAACGCGACGCCGTAGGGGCGCAGGTCCACGTCGTAGAGGATGTTGCCCATCGCGCCGTAATCCTGTTGCGTGCCCTGGCCGACGCTGGGATTGGCGGTGCCGCCGCGCTGGCGGATGCCGTTCTGCCGGTAGTCGCCCTCGACCTCGAGGCGGAGCCCGTTGCCGAGGCCGTAGCCGACGGAGCCGACGCCGCCGAATCCGGCCTCGTCGAACTTGAACCGCGACGAACCCAGGCCGGCACCGGGCGAGGCCTGGATGTGTTCGTCCTGTTTGTAGTTGTACAGCGCGCCGGCGCCGATGTAGAGCCCGCTGATCGGTTGAGCCATCGCGACGCCGGGCAGGATGGCGACGCTGGCAGCGAGGAGTGTGCGAAGCCGCATGACGCGCTTCCTTTCCAGATTGAACTGGCCCGCCCGTAGCGGCCCCGACACCAACATCACAGCGGTAAATGATGCACGAGATTGACACGCGCCGTTACAGGCTTGTTTTCACACGTGAACAGCCACCTTAAAACGCGTCCATGTCTTGGACCGCTTGCCGTGCGTCGCCGGGCGGCCGAACGCATCCACCTGTCGGCCACGTCGTTTCCAGGGATCACGGGCTCCCAAGCTCCCTCACCCACGCCCTCTCCTAAAAGAGGGAGAAGGTAGAGGGCGTGGCTTAGGCTGTGACTTGCGGGACGGGCACGGCGATGTCGCCGACGACGCGGGCGCGGACGCGGAGGGCGCCGCCGGGCAGGTAGGCGATGGGCAGGTCTTCCATGTCCACCAGGATGATGCTGTCGGGGGCGGCGCCGGCGGCGGCGGCCCGGTCACGTGCGACGCGTTCGGCTTCGGCCATCGCGTCCTGCCGGGTCAGGCCTTGGAACACCTGGTCCGTCTCGCCGGAAACCTGGGCTATGGCGGCGCCGACGGCGTTGGCGACGGCGGCGTGGGCGGGGCGGCGGAGTTCGCTCACGCCGGGCAGGTGGTCGGGCACGATGAAGGCGCCGCCGCCGACCACCAGCAGCGGCACGGGGGTCGCGTCGGTCTTCATGCGGTCCACGGCCGCCGCCAGCATCTGTGCCGCCAGGCCGAACACGTCGGTGACCAGCGACCCGGGCAGGTCGGCGACGCGGGTGGCGTCGCCCAGGGCCAGCCGGCCGCTGGCGACGGCGATGTCGGTCGCGGTCAGCATGGTGCCGCCGAAGACCCGTGCCTCCTGCAGGAGGCGGAAGCCCACGCTGCGCGGGCCAATCGCTAGCGGGGCTTGGGTGACGATGGAGCCGCCGCCGAGGCCGATGGAGAGCAGGTCCGGCATGCGGAACAGGGTGCGGACACCGCCGACCGCGACCACGGCGTTCGCCTCCCGCGGGAAGCCTGCCTTGAGCGCGCCGACGTCGGAGGTGGTGCCACCGACATCGACCACCAGCGCGTCCTGCAGCCCCGTCAGGAAGGCGGCGCCGCGCATGGAGTTGGTCGGGCCGGAGGCGAAGGACAGCACGGGGAATTGTTCCGCCTGGGCGGCGCGGATCACCGTGCCGTCGTTCTGGGTGACGAACAGCGGTGCGTCGATGCCGGCCTGGGTGAGGGCGTCGGCGAAGGCGCGGATGGTATGGCGGGCGAGCCCGGTGAGCGCCGCGTTGAGCAGGGCCACGTTCTCCCGTTCCAGCAGCCCGATGCGGCCGAGCTGGTGCGACATCGTGACCGTGGCGTCCGGGTGGGTGTCCTGCACGATGGCGGCGGCACGCAGCTCCATGGCCGGGTCAAGCGGGGAGAAGATGGAGCAGATGGCGATCGAGCCGATACTGGCGGCGCGCATGTCCCGCGCGGCGGCGGCGACCGCGGCCTCGTCGAGCGGCATGATGGGGCGGCCGTCATAATCGTGGCCGCCCTCCACCATGTGGACCGGTCCGCGCACGATCGCCGCCAGGTCCGCCGGCCAGTCGCAGAATGGCGGCAGGGAGGCGGCGGCCGGCATGCCGATGCGGATGGCACCGACGCGGCCGAGCTCGCGCCGCTGCACCACGGCGTTCACGAAATGCGTGGTGCCGATCATCACCGCGGCGATCCCAGCCGTCCCGGCTTGGGCGGTCACCTCGCGCAGGGCCTGGCGGACGCCGGACAGCACGTCCGCCGTGGTGGGGGTCTTGACGGCGACGACGATGGTGGTGCCGTCCAGCAGCACGGCATCCGTGTTGGTGCCGCCGACGTCGATGCCGATGCGCCTCATGCGAACACCGACTTGAAGTCCAGGTCGTAGCCGAAGGCCCGGGGGCCCACGAAGTCCAGGCCGCGCGGGCTAAGGAATACGGCGGGCGCCGGCAAGGCGATGATGCTGACGCGCTGGCCGTAGCGGATGGTCTCGGTGCCGAGCGCCTCGCCGGAGACGCTGTCCAGCACGCAGATCAGGTCGGGGGTCATCACCACGGGCACATCGTCCCGCCAGCCGACGGCCCATTCGTTCTGGAACGCCAGGGCGAAGCGGGTGCCGGCGTCGGCGTCCAGGCCGTCGAACCGGGCCGAGCCGCGCAGGAAGCCCTCGGTGGTGCGGCGCTCGACGTCGGACACCTTGCCACGGAACAGCAGCTTGCCGGCGGCATTGGCCAGCACCGCCTGCACCGGGTCGGCATGGGCGGCCTGGGCGGCGCGCACGGCCTGGCCGAGGCGGATCGCCTGGGTGGTGGTGTGCGGGATACCCCAACGTTTCACCTCGGCCCCCGTGCGCGGCGCCTTGCAGGTGGCGGCGATGGAGCCGAGCTCGACGCACATCTTGCGGGACAGGCGTTCCATCCATTTCCAGCTCGGTACCTTGGCGACGATGCCCTCGATGCCGCGCGGGTCCACCATGCTGAGCGGCCAGGGTTTCAGGTCCCCCACGGCGAAGGACGTCATCTGCGCTTCGGGGTAGGCGCGGCCCATCGCGTCCGCGTCCACCACGGGGCGGTCCAGCTCGGCGGCGGCCATCAGGGGTTGCAGGCCGTTATTGCCGCCGATCTCGATGCTCATCACCGCGCGGAAGCGCAGGCCGAGATACTCCTCCATCAGCATGACGGCGCGGGCGATGTTGCGGCTGTCGGTCAGGCGTTCCTGCCCGACCAGGGGGGCGCCCATGTTGGAGACGACAGCCACCTGGTCGTCGTCGGCCAGGTCCTCCGGCTGCATCAGCTGGACGCGCCTGCCCTCGGCGTAGAGGCGGCGCATGTTCAGCAGTGCTAGGTAGGGCGACCCGCCGCCGCCGGTGCCCAGCACCCAGGCGCCGACGGAGAGGGCCTCGATCTCGTCCAGGGTCAATTCGTGCGTTGTCATTCGGGGCTGCGCCGTTTGTGGGATTGCGTCATGCCAGGCCTTGAGCCTGGTATCCACGGCGTCCCGCGCACACCGGCCCAAGCAGGTCGCGCACGACACTGCCAGCCGCCGGTCGACGTCACGCGCCCTACCCCGTGGATACCAGGCTCAAGGCCTGGCATGACGGCACGTTTTTTGATCATGCGCTCAGCACCACGCCGTCGGTGGCGGCCCAGGTCAGGCCGACGCGGCTGCCCTCGGCCAGTAAGGCGGGGTCGGTGTGGCGCGGGGCGCGGGCGAGCATGGAGGCGGGGCCGGGGAGCAGCAGTTTGAGCAGCACGGCGTCGCCAAGGAAGTTCGCTTCCTCCACCGTGGCATCAACCAGCCCGGCACCCGGCTGGGTCAGCCCCACCCGCTCCGGCCGCAGCGCCAGCGCCACCGGCCCGGCGGCACTGCATGGCAGGGGGGCGTGCCAGCCGCCGGGCATGGCGAGCGTGCCACCCGAGGCCCTGCCCTCCAGGATGTTGGTGTCGCCGATGAAGTCCGCCACGAACCGGTCCGCGGGGCGGTCGTAGATCTCTCCCGGCGGGCCGGATTGCACGATGCGCCCGGCGCGCATGACGCCGATGCGGTCCGACATGGTCAACGCCTCCTCCTGGTCGTGCGTCACGTACACCAGCGTCAGCCCGAGGCGGCGGTGCAGCGCCTTCAGCTCGAACTGCATCTGCTGGCGCAGCTTCTTATCCAGCGCGCCGAGCGGCTCGTCGCATAGCAGCACCACGGGGTCGATCACGATGGCCCGCGCCAGGGCCACGCGCTGCTGCTGCCCGCCGGAGAGCTGCGCCGGGCGGCGGTCCTCCAGCCCGGCCAGCCGCACCATGTCCAGCGCCGCGCGCACCCGGCGGGCGATATCCGGCTTGGCGGTGCCGCGCATGCGCAGGCCGAACGCCACATTCTCCGCCACCGTGCGGTGCGGGAACAGCGCGTAGCTCTGGAACACCATGCCCAGGCCGCGGCGCTCCGGCGGCAGGGCCGTGATGTCCGCCCCGCCCAGCAGGATGCGCCCGGCATCCGGCTGCTCGAACCCCGCGATCATCCGCAGGGTCGTGGTCTTGCCGCAGCCCGACGGGCCCAGCAGCGCATAGAACTCGCCGGCCGCGATCTCCAGGCTCACGCCCGCGACCGCCAGGCCGGCGCCGAACCGCTTTTCCAGGCCGAGGAGGTGGAGGCCTTTCGGATCAGCCACGGAAGATGCGGTTGACCCGGTCGTCGATCCCGTCCTTCTCGCCATTGTACCACTGCCAATCCAGCTGGATCAGCGTCGCGACCTGGGCGGGGGTGGTCAGCAGCTTGCCCATGAATTTCGGCGCGAGCGTGATGTCATCGCGGACAGGGCTGTACCAAACCTCCTCCGCCATGCCGCGCTGCACGTCCGTGCTGAGCATGAAGTCGATCCACTGGTGCGCCAGGGCGGACTTGGTGGTGCCCTTGGTGACGGACAGCACCTGCTCCAGCGCCATCACGCCCTCGGTGGGGGCCGTGAAGGCGATAGGGACGTCATCCATGTGGCGGTAGGCGGCGGTGTCGTGCAACTCGCACATCGCCAGCTCGCCGGACACGACCGCCGCCTCGGTGCCGCCGGTGAAATCGTAGAGGCGCACCGGCTTCAGCTTCTCCATCGCCTTGAACGACGCGTCCATGTCCTGGTAGCCGGAGCCGAAGACGCGGCCGGCCATCATGAACAGCGACTGGCCCAGCGAGTTGGCGGGGATGACGTAGGCGCCGCGCTTGCCGGCGTAATCCGGGCTCCAGAAATCCGCCCAGCCGGCGGGCGGCGTCTTCACCTGGTCGCGGCGCCAGGCCAGGCCGATCGCCGAGGTGAAGATCGCGATGCCGACGATCTTGTCCGACACGGCGTAGGGGTAGATGTGCGCGGCATTGGGGATCAGTGTCAGGTCCGGCCGCTGGCTGACCAGGCCCTGGTCGAACACCGCCCATTGCTCGTTCGTGTTGGTGTGGAACACGTCGTAGATCGGGCGGCCCGGCGGGCTGGCCATCAGCTTGGGAACGAACGGGAACGCCGTGTCGATCGAGACGCGGCAGGCGTTCGCCTTCTCGAAGATGGGGACGTACTTGTCCCGCATCATGTTGCCCCAGGCGCCGCCCCAGCCGGTGATGCGCAGGGTGTTGGCCTCCTGCGCGCCGACGATGGCGGGCGCGGCGAGGCCAGCGGCGGAGGCGGCGAGCAGGGTGCGGCGTTTCAGCATGGGTTATGCCCTTCCTAAAGTCTGGCGTAGTCGGCGAGGCCCACGCTGCGCTCGATCGCCAGCACCAGGCCGATGGCCAGCGCGATGGACACGGTGGAGGCGGCGGCGATGGTGCCGTCGAAATCGAAGCGGAGATAGTTGAACATGGCGATCGGCAGCGTCTCCCGCCCCGGCGCCACCAGGAACAGGCTGACGGGGAACTGGTCAAAGCTGGTGATAAAGGCGAACAGCCCGCCCGCGACGATGCCGGGCCGGATGGCGGGCAGCGTCACCTCCCGGAACACGCGGCCGGGCCCGGCGCCGAGGCCGCGCGCCGCCTCCTCGATCGAGCGGTCGGTCTGCGCCAGCACGGCCAGCACGGTGCGGATGACGTAGGGGATGGCGACCACCACATGGCCGGCGAGCAGGACCAGGGTGGAGCGGCCGATGCCCAGCACCATCACCAGCTGGAACAGCGCGAACCCCGTCAGCAGCGCGGGGAGCACGAGGGGGGAAAGGAACATCGCGGTCAGCGCGCCGCGGCCCGGCAGGCGGCCGCGGGCGAGGGCGAGGGCCGCCGCCGCGCCGATGGTGCCGGCGATCACCACGGTGGCCGCGGCCAATTCCAGCGAGAAGCCGAACGCCTCCATCAGCTCCCGGTCGTGCACGAACTTCACGTACCAGCGCAGCGACACGCCGCTCGGCGGAAAGGCGATGAACGGCTCGGGGTTGAGCGCGAACAGCACGACCAACGCCACTGGGGCCAGCAGGAAAGCGAGGATGGCGCCGTTCAGCACCTGGAACGCGCGCCGCATCAGGCCGCCACCCGCGCCATCGCCCGGTTGTAGGCGGCGACGATCACCAGGGCCACGGCTAGCAGCACGATGCCCAGGGCCGCGGCGAACGGCAGGTTGAAGGAGGCGGAGATCTGCTGGTACACCAGGATCGGCAGCGTTTGTACCGCGTAGTTGCCGATGATGATGGGCGTCACGTAGGCGCTGATCGACAGCGCGAACACCAGCAGGCAGCCGGCCAGGATGCCCGGCGCCGACAACGGCAGCGTCACCTCGAGAAATGTCCGTGCCCGGCCCGCGCCCAGCCCGCGGGAGGCTTCCTCCAGCCGCGTGTCCAGCCGGCCCAGCACGCCGGATAGGGTTAGGATCATGAACGGCACGTAGATATGCGCGAGCGCCACCACCACGGCCGCCTCGCTGCCCAGGAACGGGATCGGGCCGGCGATGGCGCCCAGCCAGAGCAGCGTGCCGTTAAGGACGCCGCGATTGGAGAACATGGCGAGCCAGGCGTAGGTGCGGACCACCAGGCCCATCATCATCGGCGCCAGCACCGCCATCATCAGTAGCCGCCTTGTGCCCGCGCTGGGGGTGCGGGCCAGCCAGTACGCCAGGGGATAGCCGAGCAGCAGGGACAGCACCGTGGTGAGCAGGCCGAGGCGGATCGTGGTCCACAGCACGGAGGCGTAGTAGCCGTCGCCCGCCATGCGCATAAACTGCCGCGTGGTCAGGGCCACGTGCGGCGCGGTCAGCGGGTTGCCGGTCAGCACGGACATCGCGGCCATGGTCAGGAACGGCAGCAGGAAGAACACGGTGAACATCAGCAGCGCGGGCGCCAGCAGCAGCCAGGCGCCCTGCCGTGTTTGGCCGGGGGCCGCCATGGTCAATCGACGATGAACAGGCGTGCGCCGGTCTTGGTCGACGATCTATGCGGCGAGTCGCCGAAGTCGGACACGGTGTAGCCGGAGCCGGCGGGGAAGGTGAAGGTGCGGCCGTCCTTCAGCTCCGTCTCCAGCGTGCCGTCGAGCACGTAGATGACGTGGCCGCGGTCACACCAGTGGTCGGCGACGTAGCCGGGGCTGTATTCGACCACGCGCATGCGGACGTCGCCGTTGTCCAGGGTGCGCCACAGGGCAGTGCCGGGCGCGCCCGCGTGCTCGGTTCCGGGCAGGCTGTCCCAGGCGACGGAGGTGAAAGGGAGGGCAGGGAGCTTCAATGCGTGGGCCTTGGCAGGGATGGTTGATGGGAAGCAACATCGATGCCAGTGAAGCTGGACCTTCCAAAAGCCCTTGCTCGAGGGCCTTACGACACGGAGGGAGAGGGTTCGATTGGATCGCGATGCGCTGTAGGGGATAGGCAGAATGGGGTTCTGCCCCAAACCCCGCCAGAGGACGTCCTTTTTCAGGGGTTGGCCCCTTGCGGGTGCCCTACGCCGCTGTTGCTGGTGAGCGCGCTGCGCAGGTCGGCGCCGCTGGTCAGCCAGCCGAAGAACTTCATCACGTTGAACTCGGTCGCCGCCTGCTGCCCCTCCCCGATCGCCAGCGTCGCGTCGGTGATCATGACGGGGAAATATTCGCGGTGGTAGGCGTCGCGCAGCGTGCTCTCGACGCAGACGTTGGTGGCGACGCCGCAGATCACCACCGTCTCGATCCGCCGGGCGGACAGCAGCTGGTCCAGATTGGTGCCGGCGAAGCCGCTATAGCGGGATTTGTGCACGACGATGTCGCCGGGTCCGGGCGCCAGCTCGTCCACGATGGCGTGGTCCCAGCCGCCCTTGGTGATCAGCTTGCCGGACCAGTCGGGGTTCGCGCGCATATACTTCAGCGCGTTGGATTTGTGGTACACGGGGGCACTGGGGCCGCCGATGTTGCTGCCGTCCGGCTCGAACCCGTTCTGCAGGTAGATCACCGCGATGCCCGCGGCCTTGCAGGCGTCGATCACCCGCCGCGTCTCCGCGATCACCGGCGGGGCGCCCGACACGTCGAAGCCGAAGCGGTCGATGTAGCCGCCGGGCGAGCAGTACGCGTTCTGCATATCCACCACGATCAGCGCGGTGCGCTCGACGGCGAGCGTCAGCTTCTCGGGCCTGGTGGGCAATTCGACGGTGCGGGTCATGCCGGTGTCTCCGTTATTGACTACGGCGCGCCGGGCGGGCGAGGCCGAGATGGTCGCGCAGCGTGCTGCCGGGATCGTGGCAAGTGCCATGCCACCCGGCCGCCCTATCGCGCCTGGTCGAGCACGATGATCCGGGATGCCGCACACGGTCAGTCCATATTGCCGGCCCCTCCGTCTGCATCTGCGTCAACCCAGCCCTGACATCGCTCTTACCGCCCGCTGAACACCGGTTGCCGCTTCTCCATGAAGGCGGTGCGCCCTTCGGCATAGTCCGCGCTGTCGAAGCAGGCCGCCACTGCCGCGCCGACCGCCGCCAGGTCACGGTCCGCCGGGTCCCGTTGCGTGGTGTCGGCGATCAGTTTCATGCCGCGCACCGAGAGCGGGGCGTTGCCGGCGATGGTGCGGGCGAGTTGGGCCACGGTGTCCTCCAGCGCATCGGCGGGTACGACGCGGTTGACCAGGCCGATGCGCAGTGCTTCCGCCGCGCCGATCCGCTCGGCCGTGAACAGCAGCATCCGCGCATTCGCCTGGCCCACCAAGCCGTTCAGCCGCTGCACCGCATCTAGCCCGTAGGCGATGCCCAACCGGGCGGCAGGGATGCCGAACGCGCTGTCCTCGGCGGCGATGCGCAGGTCGGCCATCATGGCGATGCCCAAGCCGCCGCCCAGGCAGAAGCCGCGGATGCGGGCGATCACGGGCTTGGGGAAGGCGGCGAGCTGGGCGCGGCCGCCGCCGGTCAGCCGGTCGTACTCCGTCTGGGCCTCGGCGTTGCTGCGCCGCTCGCCGAACTGGCTGATGTCGGCGCCCGAGATGAACGCCTTGTTCCCCGCCCCGGTGAGCACGACCACGCGCACGGCGTCGTCCGCGTGCCAGGCGCGCAGGATGGCGCTGAGCGCGTCCCACATCTCGACCGACATGGCGTTGCGCTTTTCGGGCTGGTTGAATGTGATGGTGCCGACGGCGTCGGCCACGGTTGCGAGCATCTTGCCGGATGCGTACTCGGTTGATGGCGGCATTGATTGCTTCTCCCGGAGAGGACGATCCTGCCTCTCATAAACAGGTGTCCAGAGGACGACTGTCCTCTGGTGGGGTTTGGGGCAAAGCCCCAAGCTATGCCAGCCAGGCAACAGGACTATCCATGACCACCACCGTCATCCGCAACGCCGCCACCACCGTCGCCTGGAGCAATGGCGGCCACGTGACTCTCGCCGGCGCCGACATCGCGTGGTCGGCCGGTCGGCTGACGCATGTGGGGCCAGCTTATGCCGGCCCGGCGGAGACGGTGATCGACGGGCGCGGCCTACTGGTGATGCCCGGCCTGGTGGACGTCCACAGCCATCCCTCCTCCGAGCCCATGCTGAAGGGCCTGACGGACGAGGTCGGCACGCCCGGGCTCTACAACTCCTCGCTTTACGAATACCTGCCGGTGTATCGGCCACCGGCCGACGCGATTGCCGACTGCGCCCGGGTCGCGTTCAGCGAGCTGCTGCTCTCGGGCGTCACCACCGTGGTAGACCTGTCGGTGCCGTACGACGCCTGGCTGGACGTCGCCGGGCAGAGCGGCCTGCGCGTGGTGATGGGCCCGATGTTCCGCTCGGCCCGCTGGTTCACCCCGAACGGCCACCGCGTGGACTACGAGTGGGACATCCCGGCCGGCCAGCGTGCCATGGACGACGCCTTCCGCCTGATCGACCGCGCGCAGCAGCACCCCTCGGGCCGGCTCAGCGGCCTGGTGATCCCGTCCCAGATCGACACCTGCACGCCGGAGCTGCTGCGCGACAGCCACGCCGAGGCAGCCCGGCGCGGCCTGGTGTGGCAGACCCACGCCGCCCAGTCGGTCAGCGAGTTCCACGAGATCACCCGGCGACACGGCTTCACGCCGATCGGCTGGCTGCACCACCTCGGCTTGCTTGACGGCCGCTCGATCATCGGCCACGGCATCTTCCTCGACGACCATGCGTCGACGCCGTGGCACACCGACCAGGACTTGTCCCTGCTGGCCGCCACGGGCACGGCAGTCGCCCATTGCCCGACCGTGTTCGCCCGCCGCGGCATCACCCTGCGCGACATCGGGCGCTACCGCCGCGCGGGCGTGAAGGTGGGGATCGGCACCGACACCTTCCCCCACAACATGCTCGATGAGCTACGGCTGGCGATGTACCTGGCCCGCACCCAGGCCGGTGACCCGCGCACGCTGGACGCCGGCCAACTGTTCACCATGGCGACGTCAGGCGGCGCCGGAATCCTGCAGCGGGACGATCTCGGCCGCCTGGCCCCGGGGCATTGCGCGGACCTGGTGCTGGTGGACGCGGCGCACCCGGCGATGCTCCCGGGCTACGACCCGCTCCGCTCGCTGCTGTACGCGGCCGGCGACCGCGCCATCGCCGCCGTGTATGTCGACGGTGTCAAGGTCGTGGAGAGCGGCAAGGTGCTGACCATGGATTACCCCGCCGCCGCCGCCGCGCTGCATGAAGCACAGTCCCGCGCCTTCGCCGGCATCACCAGCCGCGACTGGTCCGGCCGCACCGAGCACCAGCTCAGCCCGCCGACGTTCCCGCCCGGATAAGGAGCGGGATTTGTGTCCGCGGCGGGATTCGAACCCACGACCCCAGGATTCATACCACTTCGGCTTTCGCCGCCGCCCACCGAGCGTTCACCGCTGGGCGTTCGTGGTCTGGACTGTCCCTTCACCATCGGCCGAAGCCCTTAGGTGCCACCCATCCAGTCTCTACACCTTCCCTGCCTTTCGGCCCGGGCTTGGCTCGGGATCGGCAAGGTGCAAGCGCACCGTAGCGTTCCCCGACTTTGAGCGGTTCCGCCGCGCTGTTTCCAATCGCGACGCCCAATTGAAGCCAATCAGGAATCCTGCGCCCTATCCCGCTGACCCACGCGGACGCCCGCGGGAGCAGTCGCCAAACCCGCCCCCCGTGCCAAGGGGGGGGGGGGAGTC
>CAXSEG010000018.1:0-24905 GCA_964235545.1 uncultured Acetobacteraceae bacterium
CGGCGGAGCAAGCCGAGGCGTTGCGCCAAGGTGAACTGGGCGTCGGGTTCATCAAGTCACGGGGAACACGCGACCAAGTGGGGCGCTTTGTGTGGCCGATCCTCGCACCGACGATCGCCGGAGCGGCGCAATCGGCGTGGTTAGGATGACGTGCTTCTGCTGCCGGGTCAGGGCGCGGTGCTGCTGGCCGCGACGGATTCGTCAGGGCAGGGGTCTTCATTCCATGGTCGACGGAAAGATCTGCCCTTGGCGGCACTGGACGACCCAGGTCACTCCGCCCGGCGCCCCGCACTCCCACCACAACCCCGGGGGCCAGCGGGCCCTGTTCCCCGTCGTGCAGGATGGTGGCCTGCGTTATCACGCCCGCACGACGGGCTTCACCTTCCTGGGGCCTTTTTGAAGCCGGCCGCTGAAGCCCCGCTTGGCGATCCTCCTTGGCTGGTGCAGCATACCTCGATGCCAGCCGGACAGCCCTTGCCGATACCTGTTTTCGACCACGTGGTCGTCAACGCGCGTGATCGGTTGGACGACGCGCAGGCTGCCTACCGGCGGCTCGGCTTCACCCTCACGCCGCGCGGCTACCATTCCCTGGGGTCGGCCAACCACCTCGCCATCTTCGGGACCGACTACCTCGAACTGATCGCCGTGACCGGCACCCAAGGCCGGCAGGACATCCTGGCCGACCCGCACGGGCTGAATGGTCTCGTGTTCGGCACCGAGGACTCGTCGGCCACGTTCAGGGCCTTGGCCGCGAACGGCGTGCCCGCCACGGCCCCGAACGAGTTCACGCGCCCGGTGGAGCTGCCGGACGGGACCACGGCCGATGCTCGGTTCCGCACCGTCCACGTCCAGCCTGAGTCCGGTCGGCCCGGCCGGCTGTATTTCTGTCACCACTTCACCCGCGAGCTGGTGTGGCGCGACGAGTGGCGTCACCACGCCAACGGGGCGGTGGGCGTGGTGCGCGCCGTCATCGCGTCGGACGATCCGGCCATCCTGGGTCGCCTGTTCGCCACGATGTTCGGCAACGAGACGGTCCACCCGGTCGAGGGCGGGTTCGCGCTGGCCGTGGGCGTGTCGCGCATCGAAATCCTGCGGCACGACATCGTCGCCGCCCAATTCGGCGCCGCCGCCGCCGACCGCGCCGGGCGACCCCACTACATGGCAGCGCTCACCCTGCGCACGCTGAGCCTCGATAGGGTTCGCGCCGCGCTCGCCGCGGGCGGGCTCGCCGGCATCGAGCAGCCCGGCCGCATCCTGGTCCCGGCCGCGCATGCCACCAACTGCCCGATCGAGTTCGTCCCTTGACCACCTGGTCCAACCTCGGTGCCGCCCTCCATGCCGGCGCGCCCGATCGCGTGGCCCTGGTCGATCTTGGCGGCGCGAACCCGCCGCGGCGCTTCACCTTCGCCGAGATCGACCGCCATTGCGGCGCCGTCGCCCACGCCCTGCAGCAGCGCGGCCTGCGCCAGGGCGAGCGCGTGGCGATCCTCTCCGCCAACCGCGCGGAGTTCCTGTTTGCCTTTCTCGGCACCATGCGCGCCGGGCTGGTGAGCGTGCCCGTGAACACCAAGTTGCCCGCCGCCACGATCCGCGTGGTGCTGGATGATTGCGACGCCCGGCTCGTCTTCACCGATGCCGCCCACCGCGCGCTGGTCCCCGGCGAACTGCCCTCCGTGGCGCTGGAGGACTGGAACAGCTTTGTGGCCTCCGGCCTCGCCGCCGGGCCGCTCCAGACTGTCCTGCCGCAACCCAGCGATCCGGCGATGTTCCTCTATACCTCCGGTTCCACGGGGCGGCCGAAGGGGGTGGTGCTGTCCCACCGCAGCCATCTTTGGGTCTTGGCGACACGCACCAACCGCCCTGACCTGGACCGGGAGCGCGTGCAGGTCGCCGCGCCGCTGTATCACATGAACGGTTTGGCCATGGCACAGCTCACCCTCGCCTCGGGCGGATTGCTGATCCTGCTGCCCGGCTTCACCGCCCGCAGCTATATTGAGGCTGCTGCCGAATGGGGCGCCACCGCGCTCACCTCCGTGCCGCCGATGGTGGCGATGATGCTGCAGGAGCCGGACCTGCTCGCCACCCGGGACCTGTCCGGTGTCCGCGCCATCCGCATGGGCTCCGCGCCGATCACCCAGACCCTGATCGACCGCGTGCGCCGGGTGTTCCCGCAGGCCGCCATCTCCAACGGCTACGGCACGACGGAGGCTGGCCCGGTGGTGTTCGCCCCGCACCCGGACGGTCGGCCGACGCCCGACACCAGCCTGGGGGTGGGCCATCCAGCCGTCGACCTCCGCCTGATGCGCGATGGCGAGGCGGTCACCGACGAAGGCGTGCTGGAGGTGCGCTGCCCGGCGCTAATGAACGCTTATCACAAGCTGCCCGAGGCCACGGCCAAGGCGATGACCCCGGACGGCTTCTACATCACCGGCGACGTGTTCCATCGCGACGAAAACGGCTTCTTCTCCTTTGTCGGCCGCGCGGACGACATGTTCGTCTCCGGCGGCGAGAACATCTATCCGGGCGAGGTCGAGACCATCCTTGAAGCCCACCCGGCGATCGCGCAGGCCTCCGTCATCGCGCTGCCGGACGAGATCAAGGGCACCAAGCCCGCCGCCTTCGTCGTGCTGCGCCCCGGCGCCGCGGCTACCGAGGACGATCTGCGGCAATACGTGCTCGCCCGCGCCCCCGCCTACGCGCATCCCCGCCGGGTGTGGTTCGTGCCGTCGCTCCCGCTCGCCGGGACGAACAAGGTCGATCGCAAGGCGCTGCTGCAACGGGCGATGGACCAGGTCTGAGAGGATGGATCGAGCATGAAGGCGCTGGTACTGCGCGAGCATGGCGGCAACGACGCGCTACGGATCGAGACGGATTTCCCTGATCCCACGCCGGGCGACGGGGACGTCGTGCTCCGCGTGTGCGCCACCTCGCTGAACTACCACGACGTGTTCACTCGCCGCGGCATGCCCGGCATCAAGATCGCCATGCCCGCCATCATGGGTCTGGACGTGGCCGGCGAGATCGTGGCCGTCGGCCCCGGGGTGGCAGGCTGGTCGGCCGGCGACCGCGTGCTGGTGGATCCGATCAACCGCGTGGAAGGTGGGCTGATGGGCGAGACGGTCCACGGCGGGCTCGCCGAACTTTGCCGCGCCCGCGCCCACCAGCTGATCCGTATCCCCGAAGGCGTGTCCTACCTCGATGCTGCCGCCTTGCCCTGCGCCTACGGCACCGCGCTGCGCATGATGTACACCATCGGCCAGGTGAAGGCTGGCGAGAAGGTGCTCATCCTGGGCGCCAGCGGCGGCGTGGGCGTGTGCTGCCTGCAACTCGCTAAGCTCGCCGGGGCCGAGGTGATCGCGTGCGCCGGGACGGACGCCAAGGGCCAGCGCCTGCACGAACTGGGCGCCGACCACGTGATCAACTACGTCGAGACCGACTTCATGAAGGCGGTCTACGCCCGGTTCGGCAAGCCGGTCCGGCGCGGCCAGGGCACCGATAACGGCATGGACGTGGTGGTGAACTACACCGGCGGCGACACCTGGGTGAAGTCCCTCCGCGTGCTGAAAGTGGGGGGACGCCTGCTCACCTGCGGCGCCACCGCCGGCTACGACCCGACCGAGGACATCCGCTTCATCTGGACGTTCGAGCTGCAGGTCCGCGGCTCCAACGGCTGGATGCGGGAGGACGTGCTCACGCTGCTGGACATGGTGCAGGCCGGCAAGCTGAGCGTGATCCAGGAGGAGGCCGTGCCGCTCGACCGCGCGGCCGAAGCGTTGGCGAAGATCGAGGGTCGTTCGGTATTTGGCAAAATGATGGTGCAGCCGTGAGCGACAAAGCCACCCCGCTCACCCCCGCGCCGCTCACCATCGAGCAGCTCCAGGGCCGCCTCGCCCAATCCGCCTTCATCGACTTCCTGGGCCTCGAAGTCCTCTCCGCCGACGCGGCGGCCGAGACCGTGTCCATGCGGCTGGCCATGCGCCCGGAGTTCGAGCGCGGGAAAGGCACGGGGCAGTGGCATGGCGGCCCGATCGCGGCGGTGATCGACACGGTCGGCGACTACGCGCTGATCATGCTGCTCGGCCGGCCGCTGCCCACAATCAACTTCCGCGTCGATTACCTGCGCCCGGCGGTGAACACGGCGCTCACGGCGACCGCAACCGTCCGCCGCAATGGCCGCACGGTCGGCGTGGTGGATGTGGATGTCACCAACGAGGCGGGGGCGCTGGTCGCGGTCGGCCGTGCCGCCTATGCCACGGCCGGGTAGGTGGCAGAACCGCTCCTCTCGGTGGAACGCGTCAGTCGGCAGTATGGCGGGGTGCTCGCGGTGGACGGGATCGATCTCCAGGTCGAGCGCGGGGAGGTGCTCGGTATCATCGGGCCGAACGGCGCCGGCAAGACCACGCTGTTCAACTTGATCAGCGGGTTCGCCCGCCCGAGCAGCGGCCGCATCCGGCTGCGCGGCCGGCGCATCGACCGCCTGCCGGCCTACCGCATCGCGCGCCTCGGCGTATGCCGCACCTTCCAGAACCTGCGCCTGTCGCCCACACTCACCGTGTTCGACAACGTCTCGGCCGGAGCGATCGGCGCCATCGGCTTTCCTGCCTGGCGCGCCGTGCTGCCCGGCGCCGGCGCCCGCCGCAGCCGCGCCATCGCCGACCGTTCCTGGGCCGCGCTGGAGCGGGTGAACCTGGCCGGCCGGGCCGAGGCCACCGCCTCCACCCTGTCCTATGGGCAGCGCAAGTACCTCGAGATTGCACGGGCGCTGGCCACGGAACCCGAGTTGTTGATCCTGGACGAACCCGCTGCCGGGCTGAACGAGACCGAGACTGCGGCGCTTGCCACGTTCATCACCGCCCTCAATCAGGGCGGCACCACCGTGCTGTTGGTGGAGCATGACATGGGCCTGGTCATGGGCATCTGCCGCCGCGTCGTCGTGCTGGCCGCCGGCCGCAAGATCGCCGACGGCTCCCCCGCCACGGTGCGCGCCGATCCGGCGGTGCAACTCGCCTATCTCGGCGCCGACGATGACTGAGGCGCCGATCCTCGACATCAGCGGCCTGCAGGTGTCCATCGGCGCCCAGGCCGTGCTGCGCGGCGTCGACCTGCGGGTGAGGGCAGGCGGCATCGCATGCGTCCTGGGCAGCAACGGCGTCGGCAAGACCACGCTGATGCGCACGGTCAGCGGCATCTACCGCAACGCGGCCGGCTCGATCCGCTTCGGCGGGCAGGACATCCTGAACCGCGCCCCGCACGAGATCGTCGCTGCCGGCATCAGCCAGGCCCCGGAAGGCCGCCACATCTTCCCGGCCATGACGGTTGCCGAGAACCTGCGCGTCGGCGCCGCGCGGCACAGCAACGCCCAGCAGGCCAAGGATAGCGAGCGCATATTGGCCCTGTTCCCCGTATTAAAGCAGAAGCTGCGGCAAGCGGCCGGATCGCTGTCCGGTGGGGAGCAGCAGATGCTGTGCATCGGCCGCGCCATGATGGCCCGGCCCCGCCTGCTGCTGCTCGACGAGCCTTCGCTCGGCCTCGCGCCCAAGCTCGTCCGGGTGATCTTCGACCTCATCGCCCGCATCCGCGAGGGCGGCACCGCCATCCTGCTGGTGGAGCAGAACGCCCGCGCGGCCCTGCGCGTCTCCGACCACGCCTATGTCATGGAGGGCGGCCGCATTAGCCTCGACGGCCCGGCGGCGGAAATCGCGGGGGAGAAGCAGGTTGCCGAGGCCTATCTGGGCGGTGGCCAAGGTGGCACCCAAGCCTCTACCCGTCATGCCCTGGCATGACGGACCTGAGTGACAGACCTAAGTAGGAAAACCCTCGTGACGCGCAACCTCACCCTCGTGGCTCTCGCCGCTACCCTCGTCTGCGGCACGGCCCGCGCCCAGGACAAGACCCTGGTAATCGGCTGCTCCCTGCCGCTGTCCGGCCCGATGGTCGGGTTCGGCGGCCCGATCCAGCAAGGCGCCATCCTCGCCGTGGAGCAGTTCAACGCGGCCAAGGCGCTTGCCGGCATCGCCTTCCGGCTCGATTGCGCCGACAGCAAGGGGGACGCCAAGGAGACGGTGAACATCGCCGGCAAGCTGGTGGACGATCCGCAGGTCATCGCCTCGATCAGCGATTTCACCTCCACCGCCACGATGGCCGCCGCCGACACCTACGCCAATGGCGGCCTGGTGGAACTCACTCCGTCCGCCTCCCACCCCGACCTGGTCAAGATGAACAAGTGGATGTTCCGCACCAGCGAGACCATCCCGACCTACACGGACCCGCTCGCCGACTTCATCACGCAAACGCTCGGCAAGAAGCATATCGCCGTGATCCAGGTGCAGACCGACTGGGGGCAGAGCGTGGGCGAGACCTTCGTTGCGCAGGCCAAGAAGGATGGGGCCGAGATCGTGGAGGACGCCGTCTACAACCAGGGCACCACCGATTTCCGCTCCATCCTCACCCGCATGCGCCGCGAGAAGCCGGATGCGATCTTCCTCGCCATGCTGGAGGAGGAGGCCGCCACGTTCATGAAACAGCGCAAGCAACTCGGCCTGACCGACATCCCGGTGGTCGATTCCGGCGTAGGACTGACCGAGCGTTCCCTCGGCCTCGCCGGCGACGCCTTCGAGGGCATGTGGTCCTCCCGCCTGTACAACCCGGAGAATCCAAGCCCGGTGGTCCAGGCGTTCATCAAGGCCTTCACCGCCAGATACGGCAAGGCGCCGGATATCTGGTCTGCCTACGGCTTCGACGCCGCCAGCATCATCATGCAGGCCGCCCGGCGCGCCGGCCCCGGCGTCACCCGCGCGCAGGAGCAGGAGCAGCTCGCCAAGTTCGGACCCGGCGAGGGCGCCAACGGCCGCTTCGCCATCGATCCGCAGAGCCGCGACATCGACCGCTTCGGCCTGACCACGGTGCGGGTGGAGGGCGGCAAGATCGACTACAGCCCGAAGCCGTAGGAATGGAAGCCGCGATCCTGCAGGATTTGGTCAACGGCGTCAGCGCCGGGTTGTGCTACGCGCTGGTGGCGATCGGCTTCACTCTGATCTTCGGCGTGCTGAGCGCGGTGAACTTCGCCCACAGCGAGGTCTACATGCTGGGCGCCTTCGCCGGGCTGTTCATCGCGCTGGCCACGGCGCCGCCGCTGATCGTGTTGCTGCTGATCGTGGCAGCGATCGGCGCGGGGCTGGGCATAGGGCTGGACCGCATCGCATTCCGCCCGCTGCGGCGCGCCAGGGACGAAGCATCGCTGAAATCCAGGGCCTTGCGCGAGGCCACGCTGCTCTCCTCCCTCGCGATTGGGATCATCGTGCGCGAGGTGACGGAGATCGCGTTCGGTGGCGACATGCAGCCGGTGCCCGACCGGCTGATGATCAACGACCCGATTCCGTGGGGCGACGTGGTGTTCGTGCGCGGCGACTTCATCATCTTCGCCACCGCCTGCGCCACCTTGATCGGGTTGCAACTGCTGCTCCGCCGCACCCGCATCGGGCTGGGTGTGCGCGCTGTGTCCGACGACCTGCTAGGCGCGTTGTATTCCGGCGTGAACGCCAACAGCGTCATCGTCTGGACGTTCGCGATCGGCTCTGCCATCGGCGCCGTCGCCGGGCTGCTGGTCGGGCTGTACTACGGGGTCATCAACCCCTACATGGGTTTTACCCCCACGCTGAAGGCCTTCGTCGCCATGCTGATGGGCGGGCTCACCAGCATCCCCGGCGCCGTCGCCTGCGCAATCCTGATCGGGCTGTGCGAGAGCTTCACCACGGAGTTCGTCTCCTCCCGCTGGGTCGGCATGGTGCCCTACGTGCTGCTGCTGGTGACCCTGGTGTTCTTCCCCCGCGGCCTGTTCGGACGGCGTGCCGAGCGTGTCTGACCGGCTACGGGGGCTCATCGCCGCGGCCGGCCTCGCCTTCGTTTTCGCGGTCCTGCCGGCGGGGCTGGCGGTGCTGAACCAATCCTACCTGTTCCGCCTTGCCGAGCTGTCGATGCTGTTCGTGATCCTGGCCGCGAGCCTGAACCTCGTCACGGGTACGGCCGGGCTCGTCTCGCTCGGCCACGCCGCGTTCTACGCCGTCGGCGCCTACACCGCCGCCATCCTCGCCGCGCGCACCGGGTGGGGGCTGGAGGCGACCTTGCCCGCGAGCGTGCTGGTGGCTGGCGGCGTCGCCTTCGTGGTCGCAATCCCGGCCATCCGCCTGGTGCGGATCTTCTTCACCGTCGCGACGCTAAGCGTGGGGGAGATCATCAACATCACCATCCTGAACTGGGACGGCCTTACCCGCGGCCCGATGGGGTTACGCGGCGTGCCCGCGCTGAGCCTGTTCAACTGGCCGCTCGGGGCGCGGTTGCCGACGTACTTTACCATCGCCGCGGTGACGGTGCTGATCCTCTGGATCGTCCACCGGCTGACCAACTCGGCCTACGGCAATGCGCTCCGGGCGCTGCGCGAAGACGATCAGAGCGCCAGCTTCATGGGGATCAATACCGCGTTGATGAAGGTCGGGGCCTTCGCCATCGGCGGTGGCCTCGCGGGCGCCGCGGGCTGCCTGCTGGCCCATAGCACCGGCTACATCAGCCCGGACATGTTCGGGTTGGACCAATCGATCCTGATCCTCACCATGGTCGTGGTCGGCGGGCTCGGCAGCCTGCCCGGCTCTGTCGTCGGGGCCTGCGTGCTGATCCTCGTGCCCGAACTCGCCCGCGGCGCCGGCCATTTACGCACCGTGCTGGTCGGGCTGGTGCTCTACCTTTCGATCCTCGTGCTGCCAAAAGGGCTGTTGGCCGAGGCATGGGCGCTTCGGGTCAGCCGAACCATTCGCCGATAAGGTCAGGTGCGGCTGTCCTCAATCGGTCCCGGCAGCCGTGCACGCTGGCGGTCAGGTTGGCTCCTACTTCCCGTCGTTCGTTGACCACCGATCGCATATCCGCCGTCCGCTTGTTGCCGCCCCGCTTGGCGGGAGGGATCAGCGGCGAGGCGAGCGCCCACTCCTCGTCCGTAAGATCGCTCGGGTAACGCAACTTGCGCCGGTCATACCGTCCACGGTTCTCGGTCGTCCACATCAAAGCCATCCTGCAAATCGAGTGGCCTTCAGTGAATCACACCGACTCATCCGACTCAACATGATCCCGGAGCGACACTAAGAGCGCTTCAACTCCGGATGGGCGCTTAGCACTGACTTGATCGCCCGGGCGAAGCTGCGGCCAGCCTGGTCAGCCGGATTGCCGATATGGCCCAGAAGCCAGATGTCGGTCACGGGCCCCTGTTCCAACGGGCGGAAGGCTATTTGCCAACGCTGGGGGTTCAGCGCCATCAGCGGATCCACCACCGCCGCACCCAGTCCGGCGGCAACGAACATGCAGGCGATCATCGGGTAGCGCACTACGATGTCGGCAGGGTGGTCGATGCCAGCCGCCTGCAGGTGTCCGTTGACGGCGGCGCCAATCGGCGTGTCGTCGCGGTAACCGATCAGCTTTTCGCCCTTGAGATCCTCCAATCGCACGATGGAGCGCCGGGCCAGCGGCGAGTGCAGCGAGAGGGCCACGCACATCGGCAGCCGCCCGAGCCGCTCCTCGCGTAGTAACGGATGGCGAGCACGGAACTGAGTCAGTCCCAGTTCCGCCTGGCGCAGGACCATCCGCTCCACCACCGCCTGATGCGCCGTGGTGTTGATCTCCAGCCGAACCTCCCGCCACCGCCGACGGAACTCGCTCACCGCCATTGGCAGCAGGCTGGCACCGAATGACGGATTCGCCGCTACCCGCAGCAGGCCGGGGCTGCTGCCGCCAATCGCCTCGGCCAGTTCGGCGACCCGGCGCATGCCGCCCAAGGCCTTGTCCGCCTCCAAATAGAGTGCCTGGGCTTCCGGCGTGGGCGTAAGCCGGCCGCGCTGCCGGTCGAACAGCGCGTAGCCGAGCCGGTCCTCCGTGTGGCGGAGCATGCGGCTGACCGCGGGGGGCGAGACGGCGAGGAGCCGCGCTGCCCCGGACACGGAGCCAGACTGCATCACCGCGCAGAAAACCTCTATCTCACGGATATTCATACAGCGACGTTAACACGGGGTTAAGGGGCAGCTTGATAAAAGACCACCCGTTCATGCTGAGCCGTGGCTAACGTGGCCATCCGGCCGGCAGGAACCCGGCTTCCCTCTGGCAGGAGCGAGCTTCATGGGCAGCGTACCTCTCATCGATGTTTCCGGTCTGGATGGTGACATGGCCGCCCGCATGGCTGTCGCCCGGCAGGTGGGCGCCGCCTGCGAGGAGATCGGTTTCTTCTGCATCACAGGCCACGGCGTGCCCGAGTCGCTGATCGACGAGGTCCGCGCACAATCGGTGGCGTTCTTCAACCGTGCGCCCGAGGACAAGACGCAGATCGAGCGGCAACCCCCCTCCTACCGCGGCTACATCCCGCTGGCCTCCGAA
The DNA here is from genome assembly GCA_964235545.1 of uncultured Acetobacteraceae bacterium. Taxonomy (GTDB): domain Bacteria; phylum Pseudomonadota; class Alphaproteobacteria; order Acetobacterales; family Acetobacteraceae; genus LMUY01. The sequence goes on from CAXSEG010000018.1 coordinate 10,408, forward strand.
GGATTGGCGCGCAGCCTGGGCCGTGCTGGGGCGGCCGCCGACCTGAAGGAGGCGTTCAGCATGGGGCCGGTCGATCTTCCGGGTGATGGCCGCCACCTGCGCCCGGACGCCGCGGCGCATTTCTCGCCGAACCGCTGGCCCGCCGAGCCGGCCCGCTTCCAGCCGGTGTTCGAGGCGTACTACCGTGCCGTGTCCGCTCTGGCCAACAAGCTGTTGCGCGCCTTCGCCCTGGCGCTCGACGTGCCGGAGGACTGGTTCGCCGACAAGGTCGACCACCATATCAGCAACGTCCGCGCCCTTTATTATCCGGCGCAGCCCGAAGAAGTCGCCGCAGGCATGATCCGCGCCGGCGAGCACACGGATTACGGTTGCCTCACCATCCTGCTGACGGAGCCGGACAAGGGCGGGCTGGAAGTGGTGACCAAGACCGGAGCTTGGGAGCCGGTGCCGCATTTGGCCGGCAGCTTCGTGGTCAACATCGGTGACCTGATGGCGCAATGGAGCAACGACCGCTACGTGTCCACCATGCACCGGGTGGTCAACCCGCCGCGCGCCGGCAACACCGGGCGGCTGTCAGTGGCGTTCTTCCACCAGCCGAACCATGACGCGCTGATCGAGTGCATCCCCGGCTGCGCCACGCCCGAACACCCGCCGCGCTACGCCCCGATCACCTCGGGCGAGCACCGCTTGCTGAAGGTGAGCCGCGCCAACACGCCGGTGATGGCCTGATTCCTGCTAACCTTGCGGAATAGCGCCGGGGATAGAGCCGGGATAGAACAGGATGCCGTGTATGCCATTCGCTTTCCGACTGCCGCGCGCCGCCACTGTGTTCCTCCTGCTCGGGCTGCTCGCGTCCGGGGCCGCGCGCGCCGAGGGTGCGCCGCTGCACACGGCGGTGGACGCGAATTTCCCGCCCCATGCCTTCACCCGGCTGGATGGCACGCTGGACGGGTTCCAGATCGATATGGGTGGCGCGATCGGCCGGGTGTTGCACCGCCCGGTCGACATTGCAGCCGGCAACTTCGCCGGGCTGATCCCTGCCATGAACTCCGGGCGCTACGACTTCCTGTTGGCGCCGGTGACCGCCACCAAGGAGCGGGCGGAGAACATGCTGTTCACGGAGGGCTACCTGTATACCGCGTTCGAGTTTGGCATCCATAAGGGCACCACGCCGATTATGGGACTCGACCAGATCAAGGGCAAGGTGGTCGCCGTCAACAAAGGCAGCGCGTATGACGGCTGGGTGCACGACAACGTGGACAAATACGGCTTCACCCCGCTGATACTGGACACCTTCACCGACGCGACCCTGGCGGTGATGCAGAACCGCGCCTACGCGCAGCTCGGCGGCAACACCTCCATCCGCTATGCCGCGCAGAAGAATCCGCTTTTCGTGGCCGATTACGTGATCACGGACACGCGGGCCCACTGGTCCCTCGCCGTTCGCAACGGCGACACCGCGATGCGAGACCTGCTGGACAACGCGCTCAAATGCCTGAAACAGGACGGCACGCTGGTGAAGCTGTCGGAGAAGTGGTTCGGCACCACCCCGGCGCCGGACGATGCCGAGCGGGTGATCTTCCCCGGCTACGGCGTTCCCGGCTTGCCCGGCTACGACCCTACGCCGCACGAGCCGCACTGCAGCTGACGGCGGTCCCCGCCGATGGGCGAGCAGCCCGGCTTCCTGTTCACCTTCTTCAACCGGAAGGTGTTGCTGGCCGCAGCTCCCGATATCCTCCGCGGCTTCGGCGTGACGGTGGAACTGGCGGTGCTGGTGGTGGCCGCCGGCCTGCTGGCGGGCTTCCTGCTGGCCGTGCTGCGGCTGCCCGGCTGGCGGTTGGTTAATTGGCCGTTGATATTCATCGTGGACCTGCTGCGCGCAATCCCGCCGTTGGTGATCATCGTGCTGTTGTTCTTCGGCCTGCCCTCCGCCGGGGTGGAGCTGTCGGGCTTTCTTGCGACGTTCCTGGCCCTCGGCGCCGTGCTCGCTGCCTTCGCCGAGGAGGTGTTCTTCGCCGCCATCCGCGCCGTGCCGCGCGGACAGACGGAGGTGGCGATGTCGCTGGGGATGCGTCCGCTGCCGGTGCTGATGCTGGTCGTGATGCCGCAGGCCTTGCGCATCGCGGTGCCGCCGCTGACCAACCGCACCATCGCCATCATGAAGGGCACGGCGTTCGGCTCCGTCGTGGGCGTTGCGGAAATCCTGGGTGCCGCGCAATCCGACATGAGCTTCAGCGGCAACCCCTCGCCGCTGGTCCTGGGTGCCCTCGCCTATGCCGTGCTGTTCACCCCGGTCGTCGTGCTGGCCCGGCGGTTGGAACGCCGGTTCGCCTGGCAGGGATGAGCCTTGGCTGACTTCGCGGAGGCGTTCCTCAACACGGACATCCTGCTGCAGGCTTGGCGGCTGCTGCTGCGGGGGCTGCTGCAAACGGTGGTGCTGTCCGCGGTGGCGTTGCCGATTGGGTTGGTGGCCGGGTTGGCGCTGGCGCTCACCTCCCGCGCCGGCCCGGTTGTGCGCATCCCGGCTGAGCTGTTCGTGGATGTCTTCCGTGTCCTGCCGCCGCTGGTCCTGCTGATCCTGCTCTACGCTGGGCTGCCCTTCGCGGGGATCGACCTCGGGGCGTGGGGATCGGTCGCGCTGTGTTTCCTGCTGAACTCGGGCGCCTTCTTCTGCGAAGTGTTCCGCGGCGGCCTCAAAGGCGTGCCGGAAGCCCAGATGGATGCAGCGCGCGCGCTGGGCCTGCGCCCTTGGCGTGCCCTGCGTCTCGTGCTGCTCCCTCAGGCCGTGCGGATCGTGCTGCCGGATCTGCTGTCCAACGCCTTGGAAGTGGTCAAGCTCACCTCGATCGCATCCGTCGCCGGTTTGCCGGAACTGTTGTTTGCCGCTCGGCAGGCCCAGAGCGCCACCTACAACGCCACGCCGATCGTGGCCGCGGCCGTGATGTATTTCTTGCTGCTATGGCCCGTGGTTCGTCTGCTGTCCCGCCTGGAAGGGGAACGCCTCGCCCGCCTGCGGCGTTCCTGATCGCACCGGGAAGCGCGTCAAGGTGGTCGTATCGAAAGCTTCCCAGTGCAGATACTCGCCTTGGACCGGCAAAGCTTTGAATTGCGCGAGCATGTCACGCCTGATCTTGGTCAGCTCATTCGGGTCGTTGGTGCCGGTGTAGAAGTCAACGACATCCTTCTCCTCCTGGAAGATGTGGATCCGATTTACCCGCGTCGTGCTGGATGATTACTACGTCGCGATCGTATGATCGCCGCTGGGAGTTGATCCGCCCGTCAAGCTGGTATTTGCGGCTTGCATGATGACGATCTTCCCGGCGGCGGCGCAAACCTTCAGAACGCGCCACTGCTCGACCAGAGATCCGGGGCGAACCACAGCCAATGCCGGTTCGTCGCCGAACAAGATCGGCCTGGCGATGGTGGTCATACGTCCTCCTTCCTGCGGATGTTGTTCGATCTCTTTTGCTGGATATAATCAACCGCATAAACTATCTTGCACCAAGTCCATTTCGGTTATCTGGTCGTTTTAAGCGGCGCCCCCGTCCGAGGCAGCGAATTCGTGGCGCCCGTCCCCAATCGGAGAAGTAACACGATGACTGGATCGGTTGCCGGCAAGATTGCACTGGTGACCGGCGGCCTGTCGGGGATCGGGGCTGCCATCGCGGCCAAATTCGCCGAGGAGGGCGCCCAGGTCATCGTGGCCGACATCACGGTCGGCAACAAGACGATCGGCGATGCGAGCATCGCACCGGTTTGGCTTGACGTTGCCGACCAGACATCCTGTGCCGGCCTGCTGCATGTCATCAGGCAACGCTACGGCCGCCTCGACATCCTGGTGAACTGCGCCGGAATCGGTGCGGACTTCTCGTTTCTCGACACCCCTGCGGACGTGTTCGACCGGATCTACGCCGTGAATCTGAGAGGCACCTTCCTGATCGGGCAAGAAGCGGCTCGGCTGATGTGCGAGACAAAGGCCGGCAGTATCGTCAATCTATCGAGTGTGTCCGGTATGCGCGGCAATCTCGGCCGGGCTGCCTATGGCGCCTCGAAGGCCGGCGTTGTCGTGCTGAGCCAAGTCATGGCGGTGGAACTGGCGTCGAAGGGCATTCGGGTGAACGTGATCGCACCTGGGCCGATTGAAACACCACTCGTAGCGGTTGTGCATGATCAGGCGATCCGGGACGCCTGGGCCCGTTTCGTGCCGATGGGCCGCTATGGCCAGCCAGACGAGATCGCATCGGCTGCGTTGTTCCTGTCCTCCGATGCGGCCAGCTACATCACCGGGCAAGTGCTTGCCGTCGATGGCGGCTTCATCGGCGGCGGCCTAGTCACCAAACAATAGCGGGCGAAGCGGTCGCGATATCCCTGGCCCCATTTGGCTGTTGGATGGTTCTGTTGGCCCGTGGCGCGGGCAGACCGCCTGGCTGCCGTCGTCGTATCGGGTGGGCCGGCGGTCTTGGCCTGGCCCATAGATGAGCGGGATGACGCGGCGGTCGACGCGCTCCCTGCATGCCTGCCGGACGTTCCGGGCGATTGGCGTCCTGGTCAACAACGCCGGGCAGCGACATCACCGGCAGCTTCTGCTTGTCACTTATTGTGGAGCAGATTGTCTTGGCCGTCCCTTAGTGCCAAGTTAGAATGGTTCACTCGGTTTAATAATAAGGGGGCGTCCATGACACAATCAGATCTGGCCCAAAGGCGGCAGGCGACTATCGTCGGATGGGCGCACACACCGTTCGGCAAGCTCGATGCGCCCGATGTCGAGGCGCTCATGGCGGAGGTGAGCCGGGCGGCGCTGGACCATGCGGGCGTGGCGGCGGAGGATGTGGATGCCGTCGCCGTCGGCGTCTACAATAATGGCTTCTCCCGACAGGGCTTCGAAGGTGCGCTTGCCGCGCTCGGCGAACCGGCGCTGACTTATGTGCCTGCGGTGCATGTCGAGAATGCCTGCGCGACGGGCTCGGCTGCCATCCAGTCGGCGGCCAACGCCATCGAGAGCGGGCAGGCACGGATCGCCCTGGTGATCGGCGCGGAAAAGATGACGGCGCTGCCGACGGCGGTGGTTGGCGAGAACCTGCTAACCGGCTGCTACCGCAAGGAGGAGGACCAGGTGGAAGGCGGCTTTGCCGGCATATTCGGCCGGCTCGCCGAGATCTACTTCCAGCGTTACGGTGACAAGAGTGCGGAGTTGGCGCGCATCGCCGCGAAGAACCACCGCAATGGCGTATCGAACCCGTGGGCGCAGATGCGCCGCGACCTGGGGTTCGAGTTCTGCAACACGATCTCGCCGAAGAACCCCTATGTTGCGGGGCCGTTGCGGCGTACCGACTGCTCCCTGGTGTCGGACGGCGCGGCCGCCATCGTGCTGGCGGATGACGAGACCGCTGCGACGTTGCAGCGCGCCATACGGTTCCGGGCCCGCCGCCAGGTCAACGACATCCTGCCGCTGTCCCGGCGTGACCCGATCGCGTTCGAGGGGGCTCGCCGGGCGTGGAGCAAGGCCCGCGAGGATGCCGGAGTGACTCTGGACGACCTCTCCTTCGTCGAGACGCATGACTGCTTCACCATGGCCGAGCTGCTGGAGTACGAGGCGATGGGGCTGGCCGAACCCGGCCAGGGCTACCGCGTCGTCCAGGAAGGTACGGCCGAGAAAACCGGCCGCCTGCCGATCAATCCGTCCGGGGGCTTGAAGTCGAAGGGCCACCCGATCGGCGCCACGGGCGTGTCGATGCATGTCATGGCGGCCTTGCAGTTGATGGGCGAGGCCGGTGACATGCAGATCCCGGGTGCCACGATGGCCGGTGTGTTCAACATGGGCGGCGCCGCGGTGGCCAATTACGTGTCAATATTGGAACGTGTGCGCTGATGATGATCGATCCCAGCCTGCCCGTGTCGCGCCGGGTGATGAACATGGCGCAGTTCGTCACCCAGGCCGCCCAGCGGTTTCCTGACCGGGCCGCCCTGATCTGGGGTGAACGGCGTTGGACCTGGGCCGAGTTCGACGCCCGCGTGTCCGCCATGGCGGCCGTCCTGACCGGGCACGGCATCGAGTATGGCGACCGCGTCCTCGTCCAATCGAAGAACAGCAACCTGATGCTGGAGTCGATGTGGGCCTGCTTCCGGATCGGCGCTGTGTGGGTGCCGACCAACTTCCGCTTGCTGCCGGATGACGTCGCCTACCTCGCGACCGCCAGCGGTGCCCGCGCCTTGTTATGCGGGGGGGAGTTCCCGGACCATGCCGCTGCGGTGGTAAAAGCCATGCCCAGCCGGGCGCTGGTTGCCAAGATGGGCGTCGGCCCGCTCGATGCTCCCGACCTAGACGCGTTGATGGCGGCGCAGGCCGGGGCCGATTACCCGGCGGCGGTGGTGGATTACGACCATCAGTGCTGGTTCATCTCCACATCCGGGACGACGGGCCGGCCAAAGCTCGCCGCGCTGACCCACGGCCAGATGACGTACATCGTCACCAGCCACCTGGCCGATCTCGTACCCGGCACGACGGAGCAGGACTGCTGCCTGGTCGTGGCACCCCTGTCGCACGGTGCCGGCAACCACGGGCTGACCCAGGTCGCGCGCGGCGCCACGACCGTGTTGCTGCCGACCGACCGATTCGACCCGGCGGAGGTTTGGCGCCTGGTCGCGGAACACCGGGTCACCAACATGTTTACCGTGCCGACCATCATCAAGCTTCTCGTGGAGCACGCTTCGGTCGACACGCACGACCATAGCTCCTTGCGACACGTGATCTACGCCGGTGCGCCGATGTATCGGGCAGATCAGAAGCGCGCTTTGGCTAAGTTGGGCCCGGTCCTGGTACAGTATTTCGGCCTGAGCGAGGTAACGGGGTGCATCACGGTGCTGCCGCCAGCCCTGCACGTCATCGAGGACGGGCCGGATGCCCGCGCAGGCACGTGCGGGTTCGCGCGGACCGGGGTCCACATCCAGATCCAGGACTCGGAAACCGGGACGCCGCTCGCAGCTGGCGCGACGGGCGAGATATGCGTCTGCGGCCTGGCCGTGTTTGCCGGCTACTTCAAGAACCCGGACGCGAACGCCAAAGCCTTCCGTGACGGCTGGTTCCGCACGGGTGATCTCGGTCACCTGGATGCCGAGGGCTTCCTGTTCATCACTGGCCGGGCCTCGGACATGTACATCTCCGGCGGCTCCAACGTATACCCGCGTGAAATCGAGGAGGAGTTGCTGACCCACCCCGACATCCTCGAGGTCGCGGTGCTTGGCATGCCCGACCCGGTCTGGGGCGAAATAGGCGTCGCCGTCGCGGTGTTGCGCCCAGACCGGACGCTGGACGAGCCTGGCTTGCTGGCATGGATGGAGGGCCGCGTCGCGCGATACAAGCAGCCCCGCCGGGCGTTCTTCTGGCAGGACTTGCCTAAGTCCGGCTATGGCAAAGTGACGAAGAACACCATCAGGCACGAGTTGATCGCCCGGGGCGTCATCGCCGACCCAGCCAAGGTGACTACGCAGCCGTGACCCGCTTTCGCAACCTTCACCGTCAGAGTGCGTCCCGCAAACCCGACAAGGTCAGCAACGCCGCGCGGAGTTGGGCGTAGGCGTCACCACCCAGGCGGATAGCGAGATGATGTTCAATCGTGAACAATGTCTTTTGGATATGCTCCATAAGCTTAAGCCCCTTGTCGGAAAACCTTACGACCCGGGCACGGGCGTCGCCGGCGCTCTGTCCGACAGTGACGAGATCGAGGTTCCTGCAGCCACGTACGAGGCTTGTGATGGCGGCTTTGGTAAGGTCGGACCGGTTGGCCAGATCGGTCATCCGGGTACCTTCGGCATCCAGATGACGGAGCAGGTTCAAGTGGGTATTCCTGATACCTGAGAACTCACCGTGCTTGAGCGACTTCAGAAGTGCGGCGTTGTATAAATCGAAGCCTTCGTAGAGCAATCGGCCGGTGTTCAGCTTGCGCCAGTCGCGGTCGAGGTCCGCAAACTGGGCATCCCGGATGCCCGCCTTGGCTGACGCGCTTCGCTTAGGCATGACCGTCTCTCTCAATGGCACCGGAACTCGCCGCACGATGGCGGTGGACCGGTCACGCCCGGATCGCGTCGATGAACGCCCGGAGCGCCAGGCCCACACGGCCGCCGCGCGCGCGCGCGGTTTCGTTGACGTGGGACAGGATTCCATCCTCATAACAGGACCGCGCATCACCGATCCTGGCACTGGAGGCGGCGACTGTGCCGCCTATGATACCTGCGTCATCCAGCGACGGGAGCCGGCTGTAGCCTGAGCCATCCTTGGCGCCGCCTGCATCGTGGAAGAACGCGGCGAACACGCCGGAGGGAACCACCTTGTCGAGCTTGCCGCCGACCAATGCGCCATGCGATGCGCTTACGACGATCCGGCCGGCATCCTCCGGCTGGAACAACGATGCCGAGTCCATGCCGATTACGACTCGCTGCCCCGCTTCCTGGCTGATGACGAAGCGGGCCTCCTGCAAGCTCGGCACGGGTTTGGCAGGCACAGGTGCGCGGCGCATGCGCTCTGCGCAATCCCGCACGGTCTGACCCGGCGCACAGCCCAGCGCCGCGGCGGCTTGGTTGACGTAGCTGACCACGCCCCCTGCGAGCATGTCAGCCGCGTCCGCAATGCGGCACGAGGCGGAGTCGGCCATCGCGGCGGCCAACCCGATCTCGTCCAGGAACGACAGGGATCCGATGCCGGCGCTGTCCTTGCCCACGCCGGCATCGTTCAGGATCACGGCCCGCACACCGCCTTTCGCCGCGCACCAGCCGGCGTAGACGCCGCCATGCGATCCAGCAACGATCACCTGACGCTGATGGACCGGCAGCATCTTCGTGATGGTATCTGCGGTCAAAACCTGAACATCACCCGGAACAGGTGAGGTTGCTCCTTGCGCAACCCCGTGATCCACGCCGCTGACCAAGGCGCCCTCCTTCGACGTGTCGGCTTCACACATCACGAAGCGGCCCACACGTGTCAAGTGACGAAGGGCGCGCGTCTGTCAGTGGATCATGGTAACGTTGCGCAGGGATGAACGCGTAGGAGGCGACAAATGAGTGGTGCCGGACCAGCGGGAGCAAGCCTCAAGGACTCGGGACTTCGGAGTATCCTTCAGCCAGGACTCGTCTCGGCCGAACGGTGTGCCGCGATCGCGGTCGGCAGCGTGCCGATCGCGGCGACGCTGCCGGCAGGATCGCTGCTGCTTGACGCGCTGCACGGGCTTTTGGCCGGCGAACATGATTGTGCGTGCCTGACTTTGTCAGGCGGCGGTCTGGGGCCTTTCGCCTATGTCATGCCGGCGCGGTCGCCGGATGCCGACCATGCCGCGTTCTACAGCGGGATGTTCCGGCCATCCGGAGAGACACGGCTCGAGGTCGCGACCGTCACGGTCGGCTTCCGCAACGGCCAGCGGTTTTTTCACTGCCACGGTTTTTGGACCGAAGCGGACGGTCGGCGTGGCTGCGGCCATATGCTGCCGGAGGAGACCGTCATCGCCTCACCGATCGAGGTCCATGGTGCCGGGATCGTCGGTGCCCGGTTCGAGGTGCACCCGGACGCGGAGACAGGTTTCAGCTTGCTGGTGCCCAAAGCGACCGGCCGGCAACCCCCACGGGCGGCGCGCCCAGCGCTCGCCCTGCGGCTGGCGCCCAACCAGGACATCACTACGGCTCTCGAACAGGCAGGCGCCCGCGCCGGCTTCGCCCGGGCGGAGATCGCGGGCGGTGTTGGCAGCACGATTGGCGCCCGTTTCACCGCCGGGCCGCCGATCGAGGGGTTCGCAACCGAGCTGCTCATCCGCCATGGATCGGTCCAATGCGACGGGTCGGGGGCGCCGACGGAACTCGACATCGTCATCGTCGACCTGGACGGCAACATCGGCGAAGGCCGCCTGGTCGCATCCGACAATCCGGTGCTGATCACCTTCGAGGGCGTGTTGCAGGCGGTGTAGTGCAATGTTTCATACGACGATGCGAATGCCTTTGAAACGGTAATGAGGACCATCGGGTTGACAGTGTGGTTAAGACGGTGAACGATCTATGTTAAGAAAATTTGGGAGATTGGACGTTGAGAACGTACCCTGGCCACGGTCCACACCGCGACGTCCCGCATGATCTGGGGCGGGCGTCCTGATGCCGGCGCGCCGGGTTGCCGTGGTAACGGGCGGCGGTAGCGGGATCGGCGCTGCGATCTGCGCCCGCTTCGCGACGGACGGAATGGCCGTGGTGGTCGCGGACCGGGACACCACGAACGCACAGCGTGTTGCGGCGGACATCGTGACGCGGGACGGCGAAGCCGCTGCCATTGCCATGGACGTGGCCGACCCGCAAAGCGTGGATCAGGCCATGGCCTTCGCCGAGGAGCGGTTCGGATCCCTCGACGTGATGGTGGCATCCGCCGGGATCGGCATCCAGAAGTCGATGCTGGAGACGACCTTCGAGGACTGGACGGCGATCATCGCGGTAAACCTGACCGGGGTCTTCCTGTGTGGCAAAGCGGCGGCGGCCCGCATGGCTCCTAGAGGATTTGGCCGCATCATCAACATCTCCTCGGTAGCAGGGATGCGCGGCATTCCCGGCCGGTCCGCGTACGGCGCGTCGAAGGGCGGGGTCAACACCCTGACCCAGGTTATGGCCGTCGAGTTCGGTCCCTTGGGTATCACGGTCAACGCCATCGCGCCGGGCCCGATCAACACGCCGTTGACCGACCGGATGCACACGGATGAAACACGCCGGGCTTATACCGACGCGATGCCGTTACGACGCTATGGCACGCTGGCCGAGGCGGCCGGTGTCGCGGCGTTCCTCGCGTCCGAGGATGCGGCGTTCGTGACGGGCCATATCCTGCCAGTCGATGGCGGCATGGCGGCGGCCGGCCCCTCCTTCCGCCTGTAAGGCACCCCGCATCATGGCAACCCTGTCACCCGGCATCGACCGCTGCACGATTCAGCCCAGCAAGGATGACCGTGATGCCTGACCCCATGTCTGTTCGGATAGGACCTGGAACCACTGCGCTCGTCACCGGCGCCAGCAGCGGCATCGGCCAGGTCGTCGCGACGCAACTGTCGGAGCGCGGCTGCAACGTCATCCTTGCAGCGCGCCGGGAAGACCGGATTGCGGCGTTGGCAGCGCAGATCGGGCCACGCGCGCTGGCCTGGCCGATCGACTTGCGGGATGGCGCCGCGATCGACCAGTTGCCGCACGACCTGCCGGAACAGTTTCGCCAGGTCGACGTGCTGGTCAACAATGCGGGCAGCGACGTGGGAGGCCGCTTGCCGTTCGTCGACCGCCCGGCCTCCGACTGGGACGGGATGATCGACACGAATCTGCGTGCTGTCTTCCGGATCACGCGGGCGGTGTTGCCCGGCATGATTGAGCGCGGCCGTGGCGACATCGTCAATGTCGGCTCCATCTCCGGAGTACGGTCATACGCGAACGTCACGGCCTACGGAGCAACCAAGGCCGCGATCCACATGTTCAGCGAGAACCTGCGATCGGAACTCGCCGGAAGCGGCGTGCGCCTGCTCGAAGTCCTGCCGGGGCCGGTCCGCACCGAATTCATGGACGTACGCTTCGGTGGTGACCAGGAACGCATCGCACAATATTGGAAGGAGCTCAGCGAGAGCGCCCCGCTCGAGGCGGACGATGTCGCGCGCTGCGTGCTGTTCCAGTTGATGCAGCCGGCGCACGTGACGCTCTCGCAGATCGTCATGATGCCCTCTTCGCGATGCTGACATGCTTCGGAAATTGAGGGCGACCGGCCAAGACTGGATCCTGGCTGAAGAATGATTGAACAAGGGCCGAAACAGGTCTCAAGGGAGCGTTGAAATGAATGGTGTGTCGCGGCGCGTAACGCTTGCTGGTTCGGGCGCACTGGCCTTCCTGCCGCTGATCGCCCGGCCGGCGAGGGCGGCCGACTTCAGCCTGAAATTCGGGCACAATTCCAACGTCGCGAGTCCGCTGCACATCCACGCGACCGAGATGGCGGAGCAGATCAAGGCTGCCACCAACGGCCGCGTCGACGTCCAGGTGTTCCCGAGCGGCCAGCTCGGTTCGGATACCGACATGCTCAGCCAGGTCCGCACCGGAGCGCTGGAGATGATGACGCTCTCCGGGCTCATCCTCAGCACGCTGGTGCCCGCGGCGTCCATCAACGGCATCGCGTTCGCGTTCCCAGACTACGACACCGTCTGGAAGGCGATGGACGGCGATCTCGGTTCCTATGTGCGCGCGCAGGTTGGCAAGGTGGGCTTGGTCGCGATGGACCGGATCTGGGACAACGGCTTCCGCCAGATCACCACGGGCACGAAGCCGATCGTGACGGCGCAGGACTTGGCTGGTTTCAAGATCCGCGTTCCGGTCAGCCCGCTCTGGACGTCAATGTTCAGCGCGCTCGGTGCGGCGCCCACCAGCATCAACTTCTCCGAAACCTACTCCGCGCTGCAGACCCATATCGTGGACGGGCAGGAACAGCCGCTTGTGGTGATCGACACCGAGAAGCTGTACGAGGTGCAGAAATACTGTTCCCTGACCAACCACATGTGGGACGGGTTCTGGTTCCTGGTGAACCGCAGGCTTTGGCAAAGCCTTCCCGACGACCTACGGGTCGTCGTCGCGGCGCAAATCAATGAAACCGCCGTGCAGGAACGCGCCGACGTGGCCAAACTCAACCGGAGTTCGCAGGCGACCCTGGAAGGCAAGGGGTTGCGATTCAACCCGACCGATCCCGCCTCGTTCAAGGCGAAGCTTCAGGCCGCCGGGTTCTACAAGCAGTGGAAGGCGACGTTCGGAGAGACCGCTTGGGCGCTTCTGGAGCAGGCGTCAGGTAAGCTTACGTGAGCTCAGCCGCGGCAGTGTTGGAGAATGGCGCCGATCCCGTCCGGCGCTGGCTGATGATCGTGACGGCGGTGCTGTCCAGCATGGTCGGGATTGTCGCCGGCGCGCTCGTCTCGGTCGAGACCGTCATCCTGCTGATCGGCGTCATAGCTCGCTTCGTGTTCGAAGCGCCGCTGGTCTGGACCGATGAGCTCGCTTCGGCCCTGTTCCTGTGGCTGGCGATGCTAGGCGCCGTCATCGCGACTCGCCGGGTCGGGCACATGCGGATGACGGCCGTGGTGAGTGCTGTGCCGGAGCGGGCGAGGGCGTTCCTCGATGCGATCGGGACGGTGGCGGGTGCGGCGTTCGTGCTGCTCATGCTGGTTCCCGGATTCGAGTATGCGTCCGACCAAGCGTTCATAACGTCCCCGGCCCTAAATATCCCGGACGTTTGGCGGGCTGCGGCATTGCCCGTCGGGGCCAGCCTGATGCTGGCGTTTGCATTGTTGCACCTGTTGAGCACGACCCGTCTCGCGGTCGTGCTAGGTGCCGTGGCGCTGGTGGCGGTGATCGCCGGATCCCTATGGCTCTCGGCGCCATTGCTGCGGCCGCTCGGCCACGTGAACCTGCTGATGTTCTTCGTCGGCGGCGTGGGTGCGATGGTCCTGGCGGGCGTGCCGATTGCGTTTTGCTTTGGCCTCAGCACCTTCGGCTTCCTGGCCTCGACCACCCGGCTGCCGCTCACCGTCGTGATCGGCCGCATGGACGGAGGCATGTCCCAGCTCATCCTGCTCGCGGTACCGCTCTTCGTGTTCCTGGGCGTGCTACTCGAGATGACGGGGATGGCGCAGGCGATGGTCCGATTCCTAGCCAGCCTGCTCGGCCACGTGCGCGGCGGGCTGAGCTACGTCCTGGTCGGCGCGATGTACCTCGTCAGCGGTGTGTCCGGGGCCAAGGCCGCCGACATGGCAGCCGTCGCTCCGGTGCTGTTTCCCGAAATGCAGCGCCGCGGCTCGAAGCCCGGTGACCTGGTGGCCCTCCTAGCCGCGACCGGTGCGCAGACGGAGACGGTTCCGCCGAGCTTGGTCCTCATCACCGTCGGATCGGTAACGGGCGTTTCCATCGGCGCGTTGTTCACCGGCGGGTTGCTGCCGAGCGCGATCCTGGCGCTGAGCCTCTGCACCGTAGTGTGGTACCGGCACCGCGTCCCTGGCGCCACGCGAGCGACACGTGCCCGTGCGTCCGAGATCGGCCGCGCTTTCCTCGCCGCGGTGCCGGCGCTGGTTTTGCCTTTCGTGATCCGGGGCGCCGTGATCGGCGGGATCGCGACCGCGACGGAGGTCTCGACCGTCGGAATCGTGTACTGCCTCGTCGTGGGGCCGATCGCTTATCGCGGCCTTGATTGGCGGCGGATTGGCCCGGCGCTGGTCGACACCGCCGCCTTGTCCGGCGCGATCCTGCTGATCATCGGCACCGCGACGGCCATGGGCTGGGCGCTCACGCAATCGGGGTTCTCGCGCAGCCTCGCCCTAACCATGGGCTCGCTGCCTGGCGGTCGACTAACTTTCCTCGCCGTCTCCGTCCTCGCCTTTGCCGTGTTGGGGAGCGTACTTGAGGGGATCCCGGCCATGGTTCTGTTCGGCCCTCTCCTATTCCCGATCGCCCGCCAGGTCGGCATCAACGAGGTG
>CAXSEG010000019.1:0-24760 GCA_964235545.1 uncultured Acetobacteraceae bacterium
GGGGTCACATTTGGGCGCGAAATGGGGGACAGCTTTGGAAGCGATTTGACAGCCCGTGCCCGCGACGAAGGCCGCGAGCCGATGCTGCTCACCTTCACCACGCCTCTCGCCAAGGACGCCACCACGGCGCTTCGCAAGGCCGGCTTCCGCTACAGCAAGGTGCTCCAGCACTGGGAAGGCCTGGCCAAGCCGGACGACGCCGCAGCCCTGGCGAAGGCGCACGGCGGCACCGCCCGCCAGATTGCTGGGAGTGCCACCGCAAATACGACGGAGACCGGAAAAGCCGCGTGATCGCCCGCGTCGGTTACGATTTTGCCTGCTGGCTGCTGGCCCGGGTCATACAGTTCTGGCCGCTGATCCTGTTCTGGTATGCCTGGGTTCTGTCGGACCGGGCCTGGCAGGGCTACCTGACCGGCAACCCGCACGTCCTGATCCTCAACACCGCCGCATTGACCTGGCTGTCGCCCATAGCCGCTCTGGCCGGTCCCGCCCTGGTCATGGCGGCACTGATCGCGTTCCACCGCATCGGGCCCGGCAGCCGCATCCTGGCCCTGGTCGGGGTGTACGGGTTTGCGGCGACCACGGTCCTGACCGGCTGGTCTGAGTTCTGGCGGCTGTGGCCCTTTGTCGGCGATCCCCGCTACTCGACCGTGGAGCTGTTCAACGCCTTCTCCCTGGCCGACAAGGCCTCCATCGCCATCGGCCTGGTCGGGACATTCATCGGCTTCTGCATCGCCACCCGGGCTTACCCGCTTGGTAGTGACGGCTCCCCCAGCCTGCGTCGCGGCAGCTCGGACAACTTCGGCCATGCCGACTGGCTGGCGATGGACAAGGCCCGCAAGCGCTTCCCCGGCCCGGACCCGGCCTATGGCGGCCTGGTGGTCGGCGAGGCCTACCGCGTCGACCAGGACCGCGCCGCCAAACGCATTCCGTTTGATCCCGCTGACAAGGCCACCTGGGGCGCGGGTGGCAAGGCGCCGTTGCTGGTCGATCCGTGCAAATCGGCCGCCACCCATGCCCTGGTGTTCGCCGGGGCGGGCGGGTTCAAGACCACGGGTTCCGGCATCCCCACCCTGCTCACCTGGACCGGCGCCGTCGTCGTGCTCGATCCCTCGCGCGAGATGGGGCCGATGCTGCGGGACTACCGCGAGCAGGTGCTCGGCCACCAGGTGGTCACCCTCGACCCGTTCGTGGCCGGCACCGGCTTCAACGTGCTGGACTGGATCGACACCACCTCCCCCGCTGCGGAAACCCACGTCGATGCCGTGGTGGGCTGGATCAGCGGCGAGACCCGAGCGGGCGAGGGTGGGTCCAGCAAGTTCTTCGGCGGCCGGGGCCGCGCCCTGATCCGCTGTCTGCTGGCCGACCTGCTGTGGGACCCCGCCGTGCTGCCGGACCAGAAGACCCTGCGCACCCTGCGCCAGCGCCTCGTCACGCCAGAGGACGAAATGCGAGAGCTGCTGGAACGCATCCACCAGGCGTCGCACAGCCCCAAGGCACGCGACATCGCCGGCACCCTCAAGGGCGCGGTCAAGGACACTTTCTCCGGCATCTACCAGAATGCCGACGAGGACACGGCCTGGCTGTCCACCGCCGCCTATGCCGGCTTGGTCTCAGGCAGCTCGTTCAAGACGCGCGACCTGACCAGGGGCAAGCTGACGGTGTTCGTGCAAATCCCGCTGCACGTGCTGCAGACCACTCCCGCCCTTGGCCGGGTGGCGATCGGCGCCCTGCTCAACGCAGTCTACGACGCCGATGGCCAGCTGGAGGGCGGCCGGGTGCTGTTCCTGCTCGATGAGGTAGCCAGGCTGGGCTACATGAACATCATCGAGGTCGCCCGCGATGCCGGGCGCAAATACGGCATCACCCTGATGCTGCTCTACCAGTCGCTCGGCCAGCTCGTGTCCCAATGGGGCAAGGAGGGCAAGCAGGCCTGGTACGACAGCTCGGCCTGGCGGCTGTTCGCGACCGTTCAGGACCCGGACACCGCGCGTGAGCTGTCGGCGATCTGCGGCGAGTATGCCGTGGTCAGCACCAGCAGCGGCGACACCGAGGGCAGCCAGTCCCGTGGCGCCATGGGCGCCTCCAGCAGTTCGGGCCGGTCGGAGAACCGCTCGGAGATGAAACGGGCCTTGATCAAGCCAGAAGAGCTGATGCAGGACACCCGGGCCGATGAGGCATTCGTTGTCGTGCGCGGTTCGCCGCCGTTGCGCTGTGGCCGGGCGATCTACTTCCGCCGCCCGGAGTGGGGTGGCATTGTCGGCAAGAACCGGTTCCACAAGAACGCCGCCGAGTAAGTCTCACTAGCCATCTGCTGCGCCTGTGAGCCACGCTGCTGGGGCTGTATGGTGGCTGTAAGCTGCTCAATGCCCACGCTCTGCCGGTCTTTCGTCTGTTTACCTTTCTGGCCGGGTTGGTGGTTGCTCCGGACCACTGCCCTCTTGCCCGATGCGGGTTACTCTTCCCGGCCCGGTGCTGATCGGTCAGGTCCGTCAGAAGTAGCGAATGCTCAGAGCACTTTCTTGTCGTGACCCCAAATAGCTCGAGATTTTTAAGGTCAGCGTTACCCAGACTGGGGCAGTGGCCATCGCTTGCTTCTTGTTCCTGTTTGCCGCTCGTCACGGCTGAAATCGCCTTTCGATCAGTGGGCGGTCCAGCTCGTGACGTTCGCCTTCCTTGTATGCGCCTGCCTTTCTCTAGCGAACGTCCTCCTGCTGGTCATAACGCGCGTCCCTGTATGCCCCTTTTGAGCTGCTTGTCGTCTGAATCAAGAGGTCTCGGTAGCTATCAGCAGCCTGCCAATCCGTACTGAATAACTTATCCACAGCGGAAGAGATTCTAAGATTCTAAGTTCTAGATTCATGAGCCTTTTTCTCTTTTCGAATCAGGTAGATAGAAGGCAGATCGTGACCTCGTGGGGGCACAACGTGACCTCGTGGGGGCCTAACGTGACTTTTGGGGGGATTAGCGTGACCTGACGGGGGCGTGTTTTCGGCCGTCAGACGGAGGCCGATTTCAGCGCTTTCTGCGTGCTCACTCCTGGGCTGTTGTGACTTTTCGGGGGAAAGCATAGTCGGCCATAGACTGTGTTGTGACTTTTGGGGGGAAGAAACTACCTGATGTGACCTGACTGTTGACACTGGGTCACGTCACAAGTCAGAGTTGCTTACATGGTCCTGCACCTGACAATCGATCAGAAGTCGAACAGCAGCGATTTCGCGAAGGCACGCGAGCTGATCGAAATCCGGGGGACCGGAGAGCTTTCGCTGCTTGACCGCCGGGTGATGAATACACTCTACGTCAACGCCGGTATGCAGCTCTGTGACGACGTGGTGCATGTGATCAGCATCGCTGAGCTGCGGGGGAACCACAAAGGTGGCGAGCGGGTGAAGGATTCGATCCTACGCCTGATGAAAACCGTTGTTCAGGTCCCGGTTACTGGACGGAACGGCAAACCTGCAACGAAGCTTCTGCAAGTCCTGTCGGACACCACCACGTCCGACGACGAGGACGATCCGACCGGGCAAATCCAATACTCGTTTTCGAAGGGTATGCGGGACATCATCAAGGACTCCACCCTGTGGGGCCGGGTCCGGACCGCCGTCGTTTTCGCTTTCACCTCGAAATACAGCCTGACGCTCTACGAGCTGATCACAGCCCGCATCAACCTCAAGCATATTTGGCAAGAGGAATTCGAGCTGGAGGACTTGCGTGCGCTGCTAGGCGTGCCGCCAGACAAGCTCCAGCGGACGCCCGACCTTCTCCGCAAGGTAATCCAGCCTGCGGAAGCTGAAGTGAACGGTCTGGCGGACTTCGGAGTGAA
The DNA here is from genome assembly GCA_964235545.1 of uncultured Acetobacteraceae bacterium. GTDB lineage: Bacteria > Pseudomonadota > Alphaproteobacteria > Acetobacterales > Acetobacteraceae > LMUY01. Next base: position 3,824 of record CAXSEG010000019.1, read on the forward strand.
GATCGAACCCATCCGCAAGGGTGGCACCATGAGGGGACTGGTAACGGGTTTCCGAGTGTCCTGGTGGCGCAAGGATACCTCGGCCTTGCAAGAGGCGTATCAGGAGTTGAAGCGATCCAAGGTCGGGCGGCTGCAACGCCTAACGGGACAGGTCGAAACCATGACAGCCCTGGGAATCAGCGCAGAGACGCGCGAAGCTCTTGCGAAGCTTGCAGCTGAGTAGGCGGTATGCCAGCCACCTGCGCCATCATCCTGATCAAATTTCGTCCACACGGCCTGGATTGAGGACCAACTACTAGTTTTCGGCTAGCCTCTAATCATTGCTGTCTAGCTGCCACCTAGCAGCTAGGTTGATAATTTCTTGCGACTAGCTTCGTAGGCGTCGAGAGCACGCTCCAGCACCTCTACGAGAAGCAGTCCCTCTCGCATGGCGATCTGTCGGATGCGTTCGTCGAACTCCGGGCTAACTCGCGTCGCAAACTGCACCGTGCGTCCGGACCGGCGCATCGTCCGGCCGTCCATCCGGACAGGTTGGGATGCGGCAGCCTCGGTGCGCCGCGGCGGCTGCACGACGGCGGTCCACCCGGTGCTGGAGGGCATATCTCGCGACGGCTCCGGTGCGAGGTCTATACGTGCCTCGTCCGCTGGCGGAGGAACGCCCAGCCCGGAGCGACGCAGGCTCTTGAGTTTGGATGCGTCAGCCATGGTCTGCCTCGTCGCCAGCTACCTTATCGATTAGCGATTGGATCAGCGCGTCGGCGCGCTCCTTGAGACCATGAAAACGGGTCTCTGTGACGGCGTATCCTTCGTTCTGCGCCAGTCGATAGGCTGGACGTTCGGGTAGGTAGCCCGGCAATACCTGGTAACCAGCCTCCGTGATGAAGGCGCGGGCCGCCTCCGCCTCGCTTTCCGTTCCAATGTGGTTCAGCGCGAAGATAAGCCGTTTATGCGGCACGCCGAGCCTGACAAGGCCATGGAACACGCGGACCGCAGGGTTTAGATCATCGCGCCCCGCGCCAGTGGGCTGTACGATCAGATCTGCCCTTTTGGCGATCTCGGTCGTACCTCCGCTGGCTTTGGCGGGACCATCAATGACCAGCAGGTCATGCCCATCAGCGCTACCCAGGGCCTGGCTAACCGTCCGGAACAACTCGACGGACAACGAGGGCTCCAAGGCGCGCTGCGTTCTAACCTTGTGCCAATCGACAATAGTAGCCTGGTCGGGATCGAGGTCGGCAATTTTCACCTTGAGGCCACTCGCCGCTGCCTCGCGGGCAAGGGCACGGGCGAGAGTGGATTTCCCGACTCCCCCTTTCTGGCTCACGAAGGCAATCACTGCGGTCATAGCTGCAAGCTAGCATGAAGTCAGATAGCAGCTAGCAATATCTCTGGCTAGATAGCAGCTATCTGCACAAGCTATTTGGCGAACGGACCGCTACCAAGCTGAGGCTCCCTTTACATAACTATCCGGAGGCGGTGGGGCGGCCTAAGCCACCCTCCCCGGCTTTGACCTATGCCGCCCGAGCCTGCGCTGTCTTTGCCCTCTTCACGTCGGCCAGCTGCCCTGCATGCATCCAGTCCGCAGCTTGCTGGGCCTTAGCGGCAGCGGTGAGGATCGCCCGCTTGTCGCCCCGCAGCACCTTCAGCCAGGACGCGACATAGGCGGTATGGTCCGGCCGGGGCTCCGGGGCCAACACCAGGTCGGCGCACAGGAACGCTGCCCCAAGCTCCGCGATCAGCTCCTCGGCCGCATAGGCCTCTTCGCCGAACCGCCCCTTGAGGTCGCGTGCGCATCGGCTGGCATGCCCCGTGGCGTGGGTCATCTCATGCGCCAGGGTGGCATAGTAGGCCACAGCGTCCCGGAACGCCGGGAAGGCCGGCATCTGCACCCGGTCCTCGCTGGGCCGGTAATAGGCGCGGGCGCCGCCATGCCGCACCTCGATGCCGGTTGCGGCGAAGAACGTCTCGGCGTGGCCGATCCGCTCGGCGTCTGGCAGCACCGGCAGGGCAGGGGCCTCATACCCGTCCACCTGGGCCGCGTTGAACACGCTGTAGCCGCGCGCGAACACCCGGGACCGGCGATCGTCCTCCGCCCCATCCTCGGCGCCGTCTTGCTCATCCTTGTCGTTGATCTTCCAGAACACCACGGGGCTGGACCGCTCGCCCTTGCGAACCTGTGCACCCAGCTCGGCCCATTGCCGGTAGGTGGCCCAGACCGCACTCGGGTAACTCTCCGCCTGCGCCGTTGCCCACAGCACGATGGTGTTGACGCCGCGGTATGGCTTGCCGGTGGTGGCGTTGACTGGCAGCACGGGCACCGCGCCGTCCGCACCGGGGTGCCACGGCATCCGCCACTCGCCGGCGCCGGCCTCGATGGCCGCAGCGATCCGGTCGGTGATGCGCTGATAGATGTCGGCCCGCTCACTCGCCTCGGCCTGCCGGGTGGTGATGCTGGTCCCCATGTCGCTGTCCCTTTCGCTGCGAAGCAGCGCCCCTCGGGGGCGCCTGCTTCCCGGGGCCGCGCGAGCGGTGGGGCTGGAGGGGGAAAAGCGGCTTCGCAGGGACCCGGCTGCACGGAACCGCCGCCCTTCGCGGCGGTGGAGGAAGCTGGGTGGAAGCCGCTTTGGGGGAGAGAAGGGGCAAAGCCCCTCGGCCCCCTCTACGCCGCGTCTGCGGCGATGCGCTGCGTCAGCGATGAGCGCCCGGCAGGGCCGAGACGGCGCCCTTCAGCCGGCTCGGGGCGCAGCCCGCCAGCGCGGCCCCGACAGGGGAGACGCCCAGCCTTGGCAGCGTCCCACCTGGTCAGCAGCCGGAGCGCACATCGCCGTCCAGCACCCGATCACGAACGGCGAACGTGTAGGCGTGGCTCCGGCTCTCGCGAGCAGAGCGGAGGCGGCGCCAGAACGGCACCAGGCGGCGGAAGCGGCGTGGGATGCGGTGGTTGGGGATGACAAACATGTCGTCCGGCCCGCCTTCGGCGTTGATGAATTGGGCCAGCGTGTTGTGCAGGTCGACGAGAACCGCAGCGTCGCCGGGCCGAAACGGGTCGTGCTCCCTATACAGCGACAGCGCGATATCTCGGCCGTCGCGCTCCAGCTCGAAGCTGGCGATCCCTCGCGCTTCGGCCGCAGCCTCCAGATCGCTGGCTGCCCGGTTCAGCAGCCCGACGCCGAAGACCTGCATCTCCGCAGCGTAGCCCGCGGCCAGCAATCGCAGGCGTCCGGCCAGGTCGGGCCGCATCCTTCCGGTTCGACCGTAGCGCTCATGCATGTAGGCTACATGGATGCGCTGTGGCTCGGCTGCCGCCCAGTTGAACATAAGGAAATCGATGGGAAGGCCGAGTTTGGCGGCGGCGAGGAAATGGCCGGCTTCATGGATGACGACGCCAGACGCGCTCCGGGCCAGGGTCTTGCGCTCGGCTTCTGGGGCTATTTGCAGCTGCTGGAGGTCAAGCATGGGCAGCAAGTTGGGCGTGTCGTCGCTCACAGCGTTCCTCCCGAGAACCAGGCCGGGGGCACGACACGAAAGTGCTCCACCGTCCGGCAAGATAGATGGTGAGGAAATCCAAAACTTAGCGGACTTCCGATCATTGCCAGCAACCCTGTCTTCGTCACAACCGGCCGGACAGGCCAATTGTAGGGAACAAAGAAAATTGGTATCTGTAGGACCTATAGATCCTACGGTTTAATCATGGCTAGCCAATCCATCTCCGCTCATGCGGACGCCGAAACGGTAAGCAAGCTGCGCGGCATCGCTGCGCGGGAGGGCCGGACGCCTTCCCAGCTCACCGCCGCGTCCCTCAAGCTCTATCTCGATCTGCCCGGCACGGTCCGCGCTGCCTTGCGTGACGTCGACGCCCTAGGCACCCCGGAAGATCGGCACAACCTGCTGCGCGCTATTGGCCGCACCGTGGCGTCCACCCAGTACGAAGTCGCCCGTAGGCGAGTAGCCGAAGGCATGCGGCTCGAGCACGAGGACGAGCTGGACACCGATGAGGCGATCCTGGCTGAGGCTGTGCGAGCCGCCGCAGCATCGCGCTGATGTTGGCAGCCGGCTCGACGCCGGCCCTCCTGCGGCTGTGCCTGGACCTGAACGTGTGGGTGGCGGACTTCCTGGGCACCCGGCGAGGGAGGCGGGGCGGTAGTTCGCCGTGGCTGGCCGATGCGGTTCGGTCCGGCAGCTGTCAAGCCGGTCCGCTGCAGCTGGTGGTCTCGCTTGGCATGCTCGACCGCTTGGCACTCGTCCTGATGCGGGAGTTCCAGGTCGAGGCGGACGCAGCCGAGACCCTGGTCCGCGCTATCGGCGGAGCGGCCTCGTTCGGGCCGGCCGGTGATCACCCGCACGCGCTTATTGGCGGCGGCGTGTATCCCATGCGCGATGAGGAAGACCGGCACGTGCTGGAGGTGGCCGTCGCCGGTGAGGCTGACCTGCTGGTGACGGCCAACATGGCGGATTTCGAAACGCCCGACATCCTCAGGGTTGGCGACGGCGCCCGCATCCGGCTCTACCCGCGTGCCGGTCAGGCCACCCTGGTCATCGCGCACCCTGACCAGGCCCGTGACTGGCTGCGTGCCGGGGTCCTGCCGCTGGCGGCCATCGAGCGTGTGTAAAGAGGCCAAACAGTCGTCAGGGTCGCTGCCACGATCGTTGAGCAGCACCTTCGTTCCTCAAAGGGCACTGCTACGGTAACCTATGTCGCGTCCGCGGTTGGACACAACAGATGAGTTGTGTCTTTATGTGGTCCATATGCCTACGAACAATCTCGTCTTAACGGATCGACAAGCCCGCGAGGTGGAAACCGAGCTGGCCGAACTGGATCACGCCTTGTCGTCTGAGCAGGCTTTGAAGGCCCTTGTTACTGGTCTACCGCAGCAAGTGGTCAATGGTGTCCAGAGATCGCTTACAATCGAACGCCGGGAACTTGGGAAAGCCCTCGACGCCTACAGAAAAGCGACGCAAGGCGATCCAGCGCTGCTAAACGAGAGGGCGGGCAGAGACCCCGGCGCCTTGCTCGTTGCAACCCGGATCATGAAGCGGCTGTCGCAGAAAGAGCTGGCGCGGAGTCTCGGATTGAAAGAGCAGCAAATCCAGCGCTACGAGGCGGACCTCTACAGCAAGATTACTCTCGCCAATTTTCATAAGATCGCGGGCGTCCTGGGCGCTCGCTTAGTGCTGGACGTCGCGCCGCCGGTCGAAGAGTGGGCCGCCTCTTACCAAGTCCCGAGCACCAACGAGCTCGCTAAGGTAGTCCGCCACGCACGGGAACACGGGTGGCTCGAAAGCGACAACTCGGATGATGAGGGTGCGATAGGGCAGCTTGTTCGCCGCGTCGCTGACCACGTTTTACGGTATGGGACGCCATCGCTACTTCGGACTGGCCTCAACGTGGTAGACCATTCAAGCGACTGGGTCCTCCTCTCGTGGAAGGCACAGGTCACCAGGGTGGCAGAGCGTATCATTGAGAAACGCGCGCTCTCCTACCGCTCACTAGACGTGTCCTGGCTCATCGATCTAGTCCAGCTGAGCCGTCTCGATGACGGGCCGGTGCGCGCCCGTGACATGCTCCTTGAGCACGGCATCGTGCTGGTCGTCGAGCCCCACATCGCTGGCATGAAGGTAGACGGGGCGGCTTTCTTGGTTGGGGACATCCCCGTCATCGGCATGACGCTCCTGCGGGACGCGCTCGACAACTTCTGGTTCACCCTCATTCATGAGGTTGCCCACGTTATCCTACACTACCGTACGGGCCTTGCCGCGGGCTTCTTCGACAATGAGGCGACCTCGACCGAAGTAGACGACATGGAGGAAGAGGCGAATGCGTTTGCCAGCAATCTCCTAATTCCTGACGAGGTGTGGGCGCGCTCGCCGGTGCGCATCACCAAAATTGCCGAACCGGTCGAAAGGCTGGCGGGGCAGCTCGGCATTCATCCCGCCATCGTGTTCGGCCGGATCAGGATGGAGCGGCGCGACTATTCCTCCTTCTTCAACAAAACTGGCAGCGGCCTTGTCCGCGGGCAGTTCACACCGCGGGGTTAGGAAACCAATGGCTACATCCTTCAAGCCTTCGTACGTGCCAGCCCTTCGCATAAAGACGGGTGAGCTGATAGGGCTGCGTGATCTGGCTCCTGACGTCGCCGCTCGCGTCCTGCCTCGGATGATCGTCCCTCCGCTCGGGGAGCGCGATGACGCCCTCCAGGCACAACTCATCGAAGCCGAAGGCAGCCCGAACGTTGCCGACGCACTGGCCGCACACTGGCCAGGTCGGCCCGTGCTCGTGGATTCGACATATCTCATTCCGGATCTAGGCATCGAGACAATCGGGTGCTGGTTACCCGAGATGTTTGCCCGCGCGCGTCGTGCCGGCGTCCTCGCCGTCCCGCTCGTCTCCCTTCCCGACTTGACCAGCGACAGCCGCGACGCCTTCAGGGCGGCCTGCGCCACCGGCCCAGTTGGGCTTGCCGTCGCCGTGGCAGCAGACGACCTAGTAGGACGTGACGCACTCGTCCCCCTGCTGCGTCACCTCCAGGCAATGCGGCTAACGCCATCGGACTGCTCCATCATCGCCGACTTCAGCGGTTCTGATTTCACCGACCCGGACATCGTTGCACCCATCATCGAGGGCGCGTTGGAGCTTCTGCAGGAAGTGGGGACTTGGGAGCGAGTGATATTCCAGGGCACGAACTACCCGAGCAGGAACTTGGCGGAGCCGGGTGGTACCCACCGCGTGCTCCGCAATGAATGGCGGGCGTGGCGCAAAGCCGTGGCGTTTGCTTCGACGACGGCCGAGCATATGCTTTTCGGCGATTACGCCGCGGACTGCGCCACCATGAATTTCGGCGGGGGTGGGCGTCGGGCCATCCGACACTATCGTTACACAACGCCCAGTGCTTGGATCATCGAGCGTAGCGCCGATGATGGCAAGGACGCAGTCGCGATGCGAGAGGTCTGTCGCCGCCTTGTCGAAGGCGGCGACTTCGCAGGTCGGTCCTTCTCGGCCGGGGATGAGTTCATTTTCCTCACGGCTTGCGGAGAGGCCGGGCCAGGCACCGCGACGCGGTGGCGCGCTGTGAACACGACGCACCATATCACGCGCGTCGTGGCGGACATTGGCGGTGTGCGGGGGTACGCTGTCCACCGTCGCGCGGAGCACGCAATGCCAGTTCAAGCAAGTCTTTTCACAGCGTAGGTCAGAGCGGAGCATGTTCGATAACCTCAAGCCTGGCGCGCGAATTCGAGGGCTCGCGCCAATAGGAGTTGCCGAGGTTCTTCAAGTGTCCCGGTTTGGTTCTGATGCGCTAAACATTGTTTTCCGGGCAGACGGTAAAGTCAGTGAGCGACTCCTTTACCGAGGGGAAGAAGCCGGCTTTGAGTTGATCGATCGTGGAAAGGCTTATGCCTTCGAAGCCGACGGCGCGCTCCTGCGGTTGGCTTCGAAGGCCAGCCGAATCCGGCTGGCGCACCTGTTCGATCCCTACCTCGCCGTCAGCGCTTCGCAGATCGAGGCCCTCCCACATCAGATCACCGCCGTTTACGGCGAAATGCTGCCACGCCAGCCGCTCCGCTTCCTCCTGGCCGATGATCCAGGCGCTGGCAAAACCGTCATGGCCGGCTTGCTCGTCAAAGAGTTGCTCATCCGCGGTGATCTTGAGCGCTGCCTCATCGTGGCGCCGGGGAGTCTCGTCGAGCAGTGGCAGGAGGAGTTGGCAGAGAAGTTCGGCCTCGGCTTCGACCTTTTGACTCGCGACCAGGTGGAGACGTCGATCACCGGCAACCCCTTTGTCGAACGCAACCGACTTATCATGCGCCTCGACATGGCCGCCCGGTCTGATGAACTCAAGGCGAAGCTCCAGGCTGCTCCCGACTGGGATCTCGTGATCTGCGACGAGGCACACCGCATGGCGGCGTCATACTTTGGCGGTGAAGTGAAGGAAACGCAGCGTCATAAGCTCGGCAAGCTCCTGGGCACACGCACACGCAACCTGCTGCTAATGTCCGCCACGCCGCACAACGGCAAGGAGGCCGATTTCCAGCTTTTCATGGGACTGCTGGACGCCGACCGGTTCGAAGGCCGGTTTCGCGAGGGCGTCCACAAGGCCGACGTGTCGGACATGATGCGGCGGCTGACCAAGGAGGAGCTGTATCGCTTTGACGGCACCCCGCTCTTCCCGGAACGGTTGGCCTACACCGCCCGCTACGCCCTTTCGCCGGACGAAGCGGCCCTTTACGCCGCAGTGACGACCTATGTGCGTGAGGAAATGAACCGCGCCGATCGCAGCGGCGACGGACGACGCAACAGCGTCGGCTTCGCGCTGCAAATCCTGCAACGACGGCTCGCCTCCTCCCCAGCTGCGATCTACCGCTCCCTCGAACGGCGTCGGAAGCGCCTAGAACAGCGGTTGCAGGAGGAGCGCATGGGCCGCATTGCGGTCTCAGCACCGCTGCGTGCGCCAACCCTCCCATCCTACGACCCTGACGAGCTGGACGATGCTACCGGCGAGGAAGCCGAGGCGGCTGAGGAAGCGCTCGTGGATGCGGCAACCGCCGCACAAACGCTGCTGGAGCTGGAAGCGGAGATCGCCATCCTTCGCGACCTGGAGGCCCGAGCGCTCCGCCTCAAGCTATCCGGCCAGGATGCCAAATGGCGCGAGCTGGAATCCATCCTCGACGAGCCGATGATGGTCGATCCGGTGACGAAGCTGCGCCGCAAAATCCTGATTTTTACTGAGCCGAAGGACACCTTAGAATATCTAGCGCACAAAATTGTCGCGCGGTTCGGAGACCCGGCCGCGGTAGTCGTGATCCATGGGGGCATCGCGCGGGAAGCTCGGCGTGGAGCGATCGCGGCATTCAACAGTGACCCAGTTGTACGCTTAATGATCGCTAACGACGCTGCTGGCGAGGGCGTCAACCTCCAGCGCGGCGCCCATTTGATGGTCAACTACGACCTTCCCTGGAACCCAAATCGGCTGGAGCAGCGCTTTGGCCGCATTCACCGCATCGGCCAGACCGAGGTATGCCATCTTTGGAACCTGTGTGCTGCCAACACCCGTGAAGGCGAAGTGTACGGCCGACTTTTGGAGAAGTTGAAGGAAGCGCGAGAGGCCCTGGGCGGCCGGGTGTTCGACGTATTGGGGGAACTGTTCGAAGGGCACGCGCTCCGCGACCTGCTCGTCGAAGCCATCCGCTACGGCGATCGACCGGAAACCAAGGCCGAACTATTCCGCAAGGTCGATGGCGCCGTGGATATCGCTGCGATCGAGCACCTAGTCGCCGAGCGCAAGCTGACCAGCGAGGGCATGGATGCAACCGCCGTCGGTGCGATCCGCGAAGAGATGGAGCGGGCCCAGGCTCGGCGCCTACAGCCCCATTTCATCGGGACTTTCTTTCGCGAAGCATTCACCCTTTTAGGCGGCCGCATCACGGAGCGGGAGCGCGGCCGATTCGAGATCACCCGCGTGCCATCGATCCTCAAGGAGCGGGATCGGTTGATTGGCCGGCGCGACCCGGTGCTCGACCGCTATGCACGCATCACGTTCGAGAAGGCGCTCATCATTGGCCAGCCGCAGGCGGAGCTGGTAGCGCCGGGTCACCCACTGCTGGATGCCGTGGTGGATGTGGTGCTGGAACGGTTTGGGCCGTTGCTGGCGCAGGGTGCGATGCTGTTGGACATGGACGACGAAGGCACGGACCCGCGCCTGCTCGTATATCTGGAGCACGCCGTACGTGATGGCCGCGTTGTGCGGTCAGGCGAGCCGCGTGTCGTGTCCCAACGGCTACAGTTCATTCACCTGATGGCGGACGGTTCCGCCTTGGATGGCGGCTCCGCGCCGTATCTCGACTACCGGCCGGCCACGGCAGAGGAGCGCGCCGCCCTGGCCGACCTACCCAACGCTCCCTGGCTAGCAGTAGGCGTCGAGGCGCGCGCGATCGGCCATGCCATCGCCAACCTCGTCCCCCGGCATCTGGCCGAGGTGAAGCTGCGGCGGCTGGCGGAGGTGGACAAAGTCGAGCGGGAAGTGCGCGCCCGCCTGACTAGGGAGATCAACTATTGGGACGCTCGTGCCGCCCGGCTGCGCGAGGAGGAACGGGCGGGCAAGGAACAGCGGATCAACGCCTCCAACGCCGAAGCAACGGCACAACGGCTAGTCGAGCGCCTTCACAAACGCCAGGAGGAACTCGGCCGCGAGCGGCAGATCACGGCCCTGCCGCCGGTGTTGAAAGGCGCGGCCCTGGTGATCCCGGCCGGGCTGCTACGCCGGCGGATGACCCCGGTGGACGCGTCAGTGGCAAGCGGCTTTGCCGAAGATCCGGACGCGCGCGCCGTCGTCGAGCTGGCAGCAATGGCGGCAGTAATGGCCCACGAGCGCCACTTAGGCCATATGCCCGTTGACGTGTCGGCGCAGAAGAAGGGGTGGGACATCGAAAGCCGTGACGGCAAGGGCGGCCCACTGCGGCTGATCGAGGTTAAAGGCCGACACGCCGACGCCACCGACGTGATCATCACCAAGAACGAGATCCTGGCCTCCTTGAACGCACCGGATGCGTTTCACCTGGCGCTAGTTCGGGTATCGCAAGGGTTTGCGCACAAGCCGGTCTACGTGCAGAGGTTTGCCGAGCGGGAGCCTGGTTTTGGTGAAACCGCTGTGGTGTTCGACTGGGCCAAGCTCGTCTCCAAGCACCCGGCAACCTGAGCCATGCCAAGCAGCAAACAACGGCAAGGCAACCAACCCGCTCGCAGGCTTGCCGCAGCCGATGCTATGACGGCCGAAGCACGAAGCGACCTCCTGGCACGGGTCACCTACACTGGATCGGCTAACCACAAGCTGCGGCCAGGCGATTACGGCTTCGTGCCGTCCCACAACCCGCGCCCATCCAAGACACCGTGCGACGACCTCCGGGCTGTCCTGAAAGCCGAGGCGAAGGCGCTTTTTACCCTGGGCATCGAGCGCGGGATGATTAGCCCGGTTCAACCCGGTGGCGTGCCGAAGTATGTCTGGGCCGTCGATGCCGCCGGGGAGCCCTACGAAGCCAAAACCAAGCTCGAGCAAGAAACCGAGTATCACGGCTACAGACTGGACGACGATGACCGGTACATGCGTGCCCACATCCTGAAAGAATGGAAACGCCGTTGTCCTTAGGCCTCGACATTGCGTTGGCCCCGGAACGGACCGACGAGGGTTCCCCCGAGGAACGCGCCGCCTTCGGCCTGTTCACCATCCGCACGCAATACGGCTCCTTGACGGAGGGCTTTGACTTCTTTCTCAACGGGTATCGCCCCGGCCCGCTCGTGTCCGGCTATCACGCCGCCGAGTGGTTTGCCTGGAACTGGTGGCGGCTGCGGTGGGAGCCCCGGTCCACCGGGGCCCAGTGGCCGCTTGCTCACCACATGCCTTCGATCGGCGAGGGCTATGTCTGGCCCAACCTTACCATTTTCTCCGATGGGGAAAGGACCGCCCTGGTTTCGCACCCATCCACCCGCCCGGATGCCAAGCCCTTCCGATACGTTGGAGCCATATCCCTGGTGGCATCCTCGGCCGTGTTCGAGGCCGCCTTGGATGCATTCATCCCGCAGATCATTGGACGCCTGCGCGGGCAGGGTGTTCCCGAAACCAATCTTGACCGGCTCTGGCAGGACGTGTTGGACGAGCGCGCCGACCCGGCCATGACCGAACGCCGCCGCCTAGAGGCCTTGCTTGGCCGCGACGCCGGCACGGCCAACGACGACGAAATCGACGGGCTCCTAGCCGACGCCGTCCGGCTTGGGGACAGCGCAGCGGGCGAACTCGCCGCAGGCGCGGCCCGTGGCGGGCGGATCCTGCGCGCGGCCGAGTTCGAGCAGTTGGCGCGGCAAGCCGGCCACGACGCCAACACGCGGGACGCCGCCAGCCTGGCACGCCCCCTGCCCACCCGGCCCGTTGGGGAGGTGCCGGCTTGGAGACTGGGCGCCGACGCGGCGCGGGCGCTGCGGGCCCAGGAGGGGCTGGGCACGGCGCCCATCCCCACCACGCGGCTGGCCGCCCTGGCCGGCACCTCCGAAGCCGTGATCACACGCCAGGGTTCCACCAGACTGCCGATGTCCTTTGCGCTGGATACGGACGCCCCCACATCCCGCCTCGTGCTCCGGTCCAAGTGGGGGACGGGCCGCCGGTTCGACCTGGCCCGCCTGATCGGGGACCGGCTAATCGCCGCCAGTGGCGCGCTGCATCCCGCGACGGGCGCTGAGACCTATCGCCAGAAGGCCCAGCGCGCCTTCGCGGCGGAGTTGCTGTGCCCGTTCGACGCGGTCGATGCGATGCTGGAGGGTGACACCTCCCAGGAACGCCAGCAGGACGTGGCCGACCATTTCGACGTCTCGCCAATGGCAGTCGAGACGCTTCTGAACTTCCACGGCAGGCTGGACCGCGAGGCTTTCAGCGAGGGTCTCGATATCGCCGGCCGGGACGCTACCTAAATCGAGGCTCATGTGACCACGCCCATCCGCAAGAAGCTCATTGAGGTCTCGATCCCGCTGGAAGCGATCAACGCTGCCTCCGCGCGGGAGAAGTCGATCCGCCACGGCCACCCCTCCACCCTGCATCTGTGGTGGGCGCGGCGCCCCCTGGCGGCTTGCCGGGCCGTTTTGTTCGCGCAATTGGTAGATGACCCTTGTGCCTGGCCGGAGCGTTTCGTAGGCGAGACGGCGCAGGAAACAGAACGGCGGCGGCTGCACAAGGTGATCGAGGCAATGGTCACGTGGGAGGCTTCCAACAACGAGACGATCCTGACTGCGGCACGGTGGGAGATCGCGCGTTCGGTCGCTTGGGGCTTGGGCGAGGAGCCGCCGGCGCGGGAGGATGGCTCGGCGGTTCTACACTACCTGCAAACCAAGGCGCCTCCGGTGTATGATCCGTTTTCGGGCGGCGGCTCAATACCGCTGGAAGCGCAGCGGTTAGGCCTGCGCGCTTACGGTTCGGACCTGAACCCGGTGGCGGTGCTAATCGGCAAGGCAATGGTGGAAATCCCGCCCAAATTCGCTGGCCGCCCGCCAGTGAACCCTCGTGCCCGGGCGGAAGCGGCGAATGGCCAGGTTCGCGCGTGGAAAGGCGCGCAAGGGCTGGCAGAGGATGTGCGCTACTATGGCCAATGGATGCGCGACGAGGCAGAGAAGCGCATCGGGCACTTATATCCAAAAGCAACGCTACTTGATGGATCAAAAGCAACGGTGATTGCCTGGTTGTGGGCCCGCACCGTGCGCTCGCCCGATCCTGCGGCAAAAGGGGCGATGGTACCACTAGTGTCATCGTTCATGCTTTCGACAAAGGAAGGGAAAAAGGCTTGGGTCGAAGCTATTATAGACCCACAAGCGCGTGACGGTTGGCGGTTCGAGGTAAGAACGGGGGCGCTCTCGAAGTCGGATGAAGAACGCGCTCAAAAGGGAACAAAAGCCGGAAAGGCCCAGGGATTTGTCTGCATCCTGACAGGCGCAGCAATCGAGCGATCCTACATTCAAATTGAAGGTAAAGCAGACCGATTAAATTCGCGTCAGATGGCTGTAGTTGCCGAAGGCAACCGGAACCGGGTCTATATTTCGGCAACTGAGTATGACGAGGAAATTGCATGCACAGCAAAGGCCTACGCGGTCGTTAGTGAAGCTAGAGATACATTCCTCTCCCCAGAAACTCCGACGCGGGCAATGATTACAGGCGGAGTCTGCTCGGCCTATGGCCTGAGAACCTGGGGTAATCTTTTTTCCGATCGGCAGATCCTTGGCTTAGTAACGTTTAACCAACTAGTCAGCGAAGCACGCGTCCACATAAGTAATGCCGCAACAGCCATAGCAGCCCTATCGGACGTTGATTCCTATGCGGACGCGGTCTCTACTTACCTAGCGTTAGGAGCAAGTCGCCAGGTTAATCGCGGCTGCACGCTTAATTTTTGGGATAACACCCGCCAGAATATTCAGCAAGTTTTTGGCCGACAGGCTTTTTCTATGACATGGGATTATGTGGAGACAAATTTCTTCAGTAGTTCAACCGGTAATTTTGTTGATCAACTAGCCTATCCGGTCAAATTTCTTGAGGCTTGGACACCGGGTTTACCAGAAGGTTATATAACACAGCTAGATGCCACCAATAATGGCTATCCTATTAGGCCTGTTGTAGTTTCAACTGACCCACCTTACTATGACAACATTGGATATGCTACGCTTTCCGACTTCTTTTATGTATGGCTAAGGGTATCACTGGGCAGCATCTGGCCTGAACTTTTCCGACGGCTGACTACACCAAAAGATGAGGAGTTGGTAGCAACGCCGTTTCGACATGGAGGTAAGGCAGAGGCGGAAGCATTCTTCATGCGTGGAATTGGGGCCGCTCTCAAGGCTATCCGTGGTGCCACCTCCGATGAGGCTCCTATCGCAATCTACTATGCTTTTAAACAATCCGAAGCTTCGGCAGATGGCACCAGTTCGGCGGGATGGTCCTCCTTTCTTCAAGGAGTTGTCGATGCCGGACTAGTGCTTCAGGGTACTTGGCCGGTTCGAACTGAACTCACCGGAAACCTAAAAGGTAAAGTAAATGCGCTCGCTTCGTCCATCATTCTTGTTTGTCGCAAACGTCTTGCCAACGCCAATACAATAACTCGCCCCGATTTCGTCCGAGCATTGAAACTCGAGATGCCCACTGCCATCGATGCCATTCGCAAAGCCGGCGTTGGCCCGGTCGATATGCAGCAATCTGTAATCGGACCTGGCATGGGCGTATTCTCGCGTCACGTCAAAGTGCTGGAAGATGACGATACTGCTATGAGCGTGAAAACAGCGCTGGCGATAATCAACCGCGTTTGGGAGGAGATCGAGAACGAGCTCGACCAGGCGTTTGATCCCGAAACGCAAGTGGCGCTGGCCTGGTACGGCACTTACGGCTTCGACACACGTGCCTCGGGCGAACTTATTACGCTCAGCACTGCTAAGAACACCTCGGATCGGGCGTTGTTCGCCTCCGGCGTATTCAAGGACATGAGGGGCAAGACGCACCTTACTACGCGCGAGGCGCTGCCGCCGGGCTGGTCACCCGCAGACGACAAAACCTTTACTATCTGGGAATGCGTCCAGCACACCGCTCGTGTCCTCAACGCTCCGGACGGTGGTGGCGAAATGGCGGCGGCCCTGGTCTCCCAGATGGGGCCTAAGGCAGACGAAGCTCGCGCCCTCGCTTACCGTCTATTTGAGATCGCCACCAACAAGGGCTGGGCCGCCGAAGCCCTGGTTTACAACGAACTGGCCCAGGAGTGGACCAAGCTGGAAGACCGTGCCGCCACGCTCGGCCCAAAAGGGGGCGCTACCACGCCAAACCAGGCCTCTCTCACGCTGTAGGAATGCCGCCCGATGTCCACTGAGAAGGAAACGCTGCAACGCGTTCAGGCCGGACTGTATCACCTGCGCCGCGGCCTCGCCCCGTTCGTGGAAGCGCGGATGCGGGCCAAGCACGGGGCCAATTGGCTGCACTACGCCAGCCGGGCGGCCGGCGGCTCGCCCTCTGCGCCCCTCGATGAGTACGGTTTACTGAAAACCATGGTCGATAGCTGGCGAGACGTGTTTGATGAATCGTTTGGCCGTACCGACAAGCACAAGATCCGCAACTTTACCTCCATGGCGCTGGAAGCCCGCAACGCCACCGCCCATCTGTCCATCCCGCTCCAAGCGGAGGAGGCACTCCGCTACCTGGACGCAATCCATTGTCTGCTGAAAGCGGTCAAGGCGCCCGAGGCCGAGGTGGCAGAAGCCAAGGCGCTGTATGACGCGCAGGGCCGCTCCGGTTTTGGCGCTGGGCCATCATCCGCCCCGGCGCTCCAGCCAGCCTCGCCTGCAGCACCCACGTCGCGCCCTACGCTAGTGCTGGGCGGCGCTCTGGCCTCGGCGGCCGAGGCCGGCCCGGCCAGGGCGCTCAGCCCCTGGGTTAAGGTGGCGTTGCCGCACCCGGACGTGCTGGCAAACCGGTTCAAGGAAGCGGAGTTCGCAGCTGACCTGTTCGCGGTCGATTCCGGCAACGCAAGCGACGACTACGCTACCCCAGAAGCTTTTTACCGCATCACCTTCCTCACCGAGGGCCTGTGCCGCATCCTGTCCTCTAGTCTGGAACGGCTGTCCCGGCACGGTGGGGACCCGGTGATCGGCCTGCAAACCGCATTCGGCGGCGGTAAGACGCATACGATGCTGGCCGTGTATCATCTAGCCAAGGCCGCGAATCTCGACCTGCTGCAAGGCGTCGCGCCGCTGGTCGCCAAAGTCGGGATTACCGATTGGGTAGCGCCAAAGGTGGCTGTGTTCGTCGGCACCGCTGTCGGCGCGGATACGCCGCTGATCCTGCGCGGTGGCCCCAAGGTCCGCACGCTGTGGGGCTTCATCGCCTGGCGCATTGCCGGGCAGGCGGGGCTGGACCTCATGGCAGAGGCAGAGGCGGCGCAGACCAATCCCGGCTCCGAATTGCTAGTGGCACTGTTCAAGCTGTCGGGCCCGGCGCTGATCCTGCTGGACGAGCTAGTTGCCTATGCCCGCCAATTGCCGGAGGACCGGTTCGAGGCGTTCCTGTCCTTTATTCAGTCCCTCACTGAGGCAGCCAAGATGGCGCCGGGCGTGCTGATCATCGGCTCGCTGCCCGAAAGCGTGGCGGAGGCAGGTGGGCCCAAGGGCGAGGCCGCGCTGCTACGGCTGGAAAAGGTGTTCGGCCGGGTGCAATCCGCTTGGCTGCCGGCCTCCGGCGATGAAACGTATGAGATCATTCGCCGCCGGCTGTTCCAGGTTCTGGACAGCGAAGGGGAGCGCGCGCGGGACGAGACGGTGCGCGCCTTTGCGGACATGTATAAGACTAATGCAGCCGAGTTCCCGCCGGAGGCGAAGGAGGCGCGGTACCGCGAGCTGCTGAAGCTCAGCTATCCGATCCATCCGGAGCTGTTCAACCGGCTTTCTAAGGAATGGGCCAGCCTGGAGAAGTTCCAGCGGACCCGCGGCGTGCTGCGTTTCATGGCCAACGTGGTGGGCACGCTGTGGCACAATGACGTGAAGGACCCCCTGATCACCCCCGCCCGCGTGCCGGTGGCGCACGAGCGGGTGCGGGGGAGCGTACTGTATCCGCTGGATGCGAATTTCGGCGCTGTTGTTGACCGGGAGGTTGACGGGGAAAGCTCGGTGCCGGCGGCGATGGAAGCCAACCCGTCCCGTCGCATCTCCCAATACCGGGCGGCGACGCGGGCGGCGCGGGCGGTGTTCCTATGCTCGGCCCCGCTGGCCGGTCGGCCGAATGCAGGGCTGACGGCGGAAGGGCTGCGGCTGGCCTGCGCCGAGCCGGGCGACCAATTATCCATCTTCGGGGATGCACTGCGGGAGCTGACGGAAAAGGCCACGTATCTGTACGAGGAGGCCGGGCGGTATTGGTTTTCCACCCAGCCGACGCTGAACCGTTTGGCAGAGGACCGCGCCAAGGCGCTGCTCGCTCACGAGGTGGACGAGGCGATCGTGCGCGTGCTGCGAGAGGACGGGGCAACCAAGGCCGGGTTCAACCGCGTGTTCGCCGCTCCGGACGAACCGACGGGCTGTGACGACGCGCCCGCGCTCTCGCTCGTCATTCTCGGCCCGGCGTTCCGCCATGCCGGCAAGGGTGTGAACCAGTCCACCGCGACGGACGCGGCCACGGAGGCGCTAATGCGCTGCCGGACGGCGCAGCGCCGCTACCGCAACACGCTGATGTTCGTGGCGGCGGACGAGCAGCTCCTCGCCACTGCCCGGGACGCGATGCGCAAGGCGCTGGCCTGGGCGGAGATCGCCACCGACAAGCGCCTGCAGGACCAGTTGCCCCCCGCGCAGATGCGCGATGCGACGGAAAAGGCGAAGGGCAACCGAGATGGCGCCGCCAAGGCCGTGCGCCTGGCCTGGAGCCACATCCTGTTCCCCGTCAAGGCCGCATCGGCGGGAACCGCGTTCGACCTGGACCATTTGTCGATCGCGTCCAAAGACCGGGCGGCGATCCCCGCGGCGGTGTACGAAAAAGCGGGGCCGCGGGGGGACGGCATCGCCAAGGAAAAGCTTGGGCCAGATGCGCTTGCGCTGCACCTCAAGCCGCTATGGCCGGAAGGCACGCCACATTTGGGCGTGGGGGAACTGGCAGACTGGTTCGCGTCCTACGCCTACCTGCCCAAGTTGCGCGACCGACTCGTGCTTGAAAGCGCAATTCGCGATGCGGTTGCGAAGCTTGATCCTTCCTTCGGGTATGCAGACCGGTTCGACGAAACGGCCGGGCGCTATGTCGGCTTGGCTTGGGCCAAAGGGGCGCCAGAGAGCTTTCCCGCTACGGCCGTGCTGGTTCGGTCGGAGGTCGCGGCGGCACAGGCAAACACGGCTCCGAATCCGGCGCCTTTTGCTGGTGGCTGTCAGGCTGGCACGGCGGATGGTAATGCACAGACACAGGCTACGGTGAACACTGGCTCGCAAACGGCCGCACCGCATAAACCGCGGCGTTTTTTCGGTGCGGTGGAGCTGGACATGGTGCGCCCGGCTAAAGCGTTTGAGGCGATCCTGAACGCGGTCATCCTGGATCTCCAGCGAACCGACGGGGTTAAGGTCAGGGTCACCCTGGAGATCGAAGCCGAAGCGGAGAACGGCTTTGACGACGCGGACGTCAGTGTCGTGAGGGACAACGCCCGGCAGCTCAAGTTCAAAACTGATTCAACGGGATTCGAATGATCCGCCCAAACCCTGAGCCGCTACCGCGTGAAGTATAAGAGATATCGCCTGTTCACGATAAACGCGAGATCGTCGCAATGCTGACATTGTGACTGGGCGACGGCAACTGAGCTTAGATTTAGTACACAACCTTAAACGTTGGACTGTCCTCCGGTCGCGTCCGTCGGTGATCGTAGATGCGGGTTGTGGCGATGTTGGCGTGACCTAGCCACTCCTGCACCTTTGCAATGTCGGCTTCATGGTCGAGTGCGTTAGTCGCCGCGGTAGCCCGAAGCGCGTGAGCGCCGATTTCAAAGCCGAGCTCGGCCGAGTAAGCCCGCACCAATTTGTAGACGCCATCTGGGGTAATCGCGCTTTCCAGCCGGCTGGTGCGGTTGTTGCGCAGCGGCCGGAACAGTGCCCCAGCCTCATCCGCACCATGCCCCGCCGCCTCTAGGTAATCGTGGATTAGCGCCGCCGTGCCTGGGTGCAGAGGCACGTAGCGGGTTTTCTCGCCTTTGCCCTGCACTGGAAGATGGGGCACGCCACGGCGGACATGCCGGGCGTCCTTGACCCGCAGCTTGCACAGCTCGTCCCGGCGAAGGGCATGAAACAGCAGCGTCGAGAGGATTGCGCGGTCGCGCTTGCTGGCCAGGCTGTCGTCTTCGGGCGCGGCCAGAAGTTGGCGCGCCTGGTGGTCGCCGAGCGCCGGGGTCTTACCTTCACCCCCCTCCGCCGGTGGACGCTTTACGCCCTTGACTGGGTTATGGGTCACAACATTGCGCTCGCACAGGTGCTCGAAGAGCGAGGATAGAGATGCCAGCCGATGCCGGATGGTGCTGCCGCCAAGGCCACGGCTGACGAGCTGGTCGCGC
This sequence comes from uncultured Acetobacteraceae bacterium, assembly GCA_964235545.1. GTDB lineage: Bacteria > Pseudomonadota > Alphaproteobacteria > Acetobacterales > Acetobacteraceae > LMUY01. Next base: position 23,393 of record CAXSEG010000019.1, read on the forward strand.
CAGGCGATGACATGGGCGCGGGTGATGGTGCGGAACTCCTCGGGCCGGGCGATGCCGGTGAAACGCATGAAGTCGCCGATCGCCGCCTGGTAGGCGCGCCGGGTACTCGGGTTGCGGATGTTGGCAAACCACTCGGCCTCGGCCGGCACGTCGGCGAGGCGGTGGAACTCCGCCGCGGTCAGCAGCCGGCCGGCGGACGGAGCTGCCGCGGGGAGTTGGTCGGACTGGGGGTCGAACGGGCTGGGTTGGTCAGGCTGCATCTACTCACGTTACTCTTGATAAAATCTGTTATCAAGATTAAGGACATGACCTAGAGTTGGGGGTGAGTGTCTCTGAGGGGAAGGACGCTAGGTCTGGGTATGGACGCTCGAGGTTACATCGAAAAGAGAAGGACCCTGAGCGAAGGGTCGCTGATCGAGCTGGCGAAGTGGGCCGCTGAAGACGCGGCACCGTGGGTGCGGGAAGAGATAAGAGGAGTCCTCGGATCGGCGGCCAAACCACTTTCCGTGCAAGAGGCTGTGCGAGCAGGCTTTGCTGTCAGCTACAAGGAAGCAATCACCCTGCCGAACACTGCCCGCTACTACAGCGCTCAGGTGGTCATGTTCCAAGCCGAACTCGACCGGTTCTGTAACGCGGCCAAAGCGTTTGCAGAGCACAGCAATGGGCCACTCACCGGCGCCACGGAAATCGAGGTGCGGCAAGGTATCTCCGAAATCCTACTAGACGCCATCGTTATGCTAGAGCGCGCGGGAGCAATACGGCTCGAACTTCCAGGTGCCTATGGCGTCCATCGCATCAACCATGATCGCACCTTTGAGGTGTTCAAAGCCGCAGAGCAGATGCTCTACGGTCGATACAGCGGGCTGACCCACACCGATCGTGCTCCCTTCGCACCCGTTTCGATCTTGCGCACAGCTATTGAGCTGCGGCTGCGCCGCGCTTTTGGGGTGCAGTCTTACTTCGATCCAAAGAATGATAATCCGAAGCCTATACCGCTCAGCGAACTGATGGATGTAATTTTTCAGTTCGAGCGGCAAATTTACGCCAGCGTCGACCTTCATGACGTGAATCGTATGTATAAGTGGTCTAACCCTTATCTACACGCGGGACGACGGGACTATGTGTGGTGCGCAAGCTTCGCGCTGCAATATTTAAGGCCTTTATTTGTTGGACCGGAGCAACTTCGTAGTCGGGGCGGCTGATCGCTAAATGGCGGTCTAGAAATGCCTGCCGAAGTCTGGAACCGTGTTCGACGGCATTTTGAGAAAGTGGCTAAGCGTAAAGGAATGCTGCTGAACTTCGCAGACCCAGATTGTGAAATCGCGGCGAATAGTGACCCCCTGAGGGGCGTTTTTCGCGTCCAAAGCT
>CAXSEG010000020.1:0-24351 GCA_964235545.1 uncultured Acetobacteraceae bacterium
TCAACACCATGCCGCCAGCAACGATGGATGCGTATCGCGACCACGGCCACGGCGCCGAGGCGCTCACCGTGGGGCTGGACGACGCGAAGGAGATCCTGGGCACCGCCAAGCGCCTCGGGTTGGACCTCGACAAAGTCACGCACGACCTGGTCGAGGATGGCGTGAAGCAGTTCGCCAAAGCGGCGGACGACCTGCTCGGTGCCGTGGCGGCCAAGCGCAACGGCATGCTGGGCGACACGCTCATCACGGTCAGCTCCAAGCTGCCGGAAGACATGGGCAAAGCAGTCGAGAAGAGCCTCGACGACTGGCGCGAGGCCGGCAAGGTCCGCAAGCTTTGGGCGCATGACGCGTCGTTGTGGACCGGCAAGGACGAAGGCAAGTGGCTTGCCTGGCTGGACATCGTGGCCGACCGGACGGCGGACCTGGCGCAGCTCAAGGCCTTCCAGGAGGAGGTGCACCAGGCCGGCTTCACCGACGTGCTATTGCTGGGCATGGGCGGATCCAGCCTCGGGCCGGAGGTGCTGGGCGAGACGTTCGGCAAGCGCGGCGGCTACCCGGCGCTGCACGTGCTCGACAGCACCGACCCGCAGCAGATCGCCGCGTTCGAGAAGAAGGTGACGCTGGCGACCACGTTGGTGATCGTGTCCAGCAAGTCCGGCGGGACGCTCGAGCCGAACATCCTGAAGGCGTATTTCTGGGACGCGATGCAGAAGGCGGTCGGCGAGGGCAAGGCGGGCGAGCATTTCGTCGCCATCACCGACCCCGGTTCCCACATGCAAAAGGTGGCCGAGGGCGACCATTTTCGCCGCATCTTCTACGGTGACCCGGCGATCGGCGGCCGCTACTCCGTGCTGTCGAACTTCGGCATGGTCCCAGCTGCGGCGATGGGCCTGGACCTTGAGCAGTTCCTGCACTCGGCGGCGTTGATGGTGCGGGCCTGCGCGGCGGGCACGCCGCCGCTGCAGAACCCGGGCGTGCAGCTCGGCACCGTGCTGGGCATCGGCGCGACCCACGGGCGGGACAAGGTGACCATCGTCGCCTCTCCCGGCATCTACGACGTCGGCGCCTGGCTGGAGCAGCTGCTGGCGGAGAGCACCGGCAAGCAAGGCCATGGCATCGTCCCCGTAGACAACGAGCCACTGGCGGACGCCTCGCAGTACGGGACGGACCGGGTGTTCGCCTATCTTCGCCTCAAGGACGGGCCCGATCCGGCGCAGGAAAAGGCGATTACAGCCCTCGAAGCCGCTGGACAGCCGGTCGTGCGGGTCGAGTTCGCCAACACGCTGCAGCTTGGCCAGGCCTTCTTCCTGTGGGAGTTCGCCACCGCGGTCGCCGGGTCGATCATCGGGATCGACGCGTTCGACCAGCCGGACGTGGAGGCCAGCAAGATCGTCACCAAGAAGCTGACCAGCGCCTACAACGACGATGGCAAGCTTCCGGATGAGACGCCGTTCCTGACGGATGGCGCGATCCAGCTGTTCAGCGACACGAAGAACGCGGCCGAATTGGGCCGTGCCGGCACCACGCTGGACGCTGTGATGAAGGCGCACCTGGCCCGGCTCGGGGCTGGCGACTATGCGGCGCTGATCGCCTACATCAATCGTACGCCGGAGCATATCGCCCTCCTGCAGGATCTGCGCACCGAGATCCGCGACGCTAAGCACGTGGCGACGGTGGCCGAGTTCGGGCCGCGGTTTCTTCACTCGACAGGCCAGGCCTATAAGGGCGGCCCGAACAGCGGCGTGTTCGTCCAGGTCACGGCGCAGGACGCGGCCGATCTGGCCGTACCGGGCGAGCGCTACACGTTCAGCGTGGTGAAGGCGGCCCAGGCCCGCGGCGATTTCGACGTGCTGGCCGAACGCGGACGGCGGGCCTTGCGCGTCCACATTACGGGTGATCTGGAGGCAGGGTTGAAGACGCTCGCCTCCGCCATTAGCAACGCCGTCCATTAGGAGTTCCAGCATGAAGCTTGGCGTGATTGGCATGGGCCGTATGGGCGGCAATATCAGCCTGCGGTTGATGAAGCACGGCCACGAATGCGTGGTGTACGACAACAACGAGAAGGCGGTGGACGGCATCGTCGGCGAAGGTGCCGCAAAATCATCCGGGCTCGCGGACATGGTCAAGCAGCTACCCTCGCCGCGGATCGTCTGGGTCATGCTGCCGTCCGGACAGATAACGGAGGAGACCGTCAAGACGCTGGGCGAGATGATGGAGACGGGTGACATTATCATCGACGGCGGCAACTCGATGTACAAGGACGACATTCGCCGCGCGAAGGAGTTGCGCGAGAAGGGGATCGTCTACGTTGACGTGGGCACGTCCGGCGGCGTGTGGGGGCTGCAGCGCGGCTATTGCATGATGATCGGCGGCGAGGACGCGGCGGTGAAGCATATTGACCCGATCCTCGCCACACTCGCACCGGGTGCCGGCGACATCGACAAAACACCGCACCGTGAAGGACGCAATCCGACCGCGGAGCAAGGCTACTTGCATTGCGGGCCCGCCGGCTCCGGCCATTTCGTTAAGATGGTGCATAACGGCATCGAGTACGGGATGATGCAGGCCTACGCCGAAGGCTTCGATGTGCTGAAGAACAAGAACAGCACGGAGTTGGCCGAGGACCAGCGCTACGACCTCAACATGGGCGACATTGCCGAGGTGTGGCGCCGTGGCTCCGTGGTGTCGTCCTGGCTGCTGGACCTCACCGCGCAGGCACTGGCCAGCGACGAGAAGCTCGAAAAGTTCAGCGGCGACGTATCCGACAGCGGCGAGGGTCGCTGGACAATCGACGCCGCCGTCGAGGAGGCGGTGCCGGTGCCCGTGCTCGCCGCCTCGCTGTTCGCCCGCTTCCGGTCCCGCCAGCAGCACACCTTTGGCGAGAAGATGCTGTCCGCCATGCGCTTCGGCTTCGGTGGGCACGTCGAGCCGAAGGCGTAGCACGGTGATCAATACCGTCCACGCCTCGAGCGACTCGCACGCACTGGGGAAGACTGCCGACCCGGCACCCGCGTGCACCATGGTGATCTTCGGCGCGAACGGAGACCTCACCAAGCGGTTATTGATGCCGGCGCTCTATAACCTGTCCGGGTCCAAGTTGCTCGATGGCGGTTTCTCGGTCCTAGGCGTTGATCGCGACGCCGGCTCCGATGAGGACTTCCAGGGCCGTCAGCAGACCATGATGGAGAGCTTCACCCCGGCAGCCGGGGGCGAGTTCGCGGAAAAGACCCTGAACCAGGAGTGGTGGAGCTGGCTGAAAAGCCGGCTGCATTACATGCAAGGCGATTTTACCAAGGACGAGACGTTCCACGTTCTGGCCGACCGGTTGAAGAATGGGAACGCCGTTTTCTATCTCGCCGTCGCAGACCGGTTCTTCGGCGGCATCGTTGACATGCTGCATAAATCCGGCCTGACCGACCAGAAGGAGGGCATGTTCCGCCGGGTCGTGATCGAGAAGCCGTTCGGGCACGACCTGCCCTCCGCGAACGAGCTGAACAGCCACATACTTTCGGAGCTAGACGAGAGCCAGATTTACCGGATCGACCATTTCCTCGGCAAGGAGACGGTGCAGAACATCATGTCGTTGCGTTTCTCCAACGGCATCTTCGAGCCGCTGTGGAACCGGGACCACATCGACAGCGTGCAGATCACCGCCGCTGAGACGGTTGGCGTGGAATCACGCGGCAAGTTCTATGAGGTCACCGGGGCGCTGCGGGACATGGTGCCGAACCACATGTTCCAGCTACTGGCGATGACGACGATGGAACCGCCCAACTCGTTCGACGCCGATGCCGTGCGCACCGAGAAGGCGAAGGTGATCGACGCGATCCACCCGATGACGGCCGCCGACGTGGAACGGGACGTCGTGCGCGGCCAGTATATCGGGGGCACCATCGACCATCTGGGCGACGTGCCGGCCTATGCGACCGAGCAGGACGTGGCGCACGACTCGTCGGTCGAGACGTTCATCGCCATCAAGCTGCACATCGACAACTGGCGCTGGGCCGGCGTGCCGTTCTACCTGCGCACCGGCAAGCGTATGAGCACGCGCACGACCGAGATCGTGATCACGTTCAAGCAGGCGCCGACGATGATGTTCCGCGGCACCGAGGCTGGCAGCGTGCCACCGAACGCGATGGTGCTGCACCTGCAGCCGCACGAGGGGATCGCGTTGCATTTCAACGCCAAGCAGCCCGGCCAGGTCGTGAAGCTGAGCGACGTGCGGATGGACTTCCGCTACGAGGATTTCTTCGAGCTGAAGCCGTCCACCGGCTACGAGACGCTGATCTACGACGTGCTGATTGGCGATCCGACGCTGTTCAACCGAGCCGACAACATCGAGGCCGGATGGAAAGGTGTTCAGCCGATCCTGGATGCGGTCGCCAACGGTGGGTGCAAGATCCACACCTACACTTCCGGCACTGCCGGGCCGGCCGCGGCCGATGCGCTGCTGTCGCTGGAAGGCCGGCACTGGAAGCCGCTCAGGTGATCAAGCTCGTCGTCTCCGATGTGGACGGCACGATGGTCACGCGCCAGAAGGTGTTGACCCCTGCGACTATCGCGGCTGCCCACCGATTGCGCGAGGCCGGCATCCACCTGGCGTTGGTGAGCAGCCGGCCACCCCGCGGGATGGCGTTCTTGACCATGGACCTCGGTCTCACCGGCCCTCTAGGTGGGTTCAACGGTGCCACGATCCTGGCGCCCGACGGCGCGGTGCTCGAGGAGTGGTTCGTGCCTGAGGCCGCGGTGCGGAACAGCCTGGCCCTGTTCGCGGAGCGGGCTGTCTCGCCCTGGCTGTTCGCAGACAATCAATGGTTCATCAAGGATTTCGGGGGTGACTACGTGGCCCGGGAGCGAATGACGGTCCGCTTCGAGCCGCAGGTTGTGGACGACTTCACGCCCTACCTCGCCCGTTGCGGCAAAGTCGTGGGAGCGTCGGCGGATCTCGACCGGTTGGCGGTATGCGAGACTGAGTTGCAGGGCTTGCTCGGGACCACGGCGAACGCGCACCGGTCACAATCCTACTACCTGGACGTCACTAACCCGTCCGCCGACAAGGGTACCGCCGTCCAGGCTTTTGCTGCCTGGTACGGCGTGGATTTGGACCACATCTGTGTGCTTGGCGACCAGCATAACGATTTGCCGATGTTCCGCGTTGCCAGGCACAGCATCGCGATGGGTAATGCGCCCGCCGACGTCGCATCTGAGGCCAAGCTGCACACTGCATCCAATGAACACGACGGCTGGGCCGGGGCGATCGACCGCTTCGTGTTGCCCCACGCCGCTTAGGAGTCACCGATGCCCCGCCCCCGCCCCGACAAGATCGCGCTGTTCCTCGCTGACGTGGACGGCACACTGGTGACCAAGGACAAGATACTGACAGAGCGTGCCCAGGAGGCCGTGCGCGCCATGGAGGCGAAGGGCGTGAAGTTCGCCCTCACCAGCGGCCGGCCGCCCATGGGCATGCGCATGCTGTTCGACCCACTGCAGATCAACACACCAATCGCCGGGTTCAACGGCGGGTTGTTCGTGAACAAGGACCTCAGCATCATCGAGAGCCACACGCTCGACCCGGCGGCCGCCCGGAAGACGCTAGACTTGATCCTGCAGCAGGGCCTCGATGCCTGGGTGTATGCCGGTGACGACTGGCTGATCCGGGACATGGACGCGCCCCACCGCGAGAAGGAGGAGCACACGGTCAAATTCCCGCCCAAGGTGGTGAAGGAATTCACCGACGAGCACCTCAGGCGGGCGATAAAGCTCGTCGGCGTCAGCGATGACGGGGACAAGGTGGCCGGGTGCGAGAAAGCTGTGCAGGACGCGCTTGGCAAGTCCGTGTCCGCCGCACGGTCGCAGCCATACTACCTGGACGTGACGCATCCCGAGGCCAACAAGGGTAGCGTCGTCGCGTATCTAGCGCGCACGCTCAGGATCGATGCCGGGCAGATTGCCACAATCGGCGACCAGCCGAACGATGTACTGATGTTCAAGCCGAGCGGGTTCGCCATCGCCATGGGCAATGCCAGCGAAGCCGTGCAGAAGGAGGCAGACGCGGTGACCGCCAGCTACGAGGACGAAGGATTCGCCAAGGCCGTCGAGAAGTTTATCCTCGCATGAGCGAGCGCAATGCCGACAAGGCCGGCGACATCGTCGTCATCACCACCGCGGCCGCGGTGGCGCGTCACGTCGCCGAATGGCTGCTGGCGAGGGCGCTGGCGAAGCAGGGAACCTTCGCGCTCGGCCTGTCCGGCGGCTCGACGCCCAAGACGCTGTATGCGTTGCTCGCGACTGATGAGTTTCGTGGGCGTTTCCCCTGGGATCGCACCCACGTATTTTTCGGTGACGAGCGCTTCGTGCCGCCCAACCATCCCGACAGCAACTACCGCATGGCGCGTGAGGCGATGATCGATCACGTACCGATCCCGGCGGCGCAGGTGCATCCCTGGCAGACCGACGGGGATCCGGAGCATTCCGCCCTGCACTATGCGGACACGCTCAAGCGTTTCTACGGCAGCGACACGCTCGACCCGGCGCGGCCGCTGTTCGACGTGCAGCTGCTCGGGCTGGGGGAGGACGGGCACACCGCCTCCCTGTTCCCCGGCGTGGCCGCATTGCAGGAACGCACGGCCTGGACCGCCGCCGTGATCGGCGCCAAGCCCGAGCCACGGTTGACGCTGACCTACCCCACGCTCGACAGCGCCGCCGCCGTCGCGTTCCTGGCCGTCGGCGAGGGCAAGCGCGCAATTCTGGCCCGCGCCATCGCGGGTGACCCGGCCTTGCCCGCCGTCCACGTCGTCCCTGTCGGCACGCGCGTGCTGTTCACGGACGAGGCTGCCGCTGCACGATGACGGAGGACTCGCACGCAGACCTGAAACGCCATGCTGCCGAGGCCGCCGCGGCGCTCGTCGAGGACGGGATGGTCGTGGGGCTAGGCACCGGCTCGACCGCGACGTTCGCCATTGCCAAGCTGATCGAGCGTGTGCGCGACGGGCTGCGCATCACCGCCGTGCCGACGTCCGAACGCAGTGCCGCACAGGCGCGGGCAGGCGGCATCGAGCTGATCGATTTGCATGCAGCGACACGGCTGGATTTCACGATCGACGGTGCCGATGCAGTCGCGACCGGGTCGCTGCATCTGGTCAAGGGCCTGGGTGGTGCCTTGCTGCGGGAGAAGATCGTGGCCCAGGCGAGTGCCCGGCTGCTGATCGTGGTGGATGCCAGCAAGGTGGTGGACCGGCTCGGCACCAACTCACCGGTCCCGGTGGAGGTGGCGCCGTTTGCCTGGCAGGCGACGGCCGGGCGCCTGGCCCTGCTGCATACGCGGCCGGTGCTGCGGGTGGTGGCCGGCGGGCTGCCCTTCCACACCGATGGCGGCAACCTGATCCTGGACTGCCACATCCCACCCACGGACGACCCGGCGTCGCTCGACGCGGCGATGCAGGCGGTGGTGGGCGTGGTGGAAACCGGGCTGTTCATCGGCCGGGCGGACACGGTGTTCGTCGCCGAGGCCACCGGCGTCCGGACGCTGCATCGATGAGCCGGGTGGTGGTGGTGATGGGCGTCTCCGGCTCGGGCAAGACCACGATCGCCGAGCGGGCTGCCGCGGAGCTCGGGTGGATGTTCCAGGAGGGCGACAAGCTGCACCCGGCGGCGAACGTGGCCAAGATGGCCGCTGGGCACCCGCTCACGGATCTGGATCGCGCGCCCTGGCTCGCCATCATCGCCGCTTGGATCCAGGCCAGGCTGCAGGCGGGGGAGAATGGCGTAATCACCTGCTCCGCGCTCAAACGCAGCTACCGCGAGCAGATCGGCAACGGCACTCCGGACGTGCAAATCGTCTACCTGCACGGCGACCGCGCGACACTCGACGCCCACGTGCACGGCCGCCACCACGAGTTCATGCCGCCTACCCTGCTCGACAGCCAGTTGGCGACGCTGGAGGAGCCGGCGGCGGACGAGCACGTGATCGAGGTGGATGTGAGCGGTACAGTTGATCAGACGGTCGCGGAGGTCGTGCGCCAATTGCGTGGTTGAGGCGCGGTCTCAGCCCGGGAAGAAGCTATAGCTGGCGCTGTACGGGACCTGAGTCTCCGTATTTGCGTGGGCCGCGTCGCATCCTTCGGCCGGCGCGGCGCCGCCTAGGGTGCGGGTGCGGACGATCGCCTTCACGGTCGCGAACATGCCCTGCCCCGAATGCGTCTTCGCGCGCAACACGAGCCAGGCAACTGATCCCGGGGTGCCGCTGGCGGTGTATTCCGACTCTCCCGTCACCAAGCTGCCATCCTTCCCTTGCCAGCTCGGGCCGGCAAAGTGGTGGCCGACATCGTTGCCTTGGGCGTCCAGCAAGCGCGCGTCCGGTGCCTTGAGCGTCCAGTCGTAGCCGTTGGATGAATGGGTGCAGACGTAGATCTGCACACCCTTGCCCGTGAGCTCGAATGCGGGCTCGGCACGAGCCGATGCCAAGGGGGCGAGGGTGGCGATAATGCAGGCCGCAACGCGTATCGCGGGGCGCATGGCGGCTCCTTTAATCAATAGCTAAGAAGAGCACGATACGGCGAGCATCCCAAGCTCTCTCACCCCGCCCTCTCCGAAAAGAGGGAGAGGGAGAAGAGGTGCACGCTCAGCCAAAGCTTAGTAGCGCCATTGCAACCCCCGCCTGGCATGGCTCGACGACCGGCACGCCGCAGGCCGCTTCCACTGCGGCGCGGTGTGCGGCCATGCCCGTGCAGCCCAGCACCACGACACCGGCGCCGGCTCTGGCCAGGTCCATCGCGCATCGCGCCGTCGATCAGCAGGCCTCTCGCTGCCACGGGATCCAGCAACGCTTCCATTGCCACGTCCAGCGCCACCTCGCCGGCGAGGCGCGCCTCCAGGCCCATCGCGCGTAGGGCGGCGAGGTGGCGGCCCCGGCTTGCCTCGACGATCGCGATCACGCCGAACCGCTCGGCCCGGGTCAGCGCCGTGGCGACGGCGCAGCGGAACACGCCGAGCACGGGGCGGTCCGTGACGGTGCGCACGGCTTCCAGTCCTGGATCCGAGGCGCAGGCGACAACGTAGGCATCCGCCGGCTCGCGCTCCACCAGGCGGCACATCGGCTCCACGGCAGCGTGCCACTCCCGCCAGCTGAGGATCGCGGGCGGGCCGGCGGGCACGCTGATCACGTCGATGGCTGGGCCGCCTGGCCTGCGGAACGGGGCCACCGCCGCGTCGATCCCGGCGCCGCATGCGGCCGAGCTGTTCGGGTTGATGACAAGGATGCGCAGCATGGCGCATCGTCCGCGGTGCAAGATGCCGCCGTCAACTGCACATGTTCGTCCGACGCTGACCCCACTGCTGCAGAGTCGGGCATGACTCTCGGCCCCCTGCTCGCGCACTGGCGGGAGAAGCCGCAGCGTACCTGGTCGGTCGTGGTGACCGTTTTCGGCGACGCGATCGTGCCACGCGGCGGGTCGGTGTGGCTGGCGACGCTGGTGGATCTGCTGGCGGCGCTGGGCGTGGATGCGGGGGCGGTGCGCACCTCGATGTCCCGCCTGGTGGCGGATGGCTGGACGGAGCGGCGCCGGGTGAGCCGCAGTAGCGCTTACGAGCTGACGGCGAAGGGGATGGCGACGTTCACGGCGGCGGCGGACCTGATCTACGCCGGCGGGCCACCGGAGTGGGACGGGGTGTTCCAGCTGGTGCTTCAGCCGCTGGACCGTGCGGCGATGGTGCGGGCGGGGTTCGCGCCGGCGATCCCGGGGTTGTGGGTGGCCACCGGTGCCGCCCCACTGCCCGCTAGGGCGATCGCGCTGCAAGCGACGACCGATCCGGGCTCGGCCCGAGCCCTGGTGGCGCAGGCCTGGCCGCTCGACCGCATTGCCGCCTCCTACACCCGCTTTATCGCCGCATTCAGCGCGCTGCCTGGCTGGGCCGATCCGGCGCCACTTGAGGCGATGGCCGCGCGCACGCTGATGATCCACGAGTATCGTCGTATCGTGCTACAAACCCCTGCCCTGCCCGCCGAGGTATTGCCGCCGGACTGGCCCGGGGCTGCGGCGCGGCGACTATGCGCGGAGGCCTACGCGGCGCTGTTGCCGGCGAGCGAAGCCTGGCTGACCGGGCACAAGCAGCCGGTAGCGCATCCCGACCTGTTTCGCCGGTTCAGCGTTGGCACTCCCGTCCGGAGCGCCTCGGAAGCGTTACCGAATTAGCTTGCTGTCATCACATTCGGTGACGTATCTTGCCGGCAAGAACAATCCGGAGGCTGCTCGTGTACACGCAAGCCCTGAACTCGGCGGACAAGGTCCGCAGCACCGAGGATCCCGCCCTGCTCACACGGTTCCAGGATAGGGTGGATGCCGAGGAGCGGATCGAGGCGAACGACTGGATGCCGGCAGCGTATCGCCGCACCCTGACGCGGCAGATCAGCCAGCATGCGCATAGCGAGATCGTGGGCCAACTGCCGGAGGGCAACTGGCTGACCCGGGCACCGTCGCTGCGGCGCAAGGCCGCGCTGCTGGCCAAGGTGCAGGACGAGTGCGGCCACGGCCTATATCTGTATGCCGCCGCCGAGACGCTGGGCACGAGCCGGGAGGCGCTGGTGGACGGATTGCTGGAGGGGCGCGCCAAGTATTCCTCCATCTTCAACTACCCGACGCTGACCTGGGCCGATATCGGCGCGGTCGGCTGGCTGGTGGATGGTGCGGCGATCATGAACCAGATCCCGCTGTGCCGCTGCTCCTACGGCCCGTATGCGCGGGCGATGATCCGCGTCTGCAAGGAAGAGAGCTTCCACCAGCGCCAGGGCTACGAGATCATGCTGACGCTGTGCGCCGGCACGCCGGCGCAGACGGCGATGGCGCAGGACGCGCTCGACCGCTGGTGGTGGCCCTGCCTGATGATGTTCGGGCCGCCGGACGCCGAGAGCCAGCATTCCGACCAGAGCACGGCCTGGAAGATCAAGCGTTTCAGCAATGACGAGTTGCGGCAGAAATTCGTCGATGCCACCGTGCCGCAGGCGGAGAAGCTCGGCCTGACCATCCCCGACCCGGCGATGACGCGCGACGCGGACGGCCACTGGCACCACGGCCCGATCGATTGGGAGGAGTTCCGCCAGGTGCTCGCCGGTAACGGCCCGTGCAACCGGGAGCGCCTGGCCACCCGGCGCCGCAGCCATGCGGACGGTGCCTGGGTCCGCGAAGCCGCCTCCGCCCACGCCGCAAAGCGTGCTGCCGTGAAGCAAGCCGCCTGATGGCGACGCCCGACACGGCGTTGTGGGAGGTGTTCATCCGCAGCCGCAATGGGCTCGCGCACAAGCATGTCGGCTCGCTGCATGCGCCGGACGCGACGATGGCGTTGCAGGCGGCACGGGACGTGTACACGCGTCGTGGTGAGGGGCTGTCGGTGTGGGTAGTGCCGTCCAACGCCATCACCGCCAGTGACCCGGCGGACAAGGGCATGCTGTTCGAGCCGGCCGAGAGCAAGATCTATCGCCACCCGACCTTCTACGAGGTGCCGGACGACGTCGGGCATATGTGATGGCGGGCTCGATCCGGGTCGATGAGACGCCGCTGGTGCTCTACACGCTGCGGCGGGCGGACGACTCGCTGGTGCTCGGGCACCGGCTGTCCGAGTGGTGCGGCCACGCGCCGTCGCTCGAGGAAGACATGGCGCTGGCCAATATCGGGCTGGACCTGCTGGGGCAGGCTCGGTCTTTGTATGACTATGCCGGAGTGGTCGAGGGCGCCGGGCATGACGAGGACCAGTTGGCCTACCTGCGGGATGCACCGCAATACCGCAACTTGCTACTGCTGGAGCAACCGAACGAAAATTTCGCGCACACGATGGTGCGGCAGTTTTTCTACTCGGCATTCGCGGACCCTTATTGGCAGGTTATGATGGCATCCACGGATGCCACGCTCGCCGCCATTGCCGCAAAAAGCGAGAAGGAAAGCGCCTACCATCTGCGCCATAGCAGCGAGTGGATGATCCGGCTGGGCGATGGCACGGCGGAGAGCCACCGCCGCGCGCAGGACGCCGTGGATGCACTATGGCCGTTTACCGGGGAGATGTTCGAGGCGGAGGACCCAAGCCTGGACGGGGCCGCCGCTGACCCGGCGTTGTTGCTTAGCGGTTGGCAGCGTACGGTGGAGACAGTGCTGGCGACCGCGTCGCTCGCGATCCCGATGGGGAGCTGGATGCAGCGCGGTGGCCGGGCCGGCCGGCACACCGAGCATCTCGGGCCGATGCTGGCGGAGATGCAATACCTCCAGCGCTGTCATCCGGGGGCCAAATGGTGATGGCCGCGAGTATGCTGGACCGGGCCCGGGAAGCGGCGGCCACGGTCGTGGACCCGGAGATCCCGGTGCTAACGATCGCCGACCTTGGTGTGCTGCGGGACGTGCGGCTGGAGGGCGGGCGGGTGGAGGTGACGATCACGCCCACCTACTCCGGCTGCCCGGCAATGAATATGATCGCCGTCGAGCTTGGCGTGGCACTCGACCGCGCCGGGTTCCCGGATGCGACGGTCCGGACGGTGCTCGCCCCTGCCTGGACAACGGATTGGCTGACCGAGGCCGGCCGGCGGAAACTGACGGAGTACGGCATCGCGCCGCCGGTGCCCGGCAGCGGCCGGCGCGCGCTGTTCGGCGTGGAGACGGTCGCGTGCCTCCGCTGCGGATCAGTGGACACCAAGGTGCTGGCAGAGTTCGCCTCCACGTCCTGCAAGGCACTGTGGCAGTGCCAAAGCTGCCGCGAGCCGTTCGACTACTTCAAGTGCCATTGATGGGTGCGCTCGGCCCTCTTCCAGAGGGAGTGGGAGAAGGAAAGGGCGACGCACGCACGCGGCCACCGCGGTTCCATGACCTGCGGATCGCCGACCTGCGCCGCGAGACGCCGGACGCGGTTTCTGTCGCCTTCACCGTTCCGCCGGAGCTCGCCGCCGACTACGCCTTCCACCCCGGCCAGTATCTCACGCTTCGCACCACGCTGGATGGGGAGGATATCCGCCGCTCCTACTCCATCTGTTCCGGCCCGGATGACGGCGAGTTGCGCATCGCGGTCAAGCGCGTGGAGGGGGGCGCGTTCTCCAGTTGGGCCAACGCGGCGCTCGCCCCCGGCCACCAGGTGGCGGTGATGACCCCCACGGGTCGGTTCGGCCTGACCTACGAACCCGGCGCCGCCCGCACGTATGTGGGCTTTGCCGCCGGGTCGGGGATCACCCCGATCCTCTCGATCGCCCGCGGCGTGCTGGCGCGGGAGCCAGCGAGTCGGTTCTTCCTGTTCTACGGTAACCAGTCGCTGCGCAGCATGCTGTTCCGCGAGGCGCTGGAGGAGTTGAAGGACCGCTACCTCGGCCGCGTCTCCGTCTTCCACGTGCTTAGCCAGGAGGAGCAGGACATCCCCGTGCTGAACGGGCGGCTGGATGCCGCGCGGGTCCGCCTGCTGCTGCGCCACATCGTGCCGGCGGCCAGCGTGGACCATGTCTTCCTATGTGGCCCCAGCGGCATGCTGGACGAGCTGGAGCCAGTGCTCGGCGAACTCGGCATCGAGGCGGGCCGGGTGCATGTGGAGCGGTTCGTTTCGGCGGGTGGCGGCGTGCCCCGCCCCCGCCCCGCCCGCACCGATACACCGGCGCGGTACACCGCCAGCCTGACCGTGGACGGCAACCGGCGGGACGTGCCGGTTGCCGAGGGCGAGACGGTGCTGGACGCCGCCTTGCGCGCCGGGATGGACCTGCCCTTCGCCTGCAAGGGCGGTATGTGCAGCACGTGCCGCGCCCGCGTGATGGAGGCGGCGGTGGCGATGACGGTGAACTACTCGCTCGAGCCGTGGGAGACGAAGGCCGGCTTCGT
Organism: uncultured Acetobacteraceae bacterium; assembly: GCA_964235545.1. GTDB lineage: Bacteria > Pseudomonadota > Alphaproteobacteria > Acetobacterales > Acetobacteraceae > LMUY01. Next base: position 13,833 of record CAXSEG010000020.1, read on the forward strand.
GCTCACCTGCCAGGCGCATCCCACCACGGCGCGGGTGGTGATCGACTTCGACGCGGTGTGATCGGCTGCCTTGCCGTTGCGGGCTACCGGTCGCTGAGGGACCTGCGGCTCGGCCTCGGGCAGCTCAACGTGGTCACCGGGCCGAACGGCAGCGGCAAGTCCAGCCTGTATCGCGCGCTGCGGCTGCTGGCGGATGTGGCACAGGGGCGGATCATCCAATCGCTGGCGGCGGAGGGCGGCCTGCCTTCGACGCTGTGGGCCGGGCCTGAGTCGTTTTCGCGCGGCATGCTGCAGGGGACGCAACCGGTGCGGGGCGTGGTGCGCAAGCAGGTCGTGAGCTTGCGGCTGGGTTTCGCGGGTGAGGATTACGGCTTTGCGATCGACCTCGGCGTGCCGCCGCCGTCGCCGACCTTGTTCAGCCTGGACCCGCAGATCAAGCTTGAGAGCCTTTGGACCGGTGCGAAGCTGACGCGGGCCAGCCTGTTTGCCGAGCGCCGCGGCCCGGGTGTCCGTGTCCGCGACGCGGCAGGGGCGTGGCAGCCGATCCACGCCGCACTGCAGCCGTATGACAGCATGCTGATGCAATGCACCGACCCGCGCGAGGCGGCCGAACTCCTGGTGTTGCGGGAGCGCATGCGCGGCTGGCGGTTCTATGACCACCTGCCAACGCACCCCGGCGCACCGGCTCGGTTACGCCAGGCCGGCACCCACACGCCGGTGCTGGCCACCGACGGCGCGGACCTGGCCGCCGCGATGCAGACGATCCTAGAGATCGGGGACGCGGACGCACTCGCCGCGTCGGTCACGGATGCGTTCTCGGGTGCGCGGCTTGAAGTGACGGCGGAGGCAGGCGTGTTCGAGCTGTTGATGCTGCAGCACGGCCTGTTGCGCAGCCTGCGGACGGCGGAGCTGTCGGACGGCACGCTGCGCTACCTGATGCTGATCGCGGCCCTGCTCACGCCCCGTCCGCCGGCGCTGATGGTGCTGAACGAGCCGGAGACGAGCCTGCATCCGGACCTACTGCCGCCGCTTGCCCGGCTGATCACGCAGGCGGCGACGCGGTCGCAGGTGATCGTGGTGACCCATGCCGCGGCACTGGTGGCTGGGCTGGCAGCGGCGGGCGGAGAGCGGATCATGCTGGAGAAACGGCTTGGCGAGACTCTGGCGGGCGATGACGACCCGCCCCCGTGGACGTGGCCGGCACGTTGAAGCGCTGCCAGCTAACGACATTGACCTTGTCCGCCCGAGGACCCCAATCTCTAGACCATGCTGACGTTAGACGCTGACCAACTCGCCCAACTCGGCCGCGCGACCGCGGACCGGGCGATCGGCCCCAACAAGATCGGCCGTGTCGCCGTGGATGCAGGCCGCGACTGGATGGACGGACCGGCCTACTATTTTAATGGTGGAATCGGTTTGGACAGTCAAAAGCCGTTTCGGGCCGAGGATATGGTGGGCCGCGGATTGGCCCGGACGAGCGCGCTGACAGAGAAGGGCGATGGCGGCTTTCCGTATATTCGTGTCCTGACGACCGCCGATTGGGCAAAGCGCTACGGTGGTTGACGCCGATGAGCTGATCGAAGCTACCAGGCTTGGGCGTTCCTCGAACTGCAGAACGAGCGCCATGATGCCGATCACAATCCTGTTGGCCGGCAGACCGTGGCAAGCGCAGAAAGCTGCGTGCTGCTTTCCGAATCGGCCATCAGGGAATGGGACGAGATCGACGGGCCGGAACAACTCGGGTTGCTCACCCTGATGTTGACCAAACCGCTCAATTGAACCGCGGCGTCCTCGGCTGGCTCGTCCTCCTGCTTCTAGCCTGGCTGTTCAGCGAGGACCGCCGCGCCATCCCGTGGCGCGTCGTCGCGGGCGGCATCGTACTACAGGTGGCCCTGGCTCTGTTGCTGATCGGGGTGCCGGCGGCGCAGTCGGCGGTCATGCTGCTGAACGGTCTGGTGGAGGCGCTGCAGCACGCGACCGATGACGGGACCGGCTTCCTGTTCGGCTATCTCGGCGGTGGGGCACTGCCGTTCGTGGAGACGCGGCCCGGGGCCAGCCTGATCCTGGCGTTCAAGATCCTGCCGCTGGTGCTGGTGATTAGCGCGCTGGGCTCGCTGCTGTTCCACTGGGGTGTCATGCAGCGGATCACGGGTGCGTTCGCCTTCGTGCTGCGGCGCGCGGTGGGGATCGACGGGCCGGTGGCTTTGGCCGCGGCGGTGCACATCTTCGTCGGCAATATCGAGGCGCCGCTGCTGGTCCGTCCCTACCTCGCGGGGCTGCAACGCGGCGAGCTGTTCGCGGTGATGAGTTGCGGCATGGCGGGGATCGCCGGCACGGTGATGGTGATCTACGCTGCCATTCTGGGTCCGGTGATCCCGGACGCACTCGGCACCATCATCACCGCCTCCGTCATCAGCACGCCTGCCGCATTGGCGGTGTCCGCCTTGATGGTGCCCTTCGCGCCGGCCAAACGCACGGCTGCCGCCGTTCCGGAGGCGACGCGGGCGCTCGATACGCTGGACGCACTGGTGCGCGGCGTGGCGGATGGGGTCGGCCCGCTGGTCGGCATCACCACCACGTTGCTGGTCGCCGTGGCGTTGGTTAGCCTGGTTAATCTCGGCCTGGCGCACCTGCCCGGTGCGCCGTCGCTGGAAGGGCTGTTCGCTCTGCCCTTCCGCCCTGTGCTGTGGCTGATGGGCGTGCCGTGGGCGGAGACGGACGCGGCCGGGCTGCTGATGGGTACGAAGACAGTGCTGAACGAGTTCGTCGCCTACCTGCATCTGGCGGCAGTGGCACCGGGCACGCTGGGGGAGCGGACGCGGGTGATTCTAACCTACGCGATGTGCGGGTTCGCCAATTTTGGCAGCGTCGGCATCATGGTAGGCGGCATGGGTGCCATGGTGCCGGAGCGGCGGGCGGAGATCGCGACGCTGGGCCTGCGCTCAATCGTGAGCGGGACGATGGCGACGTGCATGAGCGGGGCGTTGGCGGGGGTGCTGGCGTGAGGGTTGGGAGCCGGCCAGGTTGTCCATACCGTCGTGCGCGGGTCGGTGGGACGCCAAAGCGCGTCCCACCCTACGGCATCGGAGTCGTTCCGCGCGGACGATCTACCAGGAAACGAGGCAAGACAACCGTGATCGAGCTAGGCGGCGGGGGTGCTGCGAGCAGGTCCACCGTCTTCTCCTGCAAGACCGGCACCAGCACCTTAAGCGGGCCGCCGTGGGTTATGACGACGTGTTTGCCCTTGGCACAGACCGCGGCGAATGCGCTGACCCTTTCAACAAGGGCGCGGCCGCTCTCGCCACTGGGGGGCGCGAAGCTCCACGGGTCGGCGGCCCACGCGTCCAGGCTGGCTCGGGGGATTTCGGCCCAGGGCACGCCTTCCCAGGCGCCGAAGTCGAGTTCCTGGAGGCGGTGATCCACGATCGGGTGGCCGAGCGCCTCGGCGACCAGGCGGCAGCGGCGGGCGGGGCTGGTCCAGAGCGTCCAGGGCCGATCTGCTAGACGCAGGACCTCGGCCGCCAGTCTCGCTACGCACGCCGAGTCCGGTTCCAGGTCGAGCCGCCCGTAGCACCGTCCCCCAGCGCCAACCGGCGGGTGCCGGACCAGCAGGATCACCCGTCGATCACGCTCACATGCGCTGCCACCACGCGCCAGCCCCCGGGCATCCGGACCCAGCTCTGCATCTGGCGGCCGACCTTGCCCGGGGTGGTATCGCGGTGGAACAGCGTGGAGACGGTGGCGAAGTCCTGGCCGAAGGTCGTGATCACCGTGCGGCTCAGGCGGCGCATCAGGCCCATGCTGGGCCGGGCGGCGCGGAAGGCGGCAATCTCGCTGGCGCCGTACAGGTTTTCGGTGATGCCGTAGCGGATCACCAAGGCGCCGTCCCAGAACAGCGCGTCCAGCGTGGCGATGTCATTGCCGGTCAGCGCCGCCTCGTAGCGGGCGAAGGCCGCTTGCACCTCGGCGAGGACGCCGGGCAGGTTCACGTCCATGGTCAGCTCCATCCATCGGGGGCGCGGGCCGCGCACACGCCATCCCGCTCCAGCGTGCGGGCGACGCGGAGCGCCACATCCTCCCGCCAGGGTGCCGCGATCACCTGCACGCCGACCGGCATGGCGCCGTCGCAGACCGGGACCGCCACGACGGGCAGGCCGATGAAGCTGATCGGCTGGGTGAACACGCCGAGATTGGCGCGGACGGGCAGCGTGACGCCGTCCAGCTCGAAATCCTGCTGGCCGAGCAGCGGGGCGCTGCAGGGGGTGGCGGGGGCGAGGATCACGTCCACTTCCTCGAACAAGATACAGACCGCGGCCTGGAACTGGCGGCGGATCTTCTGCGCCCGGGCCACGTGCACGGCAGGGACGAGCGCGCCGGCGAGCAGACGGTCGCGCACGGCCGGGTCGAACGCGGCGGGCTGGGTGCGGAGGCGCTCGAGGTGCAGCGCGGCCCCCTCCGTCGCGGTGATCACGTAAGCGGCGGCGCGGGCCTGGGCGGCGCCGGGCAACTCGACTTGCCGCGTGGCGCCGAGCGCGCCGGCCACCTTGTGCAAGGCAGCCAGGACCTCGGGGAAGGCACCGCGCTGGAAGTAGCCACCGGCGACAGCGATGCGCAGGCCGGCGATGCCGCTGTCCAATGACGGAAGCACGGGCTCGGCGGGGCGCGGCGCGCAGGCCGGGTCTGCGTCGTCCGGCCCCTGCATCGCATCGTAGGCGAGGGCGAGGTCCGTGACGCAGCGGGCAAGCGGGCCGAGATGGTCCAGGGCCGACACGAACGGGAAGGTGCCGTGGCGCGGCAGCCGGCCATAGGTGGGTTTCAACCCCCAGAGGCCACACAGCGACGCGGGCACCCGGATGGAGCCGTTGGTGTCCGAGCCGAGTGCGATCGGCACCAGGCCGCCGGCCACGGCCGCGCCCGATCCGCCGGAAGAGCCACCGGACATGCGGGCCGTGTCATGCGGGTTGCGGGAGGGACCGTCATGCAGGTTTTCACCCGTAAAATCATAGGCGTATTCGCCCATGTTCAACGCCCCGACCAGGATGGCCCCGGCTGCCTCCAGCCGGGTGACCAGCAGCGCGTCGGCCGCTGCGGGCGGGAGCGCGCGGTTGATCGACGAACCGGCACGGGTCGGTAGGCCGGCGACGTCGAACAGGTTCTTCACCGCGAACGGCACGCCGCCCAGCGGCCCCTGCGGTGCAGTGGCCGCCCGTACCAGCGCGCGCTGTGCCAGCACGTCCGTGAACGCGCCCAGCGTGCCGTTGTGCCGTTCGATCCGGTCCAGCGCACCCTGCACGGCGGCGGTGGCGGTGGTGTGCCCGGCGCGGATATCGGCGGCGAGGGCGGCGGCGGTCGGCCAGCTCATGCGCGGAACACCGGGGCCGGATCCACCAGGTCACCCGGGTCGGCCAGGGTCGCAGCCTGGCCGAGGATCGTGCGGAGGTGGAAGGCGACGCCCTCGCGCCAGGCCGGGTCGATCGGCAGGCCCATCAGCGCCGCGCCTGCATCCATGGCCGTCATCACGGGGTCGTTCGCCGCGAGGGCGGCGCGCCAGCCGCCATGGTGGGTAATGTCAGGGGCGCCGGCCACGCCCTCCGCTTCGGCCAGGAAACCCAGGCAAGGGCCGCCCTCCAGCATGACGGTACCGAAGCCGAGCGGCGGCGGCACCTCGGCCAGCAACGCGCCGATGGTGGCGGTGGGCACGGCCCAGATCTCGCCGGCGATGGCGGCGCCCCCGGGCATGGCCAGCAGCCCGGGGCGGTTGCCGAGCTTGTAGAGCCGGTACTGCGGCCGGGTGCGTGCCTCCGCGATGAAGCGGCCGCCGCGCGCGGTGATCTGGCCGTTCAGCGGCAGCCCGGCCATGTGGCCGCCAACGCAGAACAGCGCCGTCTCTTCCGGTCCGGCTGGCTCCGGTGCGGCTGCTGGCGGCAGGGCCATGCGCGTATTCCCTACGGTTGTGACGGCCGCACGATGCACGCGGTCGGCCAGCGCCGCCAGCCGCCCCTCAGACCAGGCAGGGCCGACGAGCGTGACACCGCCGGGCAGGCCGTCGAAGCCCAGGCCGGACGGCACGGCCCATGCGGCGAGGTCACACAGATTGACGAAGTTGGTCCAGGTGCCCAGGCGGTTATTGGGCCCGATCGGGTCCGCCGCCAGCTCCGCCAGGAGCGGGGTACCCGGCGCCGTGGGCAGCAGCAGGACGTCGAACCGCGCGAACAGCTCCTGGGCGAAACGCCGGGCCTGCGCGAGGCGGTGAAAGGCGTCGAACGCGTCCACGGTTCGCCGGTCCAGGCCGCCCTGCAGGATGGTGCGGGTAACCGGATGGAGCATCTCCGGCGTCTTCAGCGTGGAGCAAAGGGCGGCTGTGCGCTCGGCGACCCAGGGGCCGTCGTAGAGCAGCCGGGCAACGGCCAGCAGCGGCGCGATATCGACGGGCTTGGCGCCAAGCTGCCCGGCAACCGCGTGGTAGAGCCGGGCTTGCGCGGGCGTGCAGCCATCCGGCAACACGCTCGCGACACGCACCGGAGCTTCGGCACCGCGGCGCAGATGCGGGAAGGGTGCGGCGCGCGCGTAAGGGTCGGCCGCGTCCATCCCGGCGGCCACCCGTGCTGCGACCAGCGCCTCGTCCACTGTGCGGGCGAAGATGGAGATGGTGTCGATCGAGCGGCAGGCGGGCACCATGCCGCGCGCCGACAGGCTGCCGATCGTGGGCTTCAGGCCGACGATGTTACCGAACATCGCCGGCACCCGGCCCGACCCGGCGGTGTCCGTGCCGAGCGCGAACGGCACGATCCCCGCCGCCACGGCGCAGGCCGAGCCGGAGGAGGAGCCGCCCGGCACGCGCGCCGGGTCGAACACGTTGCGCGGCACGCCGTAGGGGCTGCGCACACCGACCAGCCCCGTGGCGAACTGGTCCAGGTTGGCCTTGCCGATCAGCACGGCCCCTGCCTCCAGCAGACGCTGCACGGCCGGCGCGCTCTCCGCCGGCGTGTAAGCGTAGCCGGGGCACGCCGCGGTGGTGGGCAGGCCGGCGACGTCGATGTTGTCCTTCACCGCGAAGGGCACGCCCCAGAGCGCCCGGCCCTGCGCGCCCTCCGCCTCCAGCGCCGCGGCACGGGCCAGCACGGCGTCATCCGGCAGGCGGGTGATCCAGAGCGCCGGGTCGGCATGGGCATGGTCGGCAGCCAAGGCGGCCCGGGCCGCGGCGAGAGGCGATGCTGGGTTCATGGCGAATTTGGCCTGGCAACAATCGGGCCGCTCGACAGGACCGGACGCGCGCCCTAGATGTCGGGCATGAGCGTCAGCGGTATCATAAGTCTATTGCCGTTCTTCGCCCTATGCTTTTGCGCGGCGCTGTCGGGGGCATTCTTCCGGCCCGGCGACTGGTACGAGGGCCTGTCCAAGCCGAGTTGGCGACCGCCGAACTGGCTATTCCCACCGGCCTGGAGCGTGCTCTACGTCTGCATCGCGGTGGCGGGCTGGCTGGTGTGGCGCACGGGCGAGCACGGCTACCAGGCGGCCCTGGCCGTCTATGTCGTGCAACTGCTGTTCAACGCCGGCTGGTCGGCGGTGTTCTTCGGCATGCGCCGGGTGGACCTCGCATTCGGCGAGCTGACCCTATTGTGGCTGTCGATCGCGGCGACGATCGCGGTGTTCGCCCCGATCAGCACGGCGGCCGCGGTATTGCTGGCGCCGTATCTCGCCTGGGTAACGTTCGCGGGCGCGCTCAATCTGAGCATCTGGCAGCTCAACCGGCAGGTGGCGTAGCGCCTCGGCGATACTGGAAAATCGTGGATCGGACCATTCGGCGGGTGCATAGTTTCCGGCATGCCCTTCGATGCACTCGCCCAGACCCGCTCCTCCGTCTGCCCGCATGATTGCCCGTCTGCCTGCGCGCTCGAGATCGAGGTGGTGGGTGGCGCCCGGATCGGTGCAGTGCGGGGGGCGGACAACAGCTACACGTCCGGCGTGGTCTGCGCGAAGGTCGCCCGCTATGCCGAGCGCGCCCATCATCCGGACCGGCTGACCCACCCGTTGCTGCGCACGGGGCCGAAGGGCTCCGGACACTTCACCCGCATCGGCTGGGACGAGGCGCTCGATCGCATCGCCGGCGCCTTCCGCGAGACGGAGGCCGTGCACGGTAAACTTGCCGTCTGGCCGTATCACTCCGCCGGCACCATGGGGCTGGTGCAGCGCGACGGGATCGAGCGGCTGCGCAACGTGATGGGCTACTCGCGGCAGAAGATGACGATCTGCACGGCGATCGCCGCCGCTGGGTGGCAGGCGGGGGTGGGTGACATCTGGGGCCCGGACACGCGGGAGGTGGCGCTGTCCGACCTGATCGTGGTGTGGGGCGGCAACCCCGTATCCACCCAGGTGAACCTGATGAGCCACATCACGCGCGCGCGGAAGGACCGGGGCGCCAAGCTGGTGGTGATCGACCCCTACCGCACGCCCAGCGCCGCCGCTGCCGACATGCACCTGGCGCTGCGCCCGGGCACGGACGCCGCCCTGGCCTGCGCCGCCATGCACATCGCCTTCCGGGACGGCTACGCGGACCGCGCCTTCATGGCCGCCCGTGCCGACCACCCGGCCGAACTGGAGGCGCATCTGGCCAGCCGCGGGCCCGAATGGGCGGCGGCGATCACCGGGCTGAGCGTGGACGAGATCGAGGCATTCGCCCGGCTGTACGGCACCACCGAACGCGCGTTCATCCGCGTCGGCTACGGCTTCACCCGCAGCCGCAATGGGGCGGCCAACATGCATGCGGTCACCTGCCTGCCCACGGTGTGCGGCAAGTGGCAGCACGAGGGCGGCGGCGCCACCTGGAGCCAGCGCGGCATCTATGGCTGGGACAAGACGCTGATCGAGGGGCTCGAGCACCGCGACACGTCGATCCGCGAGTTGGACATGAGCCGCATCGCCAGCGTGCTGACCAACGACCCGGTGGCGCTCGCGGGCGGTCCCCCGGTGCACGCCATCCTGATCCAGAGCAGCAACCCGGCCAGCATCGCCCCCGACAGCCATCGCGTGCGCCAGGGCATGCTGCGGGAGGATCTGTTCGTCGCCGTGCACGACCAGTTCATGACCGACACGGCCCGGCTGGCGGACGTGGTGCTCCCCGCCACCATGTTCGTCGAGCACGACGACATCTACCAGGCCGGCGGGCACAGCCATATCCAGCTCGGCCCCAAGCTGATCGAGCCGCCGGGCGAGGCACGATCCAACCACGCCGTGGTCTGCGCCCTGGCCGCCCGGCTCGGCGCCGAGCACCGCGGATTTTGCATGACTGCGCTGCAGATGGCGGACGAGACGCTGCGCTTGTCCGGCCGGCCCGACGTGGAGACGCTGCGCACCCGGCGGTGGCTGGACGTGCAGCCGGATTTCGCCCGCAGCCACCATCTGAGCGGCTTCGGCTTCCCCGACGGCCGGTTCCGCTTCGTGGCGGACTGGGCGGCGCTCGGCCCGTACACCGCCGGGCTACCCGCCCTACCCGACCATGCGGACCTGGTGGACAGCGCCGGGCCCTTCCGACTTGTGGCGCCACCACCGCGGCAGTTCCTCAATTCCACGTTCACGGAGACCGCCGGATCCCGCAAGCGCGAGGGCCGGCCGACGGTGCGGCTGTGCGCCGCCGATGCCGCGCTGCTGGGCATCGCGGAAGGCGGCCGGGTCCGGCTGGGCAATGCCCGGGGTTCGGTGGAGCTACGGGCCGCCATCACCGAGGGACAGCAGAGCGGCGTGGTGATCGCGGAGGGGGTTTGGCCCAACGCCGATTGGAATGGCGGTATCGGTATCAACGCGCTGACATCGGACGAGCCGGCCGGTCCGGCGGGCGGTGCGGTGTTCCACGACACGTCCGTGTGGGTGGAGGCGGCCTAGCCCCTTCCTGCGAAGGCCGAGTGGTCCATGTGAGCGTAAGTGCCTCGAACGCGAGCAATGATGTCCGACCTGCCCCCGCCGTCCCGTCTGTTCCCCGTCTTGGCCCTGGCTATCGTGCTCGGGATCGGGCTGCTCGCGTGGTGGCTGTTCCCCATCGTGCAGGGTTTCGTCGCGCGGCAAGACTGTGTGGCGACGGGGCGGACCAACTGCTAGGCGGCTAGACCTTGCCCTCCCGCGGCATGAGCCACCTCGCCGCACGCTGGTTGCGCAAGCCATAAGCCCGCTACTTTCTTGACCCCGACGGTATCTGGAACATGAAGCAGGTCTCCATAGGGGTGGAGGTGGCGCTCAATGTCCCGCCATGCGCCCGCGCGATCTCCGCCGCGATATAAAGGCCGAGACCAAGCCCTCGGTGGGACTGTTCCCGTGCCCCCGAAGAAGGGTTGGAACAGCTTCGGCAACAGGGTTGCCGGTATCAGCGTGCCGGCGTTGGACACTGTGAGCTCAAACAATCCGGAGCCCGAGACCGCCTCGACCCGGACCGGTGCGTCCGAGGCACTATGCGTCAGGGCATTGCCGAGCAGGTTGGAGGGCCCCTGTCAGATCCGGGCCCCGTCGCAGCGGACCGGCTCGGCGAGGG
>CAXSEG010000021.1:0-24329 GCA_964235545.1 uncultured Acetobacteraceae bacterium
CATCCGCCCAGCGCAGCATCTCCCGCCAGTCGAACCGGCTGCCGAGCGACTCCCGCGCCTCCTCCTTGTAAAGCACCACCAGCGGCTCCGGCACCATGACCACCGCCGCCCCCGCCTGCTTGGTAACGCGCAGCAGCAGCGTCGTGTCCTCGTTCTGCCGGTCCGTGCTGAATTGGGTGCGTGCGAACAGGCTCGTGGGCAGCAGGACGGTGGAGGTGCCGACATGCGCGTCCCCCCGGAACGGGGTGCGGCGGTCGAACAGGTATTCGTCCACCGGAACGTCGTTGTCGTATAGCGTGCGCGGCCACAACTCCTCGCCCGCCGGCGTGCGCACCAGGGACCGGCAGGTGACCAGCACCTCGCGCCCCGCGGCTGCCGCGAGCTGGCGCGCCAGCTTGTCCGGCAGCCACTCGTCGTCGTCGTCCAGGAACGCGATCCATGCGCCCTTCGCACTCAGCGCCGCCCGGTTGCGCGCCGCCCCGGCGCCGGCGGTGGCCGGGTTCTGCAGCACCCGCACCCGCTCGTCCGGCCAGTCGCACAGGGCGCCGGCGGTGGCCGGGTCGGGGCCGTCGATCACCACCACCACGTCGAGCGCCGTGTGGGTCTGCGCCAGCACGCTGCGCAACGCGCGCAACACCAGCTCCGGCCGGCGCCGCGTCGGGATGACGATGGTGACGAGCGGCCCGGTCATTCGGCCAGCGGCAGCAAAGGCGGCGCCGGCTGCCGCCACCGGTGCAACGCCGCGATCCGGCGCTGCCGCTGCTGCCAGGCGCCAGTCGCGAGCAGGGCGGCCGGCATCATTAGGCTGAAGCCGTTGGCATACGGCATCGGCCCTTCATCCAGGTTCAGCACGACGTTGATCAACATGAACAGCGCCACCCACCGCCCCTCCCGCAGCGTACCCGCCCACATCGCGGCACAGGCTGCGAAGGCAACGCGCGCCCACATGAAGGCATACGCCGCAAGGCCCAACGCCCCGAGCTCGACCAGCACGTCCAGATACCCGTCATGCGAGTCCGGCGCCCGCCACCCCGCTTTCAGCCAGAGATACTGCACCTCCCGCGACTCGTCGTTCCAGAACCCGGCATAGCCGTGGCCGAGCACCGGGCGTTGCGCGATGACGCGGATCACCTCGTGCCAGAGCGGCCCGCGGCCGGTCAGCGACGTATCCCGCCCGGATGCAACCAGCAGCAGCTCCGGCGCCACCAGGCCAAGCGTCACCACCGCCAGCATCAGCCACCCGGCACCGAAGCACAGCGCCAGGCGCAGCCGGGGCCGGTCCTGCGTTGCCATGAAGCCGGTGGCGAACAACACCAGCACCGCGATCCCGGACGACGTCGCCGAGCGGCTGAGCGCGATGCACAGCAGCAGCACCAGCAGCGCCGCGGCCCGGCTGAGCCGGAACCCCTCGTCCAGCAGGCGGAAGCAGGTGCAGCTGACGCCCAGCAGCATGCATTCCGCCATCGGGTTCTTCTGCGAGAACACGCCCCGCATCGCGTTGCTGTAGCCGAGCGCCGTCTCGCGCCCGATGGACGGCACCGCCGCGAAGACCGCGATCGACAGCAGCCCGAGGAAAACCGCGCATTGCCCAGCCATCCCGACCGCGCCACGGACCCCGAGCGTATTGGCCAGATACAGCCCGAACAGCACGCAGCCGGCCAGCGTGGTCGAGCGGCGCAGCGTGACCATCGGGTTGTCCGACCACGCGGCCGACAGGAAGCACAACAGCACGATCACGATGTAGGGCAGCATCGGCCGCAGCAGCGCTGCGTAGCTGCGGCGCCGCGCGGCGAGCAGGCACAACAGCACGAGCAGGATCGCCGCTTGCGAGACTGTGCTGACGATGTCCGACGAGCCGGGCTTCAGCGCATCCGCCCCGCGCGCGGCTCGCAGCGCCTGGATGATGCCCTGCTCGTAGTAGATCACGCCGACGAAGGCGTAGGCGCGTTCCAGCCGCCCCATCAGGCGTGTCGCCGGACCGGCCACAGCCGCGCAAGCCAAAGGCGCAGCCGGGCGGTGTGCGCCTCGGTCACCTGGGCGAACAGCCACGCCACGGCCACGCACAGCGCCAGCCCGCCGCTCACCAACACCCAAGGTGCGGCGCCGGTGCCGCTCATCTGCCAGCCGACGCCGGCCTGCGTGACGAGCACGGTAATATACAGCACCAGCACCGGGATATGCGTGCAGTACAGCGAGAACGAGAACCCGGCCAGCACGCCATGCAACCGGGGCAGGGGGGGAGGCCGCAGTACGGGGCAGCACCGCATCGTCAGCAGCAGGTTCCCGAACAGCATCGCCAACAATAAATCCTGCTCGGCCGCCAGCAGCGGGTGCAGCCCGGCGAAGGCGCGGCGCACCCCCAGCCGGATGGCGAGCGACCCCGCCACGAACAGAGCCCCCGCGAGCCAGGGCTGCCGGACCAGCGGACGGGGCAGTGCGGCGGCCACCACGCCCACCCCCCAAATCAGCATGTAGGGCCCGACCGGAGATCCGGTGAACTGCACCGCCGTCAGCCCAGCCAGGCCCGCCAGCGCCACGCCGCCAAGTAACGCCCGCCGCCACCACGCCAAGCGCGACAGCAGCGCCAGGGCTAGCGGCGGGAACAGGAGATAGTACCAAAACTCGTTGAACAGCGACCACAGCGCCCCGTTGCCGGCGAATTGCGCACAGGCCGCCGTCTGCAGGAAGGCCGCATTGCACAGCAGCACCGGCACCGCGAGCAGCTCCTGCGCGTCCAGCGGCACGATCCCGTGCTCGACCGCACCGAGCGCCAGGGCTGCTCCGGTGCAGGCTGCACCCAACGCGAAGGCGGGCCAGAGCACGACACAAAGCCGCACCAACCGCCGCCCCAGATAGGCACCGGCCGCGACCTGACCGGTCGCCGCGATCTCCCGCACCGCTCCACCGCCCACCAGCAGCCCGCTGAGCACGAAGAACACCATCACCGCCTGGTGGTCGAACCCGGCGACGAACGCGTAGGCCATATGCGGCAACGTCGGCCGGGGCATGTCCGCAACCGGCACCAACATGCGCAGCCCGGTATGGGTAACGAGCACGCTGAACGCCGCCAGCCACCGGAACGCGTCGATCCAGACGCTGAACGTTGGCGAGGCTGTCTCGCTCTGCTGCAAGCGTATCGCCCCGGCTCTGCCTCTCACTCGCACGCCCCCGCCATCCACCCGGACACGCTAGCGGGTTCCGCAACGACTGCATACTATTGCATGAGGTATTATTCGATGCTTGTCGCTGCCCAGCCGAGGCATTTCAGGCTCACGACGCCGCTACCCAGCAGCAGCACCATGCCGAACCAGCTATCGGCCCCCTTCCCCGGCCGTTCGAGCTTCCCGCACTTCACGCCCGGGCTTGCCAACATGTCCGATCCCTTCTGCCGCACCCATCCTGACGGAGGATCATGATCAGCGGGTTAACGGCCCGGCCGGGGACCGGCTGGCCGCGCCGGACGCACCACCTGCTGCTTCGCCAACGGCGCGTTCAATGCACGGTCGAGCACGTTCAGGCTGGCCCCCGCGCGCAAGGGCGGCAGCGCCATGGACGGACCAGCCTCCCCGTCCAGCGGGTCGGCGTTCATCCGCAGCGGCACGGGGTAGCCGTGCAGCCGCAACCGCAGCAGCTCCCCCGCCAGCACCGCCGAACCGACCAGCACCACCGAGGGCGGCTCCCCACCGAGGCGCAGGATCAACACGCGCGGCTCGAACGCCGTCTGCCCCGCCGTTCGCGCGCAGGCGAACACCGAGCCGCCCGCGAACACCAGCCGGTGCTGCCGGACGCAGCCATTGAACGCCCCCGCCAACCGCGTGGCGGCCGCGACCGTGTAACCCCGGGCCAGGAAGTCATCCAGCACGGCGGCGCAAGCGGCCCGGCACACGCCCGCCCCCAGCAGCAGCGCGACCGAGGCAGCCCGCACCCGGCGCGGCCAGAGCCGGGCACCCTTGCAATCGGCGAGGGCCCGCTGCAACGGTGATGGCCCGGAATAAGGGGCTGGCGCGTGATCGTTCTTCTGACGGGTGTGGCGGGGTTCGTCGGCTACCATGTCGCGGAGCGGCTGTTGGCCGCCGGCGCCACCGTCGCCGGCATCGACAACTTCAACGACTATTACGACGTCACCCTCAAGGAGGCACGCGTCGCCCGGCTGACCAGCCCCCGGTTCACGCTCCACCGCGCCGACATCGCGGACAAGGCGGCCATGGAGGCGATCGCCCACGCCACGCCCGGCATCACCCACTTGGTGCACCTCGCGGCCCAGGCGGGCGTGCGCTATTCGATGGTCAATCCCTACGCCTACGTGCAGTCCAACATCATGGGCCACCTGGTCATGCTCGAGATGGCGCGGCTGCTGCCCGACCTGCGCCACTTCGTCTATGCCAGTTCCTCCTCGGTCTATGGCCTGAGCAAACGCTTCCCGCTCGAGGAAACGGCCGCAGTGGACCGCCCCACCTCGCTCTATGCCGCGACCAAGCGCGCGGACGAGCTGATCAGCCACGCCTATTCCCACCTGTACGATCTGCCGCAGACCGGGCTGCGCTTCTTTACCGTCTATGGGCCGTGGGGCCGGCCGGACATGGCGTACTACGACTTCGCCCGGTCGATCAGCGTCGGCAAGGCGATCACGCTCTACGACGGCGGCACGCTGAAGCGGGATTTTACCTACATCGACGACATCGTCACCGGCGTCGTCGGCGTGATGGAGCGACCGCCGCTGCCCGGGGCGCCGCGCATCCTCAACATCGGCAACAACCGCGCCGAGAAGGTCAGCCTGCTGGTCCAGCTGCTGGAGATCGGGCTGGGCCGCGCCGCAATCATCCGCACCCGGCCCCGCCCGCCCGCCGACGTGGTGGAAACCTGGGCCTCCATCGACGACATCAGCGCGCTGACCGGCTACACGCCGGCCACGAGCCTGGAAAACGGCATCCCCCGCTTCGTGGACTGGTTCAGGTCGTACCACGCGACAGAGCGGGCCGGGAGGCTTGCGGACGATCACGGCACCATGTAGAGCAAATACCATCGTATGTCGATGGGGCTTGTGCGAACCATGTCCACTCTCCCGATGGACGCCGTCAGCTACTACTCCGGCGCGGCCCCACGCTTCCACGCCAGCTACGCGGCCGATGCCAACCGGCGGGAGCGGCTGGAGGTCTGGGGCCGCTTCATCGACCGCTTCCTGGCCGATGCGTCCTTCGCGTACGACCTCGGCTGCGGCAGCGGCATTCTCGCCTGTGACCTCGCCCGGCGCGGCATCGAGACGATGGGGGTGGACGGCGCACCCGGCATGCTCGCCATCGCCCGGCAGACCGCGGCGGAGCAGGGGCTGGGCCGCGCCAACTTCGTCGAGGCATTGCTGCCCATCCAGCGTCCGGAGCAGTGGCGCCCGGCGGACGCGGTGATCTCCTCCAGCGCCCTCGAATACCTGCCCTCGCTGCCGGACGCGCTGCGCTCCGTGCGCGCTTTGCTGCGGCCCGGCGGCATGTTGGTGTTCTCCGTTTCGAACCGCCAATCGTTGAGCCGCGCTGCGGTTCGGGTGGTGCACCGCCTGACGGGCCGGCCGGCCTATTTCGGCCTGCTCAAGCAGTTCCGCACGCCGGCCCAGCTGCGGGCGGAGCTGGCGGGCGCCGGGTTCACCCCGCTCGACCACGAGCATTTCGCCCGGGCGGACCGGGTGAACCGGCTGCTCGCGCGGGTGCTGCCGGTGCACCGTGCCAGCAACATGATCATCATCGCCGCCCGGCGGGACTAGCGTGGGGCCGCGCATCCTGCTGGTCGGCCCGATGCCGCCGACCAAGGGCGGGGTGACCACCTTCATGCTGAACCTGATGGCCTCCCCGCTCGCGGCGGAGGTGCGCTTCATCCCGTTCACCACGTCCCGCCCGCCGAAAAAGAACGTGACGGAGAACTGGGGCTACCGTGCCATGCTGCGCGGCGGCGTGCGCCGGATCGCCACGGGGGCGCTGGTCACGGCGTGGCACGTGGCCTGCTTCCCGTTCGCGGCGCTGCGGGCCGACCTCGTGCAGATCCAGGCGTCGGACTACCAGGTGTTCTGGGAGGCCGGGCTATACGCGCTGATGGCCCGCGCCCTCCGTCGCCCTGTGCTGCTGCGTATCGGCGGCGCGTTCGACGTGTTCTGGGGAGGCGCGTCCACGGTCGAACGCCGGCTGATCGCGTCCGTGCTGCGCCTGCCTGCAATGGTGATTGCGCAATCCGCCTTCGCGCGGGACGTGATCCGCCGTGCCGGGCGGCAAGGCGAGATCGTGCTGCTGCCCAATTGGGCCCACACCCTGCCGCCCCCGCCTTCCCGCCATGACGACGTGCCGACCTGCCTGTTCATCGCCGGGCTGGAGGCCAAGCGGAAGGGCGTGGAGGACGTACTCGAAGCGGCCGCACTGCTCCACGCGCGCGGTGTCGGGATACGGCTGCACATCGTCGCGGCTCCGCCGGCGCTAACCGCCCGGGTGACGGCGCTCGGCCTGCCGGGCGTGACGGCACAAGGCCCGGCCGCACATGCCGCCGTGCTGGAAATGATGCAGCGCTGCGCGATATTCCTGCTGCCGTCCCACGGTGAGGGCTTCCCTAATTCGCTGGTCGAGGCGATGGCGGCCGGCATGGCCTGTATCGCCACGTCGGTCGGCGCGGTGCCGGAAATGGCCGAGGGCGACGGCGTGCTCACCATCCCAGTCGGCGATGCGGCGGCGTTGGCGGATGCTGTGACACGCCTCGCCGGCTCGGTTGCGGTTCGTGCCGCGCTGGGCGAGCGTGCCCGGTCGACGGTGGCCGCCCGCTACACGGCGGCATCGGCGCTGCCCGGTTTGGCTGCGGCGTATCGCCGGCTGTCGTCGGTCCTGGCGCCGCCTGCTTCCTCTC
Source organism: uncultured Acetobacteraceae bacterium (assembly GCA_964235545.1). GTDB lineage: Bacteria > Pseudomonadota > Alphaproteobacteria > Acetobacterales > Acetobacteraceae > LMUY01. The sequence goes on from CAXSEG010000021.1 coordinate 6,874, forward strand.
CCGGCTTTTACGGGCGAGGGCCGGGGTGAGGGCCCAGCACGCACGCAACTAGCCCACTCTCTAGGAACTCTTTCTCATGCATCGTCAGCCGCGGCCCGATCGAGCACCGGGTCCAGTGGACGTTCGTGGATACGAGGTATTAGGTCCGGCCTTGCAAACGCTCTCTCATACGCCGCCAGCAACGGCCCGACTGAGTGGTCCCACGCCAGCGAGTCGCGCACCCGCCGCCGCCCGGTATCCGCCATCACCGCCCGCCGGGCCGGGTCGTCCCGCAAGGCCCCAATCGCGCCGGCGAGCGCGCGCTCCGAGTTCGCCTCCGCATATACGCCGGCATCTCCCGCCGAAACGCGCGTCTCATGCAGGTCGAACGCCACCACCGGCAGGCCGAAGAACATGTACTCGATCACCTTGTTCATCGTGCTCTGGTCGGACCACGCCGTCTTCGGGTCCGGATCGATCCCCAGCGTGGCCGAGGACAGGATGCGGCACAACGCGTCGTCGCTCACCCGCCCGGTGAAGCGCGCGATCCCGTCGATGCCCTGCTCCGTGGCATAGGCCTTGATCGCCGGCTGGTGCGGCCCGCCGCCAACGAAGATCACGGCAAAGTCGTCCCGTTCGGCGGCGAGCAGCTGCACCGCCCGCACCATGTAATCCACCCCGTCCTGCTGGCATATCTGCCCCAAATACACCAGCAAGTGCGGCTTGCCGCATAAATACGCCGGGTCCGCCGGATGCATGCGGAACCGCGCCAGGTCGGGGCCGGAGCGTACCACAAACACGTCCCTCGGCTGCCTGCCGCCGCGCTGCACGGCGACGCGCTTGTGGCTCTCGTTCGTGGTGATCACGATGTCCGCCGCGCGCAGGCTATGCCGCTCCAGCCACAGCAGCCCGCGATGCAGCCAACCGGTGTCGCGCCCGAACTTGGCGGCGAACATCTCGGGCGACAGATCATGGTGGTCGAAGATGAAGCGCCGTCCGAACAGCTGCCAGAACCGGCCGAGCAGCCAGAACGTATCTGGCGGGTTGCAGGCATGCAGCACGTCGAACCCGCGGCCAAACAGCGCGACCCACAGGCTCAGCAGCGCAGTGGCGGCGAAGCACCAGCCGAATTCCGCCGCGAAGCCCAGCGCGCCGGACGCTTCGAACGGCAGGGGGTAGCGGTAGATCGCGACACCCTCGAGCACCTCGTGCGCCTTGGTGAACCCCTTCATGCGGGGGCAGATCACGGTGACGGCGGCGCCGTGCCGGGCCAGCGTGGTTGCTTCCAGCCAGACCCGGCGATCAAACGGCACCGGCAGGTTTTCCACCACGATCAGTATGCGGCGTCCGGTCATGAGGCAGTGCCTATGCTGAGGGTAAACCGGGTTTCCAGCACCGTGCCCGGGGCCAGGGTGCCGCGCCCGGCGAGCACGGCCGCCGGTTCTCGCTGGCCGAAGCCGCGCGAATACCAGCCGAAGGGCGGATCCTGCTCGCCGCGATGGACCTGCCAGGTGAGGGCGTGCGGAAGCGCCACCGCCGCCCAACCGCCAGGCCAGGCCAGATGGGCGCCGTCCAGCAGGCGGGCCTGCACGTCCGGCCCGAAATGGAAGGCGAGCAGCACGGGGTGCGGCCCCGGCGCATCGATCCAGTCGCGCACCGTGACGACGCACCCGTCCAGCGCCACGCGGCGGTGATGCGTCACGGGGCGGTAGCCGTCATGCCGGGCCTGCCACGCGCGGTCCGGCTGCCACTCCTCCAGGGTCGCGCGCGGTCGCGACAGCCATAGGAACGGACCGCCCGCCACCGCCTGGTCCGCGCCGCCCAGGGTGAGCGTGCTGTGGCCCGGCGTGCCGCGGAAGGTGCCGCGCCACTTCGGCTCGCCGTGGTAGCAGTAGGTGCCGGGGTCGGCGAGGATCTCGGTGCCGCCGCAGCGCAGCTCGACCGACAGCGCGTCCGCGTGGCCATGCGCCGCGATCGAGCCGTAGCCGTGCGGCCCGGCATCGCAGCGCAGCCAGATGTCACCGCTGCGCAGGATGGTGATCCCGGCATCGGCGAACACGCCGGGCCGCACGCAGGGCCGGGCCCGTGGCCTGGCCCCGGCGAGGCTCGCGGCGATGCTGCCCAGCACGCTTCCGCCTGCCGCCGGCCACCACGGGTCGGCCCCGAACAGCACCCGGCCGGCGTCGAGCAGGGAGGCGGTGATGCCGGTTGCGGCCGCGTCCACCAGCAGCCCGCGCGCGTCGTCCGCATCGCCGAAGCGCGGTGGCTGCCCGGCGCCGTCCAGGCTGGCGGCGAGCGCGTCGATCATACGGCTGAGCACCAGCTCGATGGCGGGGGCGGGCTGGCCGGCCATGCGGGCAAGGAGGGCGGCGGCGAGCAGCAGCTCCGCCACGAACAGGTGGTATCCGCTGGCCTGCTCGCGGTTCCAGCCATCCGGAAAGGTCTGCGCCTGCGCCTCGTGCGCCAGGCCGGCGCGGGCGGTGCCGGCCCAGGCGGCGCTCTCGGTGAACCAGGGGAAGGCGGTCGCCGCGGCGAAAAGCCCGGCCCATTCCGCGATCAGGTGGTTGTTGGCGGAGGAGCCGGTGCTGTGGAAGGTGCTCAAGTAGCGGCTGTGGCCATAAAGCTGCTGGAGAAAAGTCTCGTTGTGGTCGAACAGGGCGGGGGCGCCGGGCCAGTCGGCGAGCAGCGCGCGGATCCAGGTCCAGGCGAGCAGGCGCATCCCCACTTCGATCCCGCTGACCCAGTGGATGCCGTGGAGGAACGGGTTCTGCCGCCACCAGGAGTGCAGGTGGTGCGCCGCTGCCTCGGCGAACCGCCCGTCACCGGTCAGCCACCAGGCGCAGGCGAGCAGGGTGAGCGGCTGGTGACGGGACAGCTCCCAGACGAATTTGATGGTGCCGACCGCTGCCGGGTCGCGGTGAGGGATGTGGAAGCAATAGGTGTCGGAGGGGGCGCGGATGTTGGTAGTCGGATCAAGGAACCAGTCGAGTTCTACCTCCCCTTCCCTTGAGGGAGGGGGTTGGGGGGAGGAGTGGCCACGCGTGGGATCTCTACGTGGTTGCTCGCACGCACTGCTCGGGCCGGGTGCCGCGCCCACCCCTCCCCTAACCCCTCCCACAAGGGGAGGGGGATTGTCCTGTGTTGCCGTGACTTTCAGGTGGAACACTGGAAACTCCCCATCCACCAACTGCTCCGCCGCCCGCACCACGGCGTCCGCTGCCGGACCGTGCGGACATACGCCGCGCGGCAAGGCCACAGCCGCCACCCGCGGCGCCGGCAGCAGCGTCGCCAACAGCCCCGGCCGGCGTGCCGGGTTGGACCACCACCATTGCCGGGCCGCCACCGCGCCGCGCATCGCGACCTCGCGCGCGGACATCCGGCGCAGCCGGCGCCAGTACCACGCGGCGTTCACTCCAGCGGCAGCGTCACGGGGCCGGCGCTGCGGCGTACCACCGGCAGGGCCAGCAGCACCGGTAGGCCGAGCAGCCGCTCCAGACCGTCCTCCGTCACCACCGTGTTGCCCGTCAACACCGCCAGCACCACGACGCTGCCGGCGCCGAGCAGCCCCAGCAGGATGCCGGCCGCGACGAACAGCGGCTTCTTGGGGCTGGCCGGGCGGTCGGCAGCGATGGCAGGGGCCACCTGCACCACGCTCACCTGGCGGGCCAAGTCCATCGCCTCCTGCGTGCGCGCCTGGTCGAACCGGGTCTGCACCAGCTTCAGGTCATCGTTCAGCGAGTCGATCCGCGACGTCGTGGTGCGCAGCTCGAGGTCGGCCTGCTCCAGCCGATGGAGCTCGGCCCCCAGGCTCGCCACCAGCGCCTCGTACCGCGTCTGCTCGGCGGCGAGTGGAGCCAACTGCGCCTCGCCCATCACGATCTCGGTCCGCATCTGCTGCGCTAGCGGCGAGGGCGCCGTATTCACGTTCACCCGGTCGCCGCCCGCCGCACCCGGCGCCAGCGCCGCAATCTGGCCGCGCACGCGCAGTAGGTCCGGGTTGCCCGGGGCGTAGCGCGCCAGCATCGCTGCCTCCGCCGCGCGCAAATCCACCAGCGTCTGCCGGGCATGGTCCACCGCCTCGTTGCGGTCCGTGCCGGTGGAGCGCACCAGCGCCGGTGTCCTAGGCAGCTCCTGGTGCAGGTAGGCCAGCCGGCCTCGCAGCATCGCCTGCGTGTTCACCATGTCCTGCAGATGCGCCTCGGCCGCCACGCGCTGGCTGATCAGCGCCGCGCGCTGGGCCGAGATGTCGTAGATGCCGCTATCCAGCTTGATCCGGGTGCGCGCCTGCTCCAGCCGCGCCAGCTCGGCCGTGCTGCGCGCCAGGGCTTCGGCGTAGCTGTCGGAGCGGCCGGCGGAGAACACCTGGGTGTGCTTGTCGATGTAGATCCCGACCAGCCGGTCCAGCACCATCTTCGCCTTCTCGGGCGTCGCTGCGTCGAAGCTGACGGCGATGATGTTGGACAGTTTCACCGGCTCGGCCGCCAGGTCCCGGCTGAACTTGTCCACCGCCGCGTCCAGCTTGCTGTCGAACCAGGGCGGGTCGTCCCGCAACCCCGGATACAGCACGTCCACCCCGATCGCGGCGATCGTGGCCTCCACCACCGCGCGGCCGGTCAGCAGGCTGATCTCGGAGTTGATCCCCTCCTGCTTGGTGGAGGTGGGGGCGGTCAGCCCGGCATCGCCGTCCGACTGCGCCAGGTACTCGCGCCCCGTCTTCACCAGCAGGTCGCTCTGCGCGCGGTATTTCGGCGGCAGCAGCAGGATCGCGGTGACCGCAAGCACCGGCGGGACCAGCAGCGCCACCAGCACCTTGCGGCGGTGGCGGAAGCCAATCGCCACCATCTCGCGCAGGCTCATCGTGTCCCGCCGCGGGAGTGCCTCGGCGTCCATCACAGCATCCGCTCCACGAAGCGGGGTACGCGGCGGCGGCGCCGGTTCAGCACAACGCCCAGCATGGTGGCACCCAGCTGGTCCAGCACCTCGCGCGCCTGGGCCAGCTCGGCGCGCCGCGTGCGCTCCGCCTCCACCACCAGCAGCGTCCCCTCCGCGACGGCACCGATGATCGCGGCCTCGCGGCAGGGCAGCACCGGGGGGCAATCCACCACAACCACGGTGAACTGGCTGCGCAGCCAGGCGAACACGCCGCGCAGGCTCTCCAGCCGCGGCGCGCCGTCCCCCGGGCCAGCCAGCCGGGCCAGCGCCACCTCGGCCCCACCCAGGCAGCCGGGCCGCAACGCCGGCTCCTGGCCGCGCTCGAAGGCGGGGAGCAGAGCGGGCAGGGTGAAATCCATCGCCGGCTTGCCGGCGTCAAACCCCAGCGCCGGCGCCGACGCGTCGATCAGCGCCACGCGGCACCAGGCCGGGCGCGCCGCGGCGGCGGCCAGTTCCCGCGCCACTGTCGTGGTGCCCTCGCCGTGGCGCGCCGCCGTCACGTGCAGCACCACGGCGCGCTGGTCGTCCACCAGCAGCGCCACCGTCGCCAGCAGCGCCCCCAGCTCCGGCCGTGGCGCGGCCACCCGGTAGGAAATAGGCGGAACCCCGTCCATCACCGTCCGGCCCCGGCGAGGAAGCCCGCATTGGTTAGGGTGAGCGACGCCGCGGTGGATAACGGCAGCGCCTGCCGCACGTGCTGGTCCATCCACACGTCGAGCGAGGCGATGTCGGACCGCGGCACCATCACCACGTCCAGCGGCCGGATACGGACGTTCTGCTCCAGGTCTTCGCCGCTCAACGCCTTCGTCAGGTCCACCGAGAAGATTTGCTGCGACCCGTCCGGTTGCGCGCGCAGAATGAGGACCTCGTCGGTCCGCGCCGTCGGCAGGAAGCCGCCGCCGGACGCGATCACCTGCAACACTCGCCGCTCGCCGCCCGACAGCTCCAGGTAGCCGGGCCGCTGCACCTCGCCGCCGACGAACACCTGCAGGCTGCCGAAGGCGCGCAGGTTGAGCGAGAAGAACGGGTGCGCCAGCACGTCGCCCGACTGATACAGCCGGTTCAGTTCGTCCTGCAGCCCTGCGATGCTCTGGCCGCGCGCGATCACCGGCTGCCGGATGCCGGGCACGCTGATCGCGCCGTCCGGTGCGATGGTCAGCACGGCGCTGTAATCGGGGTCGAGAATGTGGTGCACCTCGACCTGGTCACCCGCCTGCAGCCGGTATGGCCCTGCCGCCTGGGCCTGCTCCGACGCCAGCACAGCGGCCAGCGGCGTGCCGTGGGTCAGGATCGGGCCGCACCCGGCGAGCACCGCGAGCAGGGCAGTGACCAGCCATCTCACCAACAGATACCCTGGTAGTGCGGGCTGCCCGCGAGTCCGGACGCGGCGGACGCCAGGTCCAGCACGCGGTGCTCGCCGGTGGCCCGGCCCGGCAGGTCGGCGTATTCCGGGCTGTTATGGCCGACCACGATCGTCTCGCCATGGTCGAGCGCCTCGTCCAGCGTGTCCACCAGCAGGCTGCCGACATGGGGCAGGGCGGCCAGGATGAACTCGCGGTTCCGCCCCATGATGTCGGCGTAGGAGAAGTTCGGGTCGTAGATCCGCAGGCTGAAGCCCTTGCCGATCAGCCGCTCCGCCAACTCCACCAGTGCGCTGTCCCGTAGATCGTCGGTATCCGGCTTGAACGTCAGCCCCAGCATGGACACCCGGCGCCGGCCGAACCCCGCCACCGCGGCCACCGCGCGGCCGACATGCGCCTCGTTGGACGGCAGCAGCGCCGCCAGCACGTCCGTCCGCACGCCCGCCGCCTGGGCGTGGGTGCACAGCGCCTTCACGTCCTTCGGCAGGCACGAGCCGCCGAACGCGAAGCCCGGCCGCAAATAGGCGCGCGAGATGTTCAGCCGCGTATCCGCGCACAGGATGTCCAGCACCAGCCGGCCGTCGATCCCGCTGCTCTTGCAGATCGCCCCCACCTCGTTGGCGAACGCGACCTTCAGCGCGTGGAAGGCGTTGTTGGTGAACTTGATCGCCTCGGCGGTGCGGAAATCGCAGGTGAACGCCGTGCCGCCATTGCCCGCGTTCAACGCCTGCAGCAGCGCCCGCGTGCCGTCATCCTCGGCGCCGATCACCACCACCGCCGGATGGTTGAAATCGTCCACGCCTTGGCCCTCGCGCAGGAACTCCGGCATCGTGCCCAGTCCGAAATCCTGCCCGGCGGCGAGGCCGGAGCTGCGCTCCAGCGCCGGGCGCACCACCCCGTCCATCGTGCCCGGCAGCACCGTCGAGCGGATCACCACCGTGCGCCGCCGGCCATCCTGCGCCTGGCCGAGCTGGCGGCCCAAATCCTCCGCCACACCCTCCAGGTAGCTGAGGTCCAGCCTATTGTTGGCCATTCCCGGCGTGCCGACGCACACGAACAGGATCTCGCCGTGCGCGAACCCCGCCGCGCTGTCCACCGTCGCGTGCAGCCGCCCCTCCGCGATGCCCGCCGCGATCAACCCGGCCAGCCCCGGTTCCGACAGCGGCGACCGGCCGGCGTTCAGTGTCGCGACCTTCGCCGGGTTCACGTCCACCGCGACCACGTGGTGCCCGGCGGCGGACATGCAGCCGGCCACCACAGCGCCGACATAGCCGATGCCATAGACGGTGATGTTCATGCGGGTACCCTCGCGCGAGCGGTCTGGAAGGCAGCGGCGATGGCGGCGAAGGCCGGCTTCGGCTGGAACGCGTCGTCCAGCGGCAGCGGCCGGGCGGGGGCGCCGTCCCGCCGGCGATAGGACGGGTCGGTCTGCGGCGTCAGCCAGGTGTAGCGGTCCGATAGGCCCCAGGTGACGACGCTGGCCACCGCCGGCTCCGCCACGATGACGGACAGTACGTCGCGGTACAGCCCGGCGACGGCGACATCCCGGTCGGCCGGGCTGCCGTTCACGCCGATGTCGAACACGTCCAGCTCGGTGATCAGGATACGCAGGCCGCGGCTGGCGATCGCCTGCAGGAAGCGGCGGTAGGTGCCGAGTTCGAACCGGCTGCCGTCCAGCCGCAGATGGGTCTGCAGCCCGACGGCATCGATCGGCGCACCCTCCCGCGCCAGGCGGTCCAGCAGCCGCAACAGCGCCCCGCGGCGCGCCTCGTGGTACGGCGTGTCCATCTCGAACTGGGTGTCGTTGTAGGTGAGCAGGGCGCGCGGGTCAGCTGCCCGGGCGGCGTGGAAGGCGTCGGTGATGTATCCAGGCCCGAGCTTGGCGAGCAGGGCGCAGCGGCGCAGCCCGCCGCCGTCGCCCGCCTGGGTGTCGATCGCCTCGTTGACCACGTTCCAGCTGAATACCTGGCCGGCATAGTGGCGCGCCATCATCGCGATGTGCCCGGCGGCTAGGGCCCGCGCGGCCGGACCGGAGTCGGCCGTCTTGAACGCCGGCGGCAGCGCCTTGTGCCACAGCAGGTGGGCGCCGGTCAGCATCATGGCGTGCTGCCGGGCGAACGCCACGTTCGGGTCTTCCCAGGCAGGCCGCGCGGCGCCGGGGAGGGGGGCCACGCGATGCCACCCCATGTTCGGCGCCAGCAGCCGGCATTGCGCGGCAAACGCCGCGGCATAGGCGGCAGGAGCCGTCTGGATCTCCACGTCGCTGGCACTGCCGAAGCGCAGGCCGTTCGCCGCGGCCCGCTGTCCCAGGCTCGAAGCGTCGCTCATCGTGCCGCTATCCGTGCTGCCTTCAGCCGCCTCGGCGCGCGACAGGCGGGGTGAGGCGAGGCCGGCCAATTTCAAGGCAGTACGCCGCGAGACGATCAAAATGCGTTGCTCCGATGCTTGACCAGGCGGACCGGCGTGAGAAGGAGGATCCTTAGATCGAGCAGCAGCGACCACGCCGCGACATAATGCAGGTCGTCATCGAGCCGGGCGCGGAGCTGCTCCGTCGTGGCGGTCGCCCCCCGGTGGCCGTTGATCTGCGCCAGCCCCGTGATGCCGGGCTTGGCCCGGTGGCGCTCGCCATAGTCGGCGGCGATGTCCTCGCACAGCAGGCCCTCGGTCCGCATCGCCACCGGGTGCGGCCGCGGCCCGACCAGGGACATCGTGCCGTTCATGATGTTCCAGAGCTGCGGCAACTCGTCCAGGCTGGTGCGGCGCAGCACGCGCCCGATCCGGGTCACCCGGCAGTCTCCGTGCCGGGTCTGCACGCAGCCATCGGCAGGGCCGTCGCACCACCGCATGGTGCGGAACTTCCAGATGGTGAAGACTCGGCCGTGATGGCCCTGACGGCGCTGCGAGAACAAGGCGGGCCCGGCACTGTCCATCCGGATAGCGCCCGCGATCGTCAGCAATAGCGGGAATAATAGCAGCAGGGCGAGGGCCGCCACGCTGCGGTCGAGCGCGTATTTGACGGCCAAGCCGGCCATGGTGCCCGCAAGCCGCTCCCGCTCGCCATGGGCCGCGTGGCACGGCACCGCGTGATGCAGCGTCTGCGGCATGGGGACAAGCGGAGTGCCATCCACGGCGTCAGGCCGGTCCGAATCGATGGGCAACACGCCTGGTCATCTGCCGCCTCCCGGATGGTATCACGTTTTCGGGAGTTACAATCGTATGCAGCAGCCGTCAAGGGTCGGATTGCAATCAAGACCGTTTGGAGCCGAGACGTTGTTCCCTCGCAAGTCCGACTTGCACGTGAGAGTTGCGAGCGGCCATGGCATCGGCTGAGTCACGCGGCAACGAAACAAGCCTTTCGTCTCGACGATTACTAGGCATCTATCACTTTGCAGACGATGGCATGCAGACGCTGGCCGCGTAGTCTGGCCGTTACTACATCGTGAAACGATCGTATGAACGACCGTGGCCGGAACCGGCTCGACAAATCCCGTCGCAGAGTCCATTCGCACCGTCCCCACGCCGGAGAGCCCGCCCGATGCCCCGCTACCTCGTCACCGGCGGCTGCGGATTCATCGGCTCGCACCTTGTGGACGTCCTGGCCGCGTCCGGCCACGACCTCTGCGTCCTGGACGATTTATCAACAGGCAGCACGGCCTACCTGCCGCCAGGCGTGGACTTCATCCAGGGCTCCGTCGCCGATGCCGGGCAGGTGGCGCGGGCGGTGCAGGGGATCGACGGCTGCTTCCACCTGGCCGCGATCGCCTCGGTGCAGCGCTCGTCGGAGGACCTGGTCGGTACCCACCGCGTCAATCTGGGCGGCACGCTGACGGTGCTGGACGCGCTGCGGATCGCGGGGCGGGGCGTGCCGCTGGTCTACGCCTCCTCCGCCGCCGTGTACGGTGATTGCCCCGACCTGCCGATCGGGGAAGCCGCGCCGAAGCGTCCGCAATCGCCCTACGGTGCCGACAAATACGCCAGTGAGCTGCACGCCGCGGTTGCAACGGCCAATTCGGGATTTCCTTCGACGGGACTACGCTTCTTCAACGTCTATGGCCCGCGTCAGCCGCCGGACTCACCCTATTCCGGTGTCGTCTCCATCTTCGCGGACCGGCTCGCCCGCGGCGCGCCCATCACGGTGTTCGGCGATGGCGGCCAGACACGGGACCTGGTGCACGTGTCGGACGTGGTGGCGGCCTTGCGCCGGGCGATGGACCGGCGCCTGCCCGGCGCCCCCGTGTTCAACGTCTGCACCGGCCGCGCGGTCTCCGTGCTCGGCCTGGCCGCTGTCCTGGGCGGGCTGCTTGGGGTGGCGCCGTCCATCACCCACGCCGCGCCACGGCCGGGGGAAATATGCCATTCGGTCGGCGATCCCACGGCGAGCCAGGCGGCGCTTGGTCTAGGCACGCCGATTGCGCTGGAGGTGGGGCTCCGGTCACTGCTCGATTCCTCTCCCTCTTCTGGGAGAGGGTCGGGGTAAGGGAGCTTGGGATCGCGTGACCACAACGTTTCTTAAACCGACAGACAGCGGCCTACCGAACCGCCGCCACGTCCGCCGCCACCGGGCCCGGCGTGTAGGCGTTGCCGAAATGCGTGCGGACGTAGTCCACCACCGCCGCCACCTGCTCGTCCGATAGCGAGCGCCCCAACGGCGGCATCGCGCCGCGGCCGCGGAGAACGCGCGCAGTCGGGTAGCCGGCCGCGGCCAGCCGCCCGTCCTGCACCAGCGAGGGATATGCGGCCGCCCCCACCGCCCCCCGCCCATCTGGCATGTGGCACCCGGCGCACGCCCCGGCATACACCGCGGCGCCGCCCACTTCCGTGAAACGGAACGGGTTGCCGAAGCTCGGCCCCGGTTCGTCCGCCCGCGCCGCCGTGGCGAGCAGCAGCACGAGCACTACCAAGCCCCTCATGCCGCTATCACCCGCGCATGCAGCCGCTGCACAGCGTCCAACGCCGACAGCACCGCGCCCTCCTGCCAGGCGGGGATGTAGGAGGCGTGCTCGCCCGCCAGCATGATCCGCCCGTCCAACGCGCACAGGTCGCGGTAGTGGTCCTGCCGCGCTGCTTGGGTCCACTGGCCGTAACAACCCAGCGCCCAGGGCACCCGGTGCCAGCCGACCGCTACCCCCGTCTCGAACTCCGCCGCGTATTGCGGATGGATCTGCGCGCCGTAAGCCACCGCCCGGCGCACCCGCTCCGCCGGGTCGAGCGACGTCCACTCGAACGCGTACGGCCCGAACGCATAGGCGCCCAGCAGCACGCCCTTCGCGCCGTGAGTGCCGGACGCCGGGTAGCCGATCAGCGAGATCGGCAGGTCGGTGTAGCTGATCCCGCCATAGATCGCCTCGTCCTCCTCCCAGAACCGCCGGCGGAACTGCAGGCCGATCTTCAGCGCGGCGGCGTAGGGCACGGCCGCGATCGCCTGCGCCATCCGCGGCGACACGGTCAGCTCGATCTGGCTGAGGATCGAGAGCGGAATTGCGCACACGCACCAATCGGCGCGGGACTGCCCCGTGCTGCCGCTTGCCGTATCCTGCCACGTCGCCGTGACGCCGGCCGCATCCTGCCGGATCGCCGTGACCTTGGTGCGCAGCCGCAGCACCGGCGCTACCTCCCGCCCCATGGCGCGGGCGATGGCGTCCATGCCGCCGACCGGCTGGAACAGTGTCGTCTGGTAGTCGTAATCGGCCGAGACGGCGAGCGCACGCCACAACCGGCTGTGCAGCAGGTCCGAGGCGGCCACCGGCTCGGACGGCGTGGGCCGGCCATCTAGCCCGCCGCCCGGTGGCTTGTCCCAGCCACGGTGCTCGCTGGCATCCGGCCCGGCGCGGTAGCGGTAGTCGCGGTCCAGCGCGCCCCAGTTCTGCAGCGCCGCCAGCAACACCTCCGTGTCCTCGGGCGTCACCGCGCCGCTTAGCTGGTCCGTGCGCACGGCCTTGGCGAGCAGGTCCGCGACGGTGCCATGGAAATCCGCCTGCACCGCCCGGTAGCGCTGCGGCTTGCCACCGAACGACCCGGCGGCGTGCAGGTAGGCGTTGTGGTTGACCTGGACGAACGGCTCCAGCGCCACGCCCAGCCGCTTGCAGTAATCCAGCAGGCCGCGGTGGTGGTACGGAATGCGCCACGGCCCTGGGTTGATGTACAGCCCCGGGTCGAAGCCGCAGTCCTGCACCGCGCCGCCCATCTCGGTGAAGCGGTCGCCGCCGCGCAGGGTCCAGCTGCGGCCGCCGACGCGGTCGTTGAACTCCAGCAGCTCGACCCGGTAGCCGGCGCGCCGCAGCTCCATCGCGGCCACCATGCCGGCCATGCCCGCGCCCAGCACCAGCACGCTGGCGCCCTTCAGATCGCCATCCAGCTTGACCGGGCCGGTATAGGTGCTCTCCGCCGCATGGCCGAGCGCCGTCATCGCGGCATACATCGCAGCCCCACCGGCCGCGGCCCCGATGAGGCCGAGCAAGTCACGCCGGGTCGGGGCAGGAGCGGTCATGAAATGAGAATAGCGCGCAGCAGGAAGTTTGCCAGGGCGCGACAGTCGGGCGCGGCCGTGGGCGCGACAATCGTGACGGCGGGCCGAAATGGCGGGTGGCTTGAGCCTCGGCAGGGCTGACCACGCCCTTCGTCCGAACAAACATACATCAATCTGCCCCGCGTGCGCCCTCATGGCCGGTTCTGCGGGATGGGAGGCCTTGTCAGTCTCGGTAATGTCCCACTTTAGGAGGCTCAGAAGATGGGGGCCCGCTTTGGACAAGACCGATTTGTCGCCGCGTAGCCCAGGAATGCCCCGCTTGCTGGTGACGCCGGGTGAAGCGCGGGCTGCATCGATCGAGCCAGGGCACCTAAGTGCCCTGCTGATGCGCTACGGCTCGATGCAGTTGCGCTGGTATGCGCCGCGCCGCGAGGACCATCAGGTTCCGCACGACCGGGATGAGCTGTACTTCGTGGCCGCCGGCACCGCCCGCTTCGTGCGCGCCACCGAGGCCGTCCCGTTCGGCGAGGAGGAGGCGTTGGGTATGGAAAGCCCCGAGCGCGTGTCCGTGGCAGCGGGGGACGTCCTGTTCGTGCCAGCGGGGACCGAGCACCGGTTCGAGGACATGAGCCAGGATTTCGGTGCCTGGATGGTGTTCTACGGCCCCGAGGGGGGCGAGGGCGCCGTGCCGCCGCTGGAAAAGCTGGCCAGCCTGCACGACGAATGACCTGCGTCGTGATCGGGGCGAGCGGTGCCATCGGCACCGCCCTGGCCGCCGTGTTGGAACGATCGGGTCGCCCGGTATTGCGCCTCGGGCGTCACTCCGATCCCGCGCTCGACCTGCTGGACGAGGCCAGCATCGCCCACGCCGCCGCCGTGGCGGGCAGCGGTCTGCACCTGGTCATCGACGCGACCGGCTTCCTGCATGGCAACGGCATGATGCCGGAGAAGAAGCTGAGCCAGATCGACGCGACGCAACTGGCGCATAGCTTCGCCGTCAACGCGATCGGCCCGGCGCTGCTGATAAAGCACTTCCTGCCCCGCCTCGCCCGCGACAGCCGGGCGGTGTTCGCCACCCTCTCCGCCCGCGTCGGTAGCATCGCGGACAACCGCGCCGGCGGCTGGTACAGCTACCGCGCCTCGAAGGCGGCGCTCAACCAGCTGGTCCGCACTTCCGCGATCGAACTCGCCCGCACCCACCGTGAGGCGGTTTGCGTGGCTCTGCACCCCGGCACGGTCGCAACACCGCTCTCAGGTCCGTTCGCCAAGTCCGGTCTGGATGTCCAGCCGCCCGAGCTCGCGGCGGAGCGGATGCTGGCGGTGCTGGACGCGCTGACGCCGGAGCAAAGTGGGTTGCTGATCGATTATCGCGGCGAGGTCGTGCCGTTCTGAACGCCGAAATACTGTCATGCCAGGGCTAGACCCTGGTATCCACGGCGTCCCAACGCCACCGCCCGCCACGATTACCACACTGCCTACGAACCCGCCCTGACGTTACGGGACCGACCCCGTGGATGCCAGGCTCAAGGCTTGGCATGACGAGCGCGGGTGGGCCGCGCAGCCCTTACCGCGCGCCAGGCCCCTTCACCCACCGCCCTGCCTGCATGATCCCGGGAATATGCGCGCCCTGGTCCTCCAGCAGGGTCCAATCCTTCAGCGGGTTGCCGTCCACCACCAGCAGGTCCGCATCCGCCCCCGGCTCGATCACCCCCGCCCGGCCCGCCAGGCCGCATAGCTCGGCGGCCAGCGTGGTGGCCGAGCGCAGCACCTCGATCGGCGGGATCACCCGCGCCCGCAGCGCGAACTCGCCGGATTGGTGGCGGTGCATCTCGCCCAGCAGGTCCGTGCCATACGCCATCGGCAGCCCGGCGCCCTGCATCACGTCCAGCGAGTCCAACCCCGCCTGCCGCACCGTCTCGATCTTGGCCAGGCTCTCCGGCCGCATACCCAGCGACCCGGCCTCCGCCGCCAGCCGCTGGTAGGTGATCAGCGTCGGCACGGCGATAGCGCCCAGCCCCGCCGCGCGCTGTGCCGTCGCCGCCGTGATCAGGTTGCAATGCTCCAGCGAGTGCACGCCGCAATCCAGTGCCCGGCTGATCGCCTCGTCCGTGTACAGATGCGCCGAGACGTAGGTGCCGAGGTTCTTCGCCTCCTCCACCGCCGCCTCCAGCTCGGCGCGGGAGAATTGCAGCATGTGGATCGGGTCGGCCGGCGAGGCGATACCGCCATTGGCCATCACCTTGATGAAGTCCGCCCCTGCCCGCAGCTCCTGCCGCGCGGCCCGGCGCACCGCGTCCACCCCGTCGCACAGCCGGCCCATCGAGCCCACGCGGTTGAACGGCGCCCGGTCGTCGTAGCGCTGCCGGCTGTCGCAGTGCCCACCCGTTTGGCTCAGCGCCTTGCCGCTGATCACCAGCCGCGGCCCGCTCACCACGCCCAGCGCTTGCGCGTCCGCCAGCCCCCGGTCCGCCCCGCCGACGTCCCGCACCGTGGTGAAGCCGCGCATCAGCATGGCATGCATGATGTGCCCGGCGCGCAACGCAGCCAGCGAGTTCGGCTGCGCCGCGTTGGCCGCTAGGTCCGCCATCGCCGCGATCACGTGCACATGCGCGTCGATCAGGCCCGGCATCAGCACCCGGCCGGCCAGGTCCACCCGCTCGGCCGTCTCGCTGCGGATTGGCCGGTCCGACACCTCGCGGATGGTGCCGCCCTCGACCAGCACCTCCATGCCCTCGCGCGGGCCCTCGTGACGGGGGTCGAGCACCGTGCCGCCGGTGAACAGGAACTGTGTGGTCATGCGTGTACTCCGAACGGGTCGTCGCAGGACGGGCAGGGCTGGGTGAACCAGCGCGGGCCGTCCTCGGTGATGTACATGATGTCTTCCAGCCGCACCCCGAACTCGCCGTAGATGCAGATCGTCGGCTCGTCGGAGAAGCACATGCCGACGGCGATCGGCGTCTTGTTGCCACGCACGAAGTAGGTGTCCTCGTGCACGTCCATGCCGATCCCGTGCCCGGTGCGGTGCGGCAGGCCGGGGGTGGCGTAATCCGGCCCGAACCCGCCCGCAGCGATCACCGCGCGCGCCGCCGCATCCACCGCTTCGCATGGTGCTCCTACCTGCGCGGCCCCGAACGCGGCGAGCTGCGCGCGCTGCTCCAACTCCCAAATCTCGCGCTGCCGTGGGGTGGGGTCACCCAGGACGTAGGTGCGGGTGATGTCGGACCGGTAGCCCTCGACGAAGCACCCCGTGTCCACCAGCACCATGTCCCCATCGGCCAGCGTTTGCGGATACGGCACGCCGTGCGGGTAGGCGGTCGCCTCGCCGAACTGCACCGCGCGGGAGGCGGGCTGCCCGCCCAGCTTGCGGTGCGCCGCGTCCAGGAAGGCCTGCACCTCCGGCGTCGTCAGGCCCGGCGCCATGCAGCGCGCCGCCGCCTTGTGCACCTCGAGCGTGATGTCCATCGCCACCTGCATCAGCGCGATCTCCGCCGGGGACTTGACCATGCGGCAGGCCGCGGTGATGGACGCACCATTGATGAAGCTGAAGCTGTTGCCCGCGCGGCGCAGCCCGTCCACGGTGAAGAACGGCGCCGCCGGGTCGAGCGCGATGGTGCCGCTGTCGACCCCCTTGCTGCGCACCGTCTCGATCACCAGCGCCGTCGGGTCCTCATGCTCCTCCCAGCAGCGGATGTCGGCGCCAAAGCGCAGCAGGGTGCGCGTTTTTGGTTCCTCGAACGTCGGGCTGAGATACGCGATCTCCCCCTCGACCGGGATCACCGCACCATGCAGCCGTTCGGTAAGCCCAAGGGCGATACCGGTGAAGTAGCGTAGATTGGTGGAGGTATCGAGGTAGAGCGCATCGACGCCCTGCTCACGCATCAGCTGCTGTGCGCGGGCGACCCGGGCCTGGTACTCCTCGACCCCGACCGGCTGCACGCCGCCCGTCATCGGCCGCATCCGCTCCAGCTCGGCCGCAAAGCTCGACCCGCCAACGCCCTGGACCACGCGCATGCCCTCCGCTGTTCACGCCCGACGCTAGCCAAGCCCAAGGGGGAACGCTACCCAAGGGCACGGAGCCACTCCCTCTCCCGCTTCTGGAAGAGGGCGGGGTGAGGGAGCTTGGGATCCCATGACTGCTGGCACGCCGGTTGCTGGGTAGCTCACGTGGAACACATACCGACATGACAACCGCAAGTGACCGCGCCAGCCGCCTCGCCACCACCACGCTCGTCGCCGTCGGCGCTGCGGTGGTGTTCATCCCCCTCATCCTAACGCTTTACCTCAGCGTGTTCGACGAGACGATCATCGTCTTCCCGCCGCACGGCTACACCCTGCACTGGTACGCCCGCATCCTGCCCGCGTTCGGCAGCGCGCTCCGCATCAGCCTGATCACCGCCACCATCGCCGTCACCTGCAGCCTCGCCCTCGGCATCCCCGCCGGAATCGGCCTCTCGCGCTACCGCTTCACCGGCCGCGGCGCCGTCAGCACGCTGCTGCTCGCCCCGCTCACCATCCCCGGCGTCGCCATCGGCCTCGGCATCTACGTGCTGGCCGTGCTGATCGAGGAGCGGACCGAGTGGGCGCTCAGCGCCTCCTTCGGCGTGCTGGTCGCTGCCCACGTGCTGATCACGCTGCCCTGGGTGGTGCGGCTGTGCCTGGCCTCGCTCGCCAACCACGACAGCGCGGCGGAGGAAGCGGCGGCCAGCCTCGGCGCCCGG
>CAXSEG010000022.1:0-593 GCA_964235545.1 uncultured Acetobacteraceae bacterium
AGATGCAGCCAAAGGAGCAGCACGTGACGTCAATATCGAAGACCCGTGGCGGCAAGCTGGCCAAAGCTGCCGACGTGCATGAGGGATAGCGCATCCGGCTCGAGTAGGCAGGCGAAAACGATCCGTGTGCAGACTATGTGCTAAGAGGCATGCCGCCGTTCAGTGCCAGGGCGGGCACGGCAAGGGTTGCCTCGTTGTTGGGGGACGCCTTTTGGGGTGATACTCTGAAACTCTGTTGCCGTGGGTGAGCCACAATTCTGGACTCTACAGAGAAGCCCGCCAATCCTGGAGCGAACATGGTCATATCTAGCCGACAGCGAGTGATCACCTTTTTAACTTTGCTCCTTGCTTGTGGCGTTCTCTCCGGCTGCGGCTTGTTTGCAGCTCCTTGCCGGATCGCGTCAGCCGGTTTGAAAATTGTCCCCTTGGTGGGTCAGGTAGCGGCAGCACCAACAGATGGCTGCGCCAACGTGATTGACCCGACCCCAACCAGGAGCTGACCGCATTGATTGCTGGCGTCTGGTTCATCGAGAGTGTCACACATGGTCATCTATCCGCTCCCAGAAAACTTCCCAGGCGCGCTCTATACCGGC
>CAXSEG010000022.1:603-24255 GCA_964235545.1 uncultured Acetobacteraceae bacterium
GATGGTACTCGCCTGGCTGGGATGGGGCCAGATGTGTTCACAGAAACCATGAGCGAAGCACTGCCGTTCAAAGCGCTTGTTCACGGCACTTGCCCGGTGCCGGGTAAAGAAACTGACTTGCAGCGCAGTGATCGTGTCTGGGTCATGCCGGACGTTTTGGACATGCCCTTCGATGTCATGCAGGCTCTGTATCAGGAGCTTACTGCTGTTGTGAGTGCCGGTGGCATCGTCGGGCTCGCCGGGCGGGACATTAGCCTTGGCCTGCAGGTTCGTGACACACTCTCGCTTCTGTCCGCCACACCTACAGCCTGAACATGATTGTTTGTACAAAAGCGGTTCCACTGCTTGCCTAGCCGTCGTCCTGGATTTATGCAGGGCAGGGTGGCTGCTGGTGGAGACAACCTGCCCCGTCAGGAAAATTGTTCAATCGCGGTAGCTGCAAGATCAGGACGTCAGGAGGTCAAGCGTGGCTCCTGTTGCCCTGTCGGGCATGTCCCAGGCCCGCTGCTCGTCGCTTTGCAGCACGGCCTCAGGCTGCCGATCGGCAGCCCGCACGATCAACGTCGCGTCCACGTTGACCGCTACGTCGTAGCGGTATGCCGGCGGCTCCAGGGCGGCAGGCCGGGTCGGCCGCCAATTGGAGGCGAAGACGGGCTCGTGTCCGTGACGACAGATCTGGCGCCCGGGCGCAGCGTCAGCGCGGCCCAGGCTGCCAGGGTTGTCCAGCGTGGACGTCTGATGCCTGGTGCCGCCATCCTGCCGGGCAAACGATCCGCGTTCTTGGAGGCCTCGTTGCGCAGCATTGTCCTGTTCCTGTCGCTCTGGTCCGGGCTGTATCGACCGGGCGTTGTACTCGCGCAAACCCCGCAGCACGCAATGCCGGTTGGTACGACATACCCGGGCGACAAGGTGGTCTGGGTCAACACCCGGCTTGGCATCTACCACTTTCGAGGCGAGCAGTATTTCGACGGTACGAGGGAAAGCAAGTTCCTCTGCGCGCATGAGGCCGACAAGGAAGGCGATCGACCGATGCACAACGGCCAGTGACCCTGGCGATCAGTGTTCTGCCTCGCCGGGATCGCGCATCGTCCGCTGCAACTCCAGGACCGCGTCGTGGATGCGACCCCACACGGCCGCACCCTGCTCGTCGCCGCCATGGCGCAGCGACATGGCCCTGACCCTGGCCTGCCCGGTCGCCTGGTCGCCATGCCGGTCAATGAGCAGCTTGGCTGCTCGGTAGATGTCCAGGGGGTGCACGATCCGTTCAGCCTGCCGCGGGATCATTGGACTCGGCCGCCACCAGCAGCCGGGTGGCAAGCCGTCTGGCTTCCCTGGCCGACAGAGAAAAGCCGATCCACAACCTATCCCACAGCTCGACCAGGACCGCCGCATCGCCGCTGCCCAGGCGGGCGATGCGCCAGTCCGGGCGGTGCACCGGGCTGACGACTTTGCCGTCGCCGACGTCAACCAACTGGCTTTCACCACGTTCCTGGTTGTCGAGCCGGTTAAGCGCTTGGGCCAGTGTCGTCACCAACGGGCGGAGCTGGTGCGAGCTCATGGTGACGTAGGTCACAGTGCCATTGCTTGGGAACTCGATGGCCAGCGTGGCGGTCGGAGAGCCCTCATCCACTTCAACCCGCATGCGGGCCT
The DNA here is from genome assembly GCA_964235545.1 of uncultured Acetobacteraceae bacterium. Lineage (GTDB taxonomy): Bacteria > Pseudomonadota > Alphaproteobacteria > Acetobacterales > Acetobacteraceae > LMUY01. The sequence goes on from CAXSEG010000022.1 coordinate 2,254, forward strand.
GGTCGCTCATCGCTGCCGGCTCATGACGTACGCTCCAGGACGCTCTTTTTGATGGTAGTCGAGGTATTCCTCGACCGCAGTCCTTGATCCGCTACCTTGCTCTAAATTCGTTGGCCATGGCAGACCAGTGACGCACCACTGCGTCCGGGAACGCCTGACAAACACATGAGACCACTACTCGGACTCCAGGCACATCGCAGAATGGCAACTCGTACCTCAAGCATCTAATCCGGCATACGGCTGGCTTTTACGCAGGCAGCGGTCGTAAATCCTCTGCCGCGGGTCCGAGGCCTAGGTATTGATGCCCTGCTGGAACGTCTGCAATCTATTCCTGCTTTGGCGTTATCTGCCTGAGAACTGCCTGGATGGTGCCGTACTCACTGCACCCTGGACATCGGAGTGCGTCGAGCACCTGCTTCAGCGGCGTGAATTCCGTGTGTCGTCTGAGCAGGTCAGCGATGGGTAGAGGCGAGGTATGCTGGCACCGTGTGCAGACAGCCAGGCGCATGTGTCCTTGGGGCGTGGTGAGGACGTCGCGGATGCGCGGAGTCCTGTGCGGGGGCGTGATGGGCATGAGTTATCGTGCCAGGCGGCGTAGGCCTTCAAGCCTACACTGCCGGTTGTGGCACTCAGGCGCTGGCCAAGACCTTGCCAGCGGAGATGGCGCTGGCAGTGCCTGCATGTTCACCCTGCGTGTCACATGCGCCGGGCAGGAGGATGTCCTCGAGCGAGCGGGCGGGTGCCGGGGTGGGTGCGGCTGCGGGGCTGCTGCGCTCGGGTGCGGCTTCTGGTGCCCGCATGATGTATCCGCGTCCCCAGACTGTTCCGATGAGGTTGGGCGCACCTGCGTTGGCGAGCTTCTTGCGCAGCTTGCAGATGAAGACGTCGATGATCTTCATCTCCGGCTCGTCGAGCCCGCCGTAGAGGTGGTTGAGGAAGATCTCCTTGGTGAGCACCATGCCGCGCCGCATGACGAGCAGCTCGAGGATCGCGTATTCCTTGCCGGTGAGGTGGACGGGGTTGCCGTCGACGCTGACCTGGCTGGTGTCGAGGTCGAGGAGCATGGGGCCGACCTGCAGGGCGGGCTGGCTGTGTCCCTTGGAGCGGCGGACGATGGCCTTGATGCGCGCGACCAGCTCGGAGCGGTCGAACGGCTTGGTCATGACGTCGTCCGCACCTGCGTTGAACGCCTGCACCTTGGCCTGAGGTCGCGACAAGCCGGTGAGCACCATCACCGGGGCGGACTGCCCGGAGGCGCGCAGGCGGCGCAGCAGCTCGAGGCCATCGATGTCGGGGAGCATGAGGTCGAGGAGGACGAGGTCGTAGTCGTAGTGCCGGGCCATCTCGAGGGCTTCCTCGCCGGTGTCGACGGCCTCGACGACGGCGTTGCAGTCGGCTTTGAGCAGCAGGCTGATGGCGCGAGCCGTGACGGGCTCATCCTCGACGAGAAGCACGCGCATTTTGCTAACCCCTGCAACCATCCGTTGCAAACCTTATACGCGTACTAACCCACGGGGGTAAGACCCAAAATGGTTAACGACTTGGGTTTTCTCAGTACCGGCAAGGTTAGGCGCCGCAAATGCCATACCGATCGGTCCAGGCACGTGAACCTGGCTGAACCGGGCAAGATGCTAACCTGCGTTAACCTTGTATCCGGCTACCGCAGTGACCATCTGCCGACGAGATCAAGTAAGAATGCCGACCGACAACTTTGCAAGTCGAGTAGAACAGCGTGACTAATGGTTCGTCCGGCATGGGATCACGCGGTGGGAATACCCTCATCAATGAGAAGGCTTGTCTCAGGACAGCACACACGTTGCCTTGCAGACACAGTGTGACGCCAGGATTACAGGCTTAACCTGATTAACAATGCTGCAGTGCAGAACGTCAGCTCTGCATGCGGGTCACCGACCAGCGCGCCGATCCATGCCCCTGGGCGCGACCCGAGGTTGTTCCCGTACGCGTTTGTCGCCGCCGTGGCACGCTCGTCGGCGGAATGCCTGTTTGAGATCGTAACGGTTGTGCATTGCGACACTTTGCCGCAGTTGCACTTCCTGATTGCATTCGTCTATAGATCATCAACGACGGATTGTCGCCGTATGCAGAATATTTCGTCTCTCTTCAGCATCCCACCTCTGGCACAAACCTGCTAAAGCCCCGATCCTGCAGGTCCCTGATGCTGCGTGAGCAATGCTCTGGGCAGACAGGACTTCAGCAGCGGAGCTTCTTCTGTGGCAGGCGGCACCGTGGACATGTCCGACCATCCTGCCCGCGGCCGCGACCAGGCCCGGGAGAGGGAGCGCGTCCTGGCGCTCGCCACTCAGATCGTCTCCGCCCATGTCGCCCACAACCAGGTCCGCTGCACCGAGCTGCCGGGCCTGATCCAGGAGGTCTGCCGGGCCCTGGCCCAGGCCGGCGCCTCGTCCGCTGCTCCTGGCGGCCTCGTCCCCGCGGTGCCGGTCGACCGCTCGGTGTTCCCGGACTACATCATCTGCCTCGAGAACGGACGCAGGTTCAGAACCCTGCGGCGCCACCTCATGGCGGCTTTCAGCCTCACCCCCGAGCAGTACCGTAGGCGGTGGGGGTTGCCCCACGACTACCCGATGATCGCGCCAGGCTACGCCCGCGACCGCTCCGGCCTCGCCAAGGCCACCGGGCTCGGGCGCCGTGCGCCCGCAGCCGGGTCGGGCACCAGGCGCGCCGCCGGCTGATCCACGCGGCCGCGCTGGGCATTGCTGAACATACGCACACTGCATCGTGAGAAATGGTCAGGCGAGGGTCGCCCCGTAAGCCACTGATTCAGCGTTGCGCGACTCGGAGCCGTTTACCCCTCGTTAACCTTTCGCTGTCAGCTTGTTCATCAACGGGCGGCCACAAGCGGCCTTGCCCGCAAGCAAGCACAGGACGTGCATCATGACCCAGGCCATCCGGATCGCCGACGACGACACCCTCAGCCCGCTGCGCGCTCTCGGCAGCCTCAGCCCTGTCCACGCCGACCAGATCGTCGCCGGCCTCTCCAGCCTCGCCGCCACCTGGAACATCGAGCGCCACGAGAGCTGCGACGGGCAGCTCAGCCTGCTGGTCAGCCACGCAGACCGCGACGCCACCATCATCGTCGACCGCGACCATGCCGGCATCCACGTCAGCCTCCTGCTCGCCGACCAGTTCAACACCAGCCTGCATCGCTACGCCACCACCGGCGAGGCCGTCGCAGCCATCAAGGCCATCGCCACAGCACCCGCCGTCGAGCCCCAGCGCCATACCGGCTGAACCGGTCTCAGACCTCCCGGTCGGCCACGTGGTCGGGTGGCTGGCTATGACAACGAATTTCGGCTTATCCCGCACTTTGCGTGCAGGTCGTGGACGGAGAGGGCTTCGAGACACCCACGCATCGAAAGGGGCTTGCTGGGTCGCGGCCTGCTGCTTGGCCACTCCACTGCCCGTCGATGCGCCCGTGCCGGCGCCGGCCGGACAGACCTGATGCCACGGGGACGGGCCTGACGCCGGCCCGGCGAAGCTGTTACGGGATCGTCGCGGCGCGGGTGCCTGGCATGATGATTGCTCACTGGGACTGCTGGCGGGTGCCTTCCCGAGTGCCCGTCCGTTCCAGGAACCCATGTGACCGAAATCTCGCGCCGTGCCGTTCTCGCTCTGCCGCTCGGCTTGGCCGTCCTGCCTGCGCTTGCGACCTCCGGGGTGCTTGCGGCCGAACCTGTACCGGTGCGTGGCGGTACCATGGTCATGATCGTGACGCCCGAGCCGTCCACACTGGCGCACTACGCCGTGTCGGCAGGCAACATCCCGCCAATCGCGACGCAGGTCTACGAGGGACTTGTCACCTACGACTGGGACCTCCAGCCGCAGCCAAACCTAGCAAAGTCGTGGGAGATCGCACCTGACGGCCGAATGATTACCTTCCGACTGCAGGACGGCGTGACTTTCCACAATGGCAAGCCGTTCACCAGCGCCGATGTGCAGTACTCCTTTATGGAGGTTTTGAAGAAGTATCACCCGAACGGCCCGGTGGTGCTGGCCGAGTTGAGCGCGGTGGACACGCCCGACCCGCTGACCGCGGTGCTGCACCTTGCCAACCCCGCGCCCTACCTGATGAAAGCGCTCGCCGGGCGCGATCTGCCGATCCTATGCCGCTCGGTGTTCGAGGGCACCGACGTGCTGCAGAACCCGACCGCCAACAAGCCGATCGGCACCGGGCCGTTCAGGTTCGTGCAGTGGGAGCGCGGCCAATACGTGCGGCTCGATCGCTACGACAAGTACTGGAAGCCCGGGTTGCCGCATCTCGACAGGATCGTCGCCCGCTTCATCCCCGACGCTGCCACCCGTTCTGCGGCGCTGGAAGCGGGCGAGGTGCATTTTGCGGCATACAGCGCGGTCAATTACTCCGACTTGGCGCGCATGAAGACCAGCCCGATTTTGGGGCTGGAGACACGCGGCTACGAGATGACCCCGGCGATCAGCGTGCTGGAGCTCAATAGCAGGCGCCCGCATCTGGACAAGAGGGAGGTGCGCCAGGCGATCGCCTACGCCGTGGACCGCACCGCAATCCTGCGCGATGTGATGTACGGCTATGGCCAACCCGCCACCGGACCACTCAGCCGCAGGTTCGCACCGCAGGGTCTGTATACCGACGACGTGCGCCGCTTCGACGTGCTGGATCGGCTCGACATCGCCAACAGGCTGCTCGACGGCGCGGGCGTGCCTCGCGGCGCAGACGGCATGCGCTTTGCGATGCACCTGGAGGTGAACTCCTTCGGCGAACAGTGGAAGCGACAGGCGGAGTACCTCAAGCAGGCGCTGGCCCAGGTCGGCATCGACGTGACGCTGCGTTCGGAGGACACCGCGGCTTGGCTGCGCCGCGCCTACACCGACTACGACTACGACATGAACGAGCCGTTCCTCAGCCAGGGCATCGACCCGGTGATCGGACTGAACCGCGAGTACCTCAGTTCGCAGGTCCGCAAGGGGGTGAGTTTCGTCAACGACACTTTCTACTCCAATCCGGAGATCGACCGCCTGCTCGCCGAGGGGGCGCACGAGGTCGACCCGGCGAAGCGCGGCGACATCTACAAGGCGGCACAGAGAATCCTGGTAGAGGACAGCCCGCTGGTGTGGTTGATCGACGTGCAGTACGTCAGCGTATTCAACAAGAAGCTGCACGACCACACCACCGGGCCGCTTGGCGTCCAGCAGGCGTTCGAGCGGGTGTGGATGGAGGCCTGAGCGTGGCAAGGCTCGCGCGCTATCTTGGTGGACGGCTGTTGCTGGCAATCCCGGTGGTGCTCGGCATCGTCGTGCTCAACTTCTTTCTCATCCACTTGGCGCCGGGCGACGCGGCCTCGGTGCTGGCGGGGGAGAGCGGGGCGGCAACCCCCGAATACATGGAACAACTGCGCCACCGCTTCGGCCTGGACCAGCCGCTGTCCAAGCAGTTTGGCCTCTACCTGCTCGGCATGCTGCACCTCGACCTCGGCTATTCCTTCCGCAACGACAGCCCTGTGCTGTCGCTGATCCTGGACCGGTTGTGGCCGACGGGACTGCTGATGCTCACCGCCTTCGTCACGGCTCTGGTACTCGGCACGCTGCTCGGGCTGTTGGCGGCGACAGGACGCAACGGCTGGCGTGACAGCGTGATCTCGCTGCTCAGCCTGGTCGCCTACGCTACGCCGGGTTTCTGGCTTGGGCTGATGATGATCGTGGTGTTCTCGCTCCGCCTGGGCTGGCTGCCCACCAGCGGCTTCGACACCGTGGGCGCCTTCAACGAGGGATGGGCGGAGGCGGCCGACGTCGCGCGCCACTTGGTGATGCCAGCGGCCGCGCTGTCGATGTTCTACCTCGCGGTGTATGCCCGCGTGACCCGTGCTTCCGTGCTGGAGCAGATCGGCAGCGACTATGTGACCACCGCGCGCGCCAAGGGGCAGACGGAGCGCCGCATCATGACCGGCCACGTTCTCGGCAATGCCCTGCTGCCCGTTGTCACGATGGCGGGGGTGCAGGCGGGCAACCTGGTGGGCGGCTCCATCGTAGTGGAGACGGTGTTCGGCTGGCCCGGCATCGGCACGCTGGCATTCGACGCGCTGCAGTCGCGCGACCTCAACCTGCTGCTGGGGATCTTCTTCGTCTCCGCGTGCCTGGTGGTGGTAGTGAACCTGACGGTGGACCTAGTCTACGTGGCGCTCGACCCGCGGCTGGCGGCCTGAGGTGCGCGCAGCCCTAGCGCGGTTCGCGCGCAACAAGCTGGCAGTGGTCGGCGCCGCCCTGCTGGCTTGTCTGCTGCTGCTTGTGGCGCTCTCGCCGCTGCTCTACCCGGGCGACCCGTTCCGACTGGCGGGTCCCGCGCTGCAGCCGCCCGGGCGGGCATTCCTGCTCGGCACCGACACGCTCGGCCGCGACGTGGCGGCGGGGATCGCCCATGGCGCGCGCACTTCGCTACTGGTTGGCATCTGCGCAACGCTCGCGGCGATCGTGTTCGGTACTCTGGTCGGCGGGTTGGCTGGGTACCACCGCGGCACGGTCGAGGGCGTGCTGATGCGGCTCACCGAGTTTTTCCAGACCATCCCGTCCTTCGTGCTGGCGATCCTGATCGTGGCCATCCTGTCGCCCTCGGTCACTACGGAAATCCTCGCCATTGCGACCGTGTCCTGGCCGGCGGTGGCGCGGCTGGTGCGTGGCGAGTTCGTCTCGCTGGGCGCGCGCGAGTTCGTGCTGGCGTGCCAGGGGCTAGGTGCGGGCGACGCGCGCATCATCTTCCGCCACCTGCTGCCGAACTGCATGTCCTCGGTCATCCCGGTGGGCTCGCTGCTGATAGGCACCTCCATCCTGCTGGAGGCAGGTCTGGCCTTCCTCGGCCTAGGCGATCCCAACGTCATGAGCTGGGGGCTGATCATCAGCGCCGGACGCTCCGTGCTGCGTTCGGCCTGGTGGATCTGCACTTTCCCAGGCATCGCCATCCTGGTGACCGTGCTGGCCATCAACCTGGCCGGCGACGGGCTGAACGAGGCGCTCAACCCGAGGCTGCGCGAGCGATGAGCGGGCGCGCTCCCGTGCTTGAACTTGATCGCCTCAGCATTGCCCTCCCGCCAGGGGCCGACCGCGCCGATGCCGCGAGTGACGTCAGTCTCGTGCTGCACGCGGGCGAAGTCACCTGCCTGATCGGCGAAAGTGGCTCGGGCAAGTCGCTGGTAGCGCGTTCAATCCTCGGCCTGCTGCCGGGACCGCGCGTGCATGTGCGAAGCGGGCGCATCCTGTTCGGCGGGGAGGATCTCGCGACGGCCACGCCCGCGCGGATGCGCGCGATCCGTGGAGCGGGGATCGCGATGATCTTCCAGGAGCCGATGACGGCGCTCAACCCGCTTCACACGATCGGACGGCAGCTCGCCGAGGTGCTGCGCATCCACACGCAGCTCGGCCGTGGCGCGCGGCAGGCGCGCATGACCGGGCTGCTCGAGGGCGTGCAGCTGCCCGAGCCGGAGCGGCTGTTGCAATGCTATCCGCATCAGCTGAGCGGCGGGCAGCGGCAGAGGGCGATGATCGCCATGGCATTGGCGCTGGATCCGAAGCTGCTGATCGCCGACGAGCCGACCACCGCGCTCGACGTCACCACGCAGGCGCAGATCCTGCACCTTATCCGCGAGCTGCAGCGCAGGCATGGCACGGCGGTACTGTTCATCACCCACGATTTTGGTGTGGTCGCGGACATTGCCGACCACGTCGCGGTACTACGCAGGGGCACGCTGGTCGAGCAGGGCACGCGCGCGGCGATGCTGGGCGCGCCGCGGCACCCCTACACGCGCGACCTGATTGCCGCCGTGCCACGGCTGCTACCGCCGCCGGCGCGCCCGCCCGCCACCGCGCCGTTCGTGCTGCAGGCGCGTGACCTGGTGAAAACGTACGGCGCGCGCTCCCTGTTCGGTAGCGGCCGCGTCATCCGCGCGCTGGACGGCGTGGGGCTCGAGCTGCGGCGCGGCGAGACGTTGGGCCTGGTGGGCGAGAGCGGCTCGGGCAAGAGCACGCTGGCCCGCGCGCTCGCCCGACTCATGCCGGTCGACGGCGGCGAGATCCTGCTGCACGGCCGCGACATCGCGCGGCTCGACCGCAAGGCGATGCGCCCGTTGCGCCGGCGGGTGCAGATGGTGTTCCAGGACCCCTACGGATCGCTCGATCCGCGCCAGCGCGTGGCCGACATCATTGCCGAGGGGCCGGTGATCCACGGCACCGCGCCCGCCGTGGCGCACGAGGAGGCGCTGGCACTGCTGGAGCTGGTCGGGCTCGACCCGTCGGCGGCGCGGCGTTTCCCGCACGAGTTCAGCGGCGGTCAGCGCCAGCGCATCGGCATCGCCCGCGCCCTCGCCCTGCGCCCGGAGATCCTGGTTGCCGACGAGCCGGTCTCCGCTCTCGATGTCTCGGTGCAGGCGCGCGTACTTGCCCTGCTCGCCGACATCAGGGCGCAGCTCGACCTCAGCATGGTGTTCGTGACGCACGACCTGCGCGTGGCGCTGCAGGTGTGCGACAGGATCGCGGTAATGCGTCAGGGACGCATCGTCGAGGTGGCACCCACCACGCAGATCTTCCACGCGCCCGTTCATCCCTACACCCAGGCCCTGTTCGCCGCCGTGCCCGGCGCGGGGTGGCAGGAAAGGCTTGCCGTATGATGCCCACCGACGCCTTCCTTCCCGGCCCGCGCGTGCGCGTGGCCGGCGTGGCCGCGGGCCCGCTCGCCGGGCTGGGCTTTGCCGTCAAGGACCTGATCGACGTCGCCGGCGTGCCCACCGGCGGCGGCAACCCGGACTGGCCCCGCTTCGCCGCCAAGCCCGAACGGCATGCCGGGGTGGTGCAGGCGCTGCTCGACGCCGGCGCATCGGTGGTGGGCAAGACCGTCACGGACGAGGTCTCGCTCGGCATCCTCGGCGAGAACGCCCACGACGGCACGCCGCGCAACCCGGCGGCTCCGGGTCGGGTGCCGGGCGGCTCCTCCAGCGGTTCGGCGTCTGCGGTGGCCGCGGGCGAGTGCGACTTCGCGCTCGGCACCGACACCGGCGGCTCGGTGCGCGTGCCGGCCAGCTTCTGCGGGCTGTACGGCATCCGGCCGACGCACGGACGAATCGACTTCGCGGGCATCGCCGCGCAGTCGCCAGCTGCGGACACCTGCGGCTGGTTCGCCCGCGACGCAGTGCTGCTCGCCCGCGTCGGCACGGTGCTGCTTGGTGACGCGTTGCCGGACGCGCTTCCGGCACGGCTCCTGGTAGCCACTGACGCGTTCGGCTTTGCCGAGGAGGACACTGCCACGGCGTTGATGCCGATGGTGGAGCGGTTGGCAGCACTTGTCGGGCAACGGGAGGACGCGGTGCTGGCGCCGCAAGGGCTGTCGGTCTGGCAGCGGGCGCAGCGCGTCCTGCAGGGCAGCGAGGCGCGGCGGACGTTCGAGCCGTGGCTGGACGAGTGCAACCCGCGTCTGGCGTTCGGCGTGGCGCGGGGTTTGGTGCAGGGCTCGATGATGACGGAGGCCGAGCGCACTGCGGCAGCGCTGATGCGCATCGAGGCGTGCGCCCACCTGCGTCACCTGCTGTCGCCGGGCACCCTCCTGTGCTTGCCGACCACGCCGTTCCCGGCGCCGCCCGCAGGGCTGCCGCTGTCCACGTTGGGGCTACTGCGCGAGCGCATCGCCTGCCTCACCAGCCACGGTGGCCTGACCGGCGTGCCGCAGGTGAGCCTGCCCGGCGCCACGGTCGAGGGAGTTCCGGTCGGGTTGTCGATCATCGGCGCGCGCGGCAGCGACCACATGCTGCTGCGCGTCGCCGTGGCACTGGCGGGCATGGATCCGGGATCACCCAGCGATGGAGCGCCAGCATGGAGCTGAACCGCCCCGAGGTCGTCGCCGAGGTGGCGGCCCGGTTCGAGCGCTACGAGCAGGCGCTGGTCGACAACGACGTGGCCATGCTCGACGCCAGTTTTTGGGACAGCCCGTACACCGTTCGCTATGGCCCGCGTGATAACGGTCACGGCTTCGCGGCAATCCATGCCTCCCGCCTAGCCGCCGTGCCTATACCAGGCGGCTCCAAGCAGGCGCGCCTGCGCCTGGAAATCCTTACGCTTGGCATGGATTTCGCCACGGTGAACCTGGACTATGTGCCGCGCGGTCAGGACGGGATCGGGCGGCAGAGCCAGACCTGGGTGCGTCTGCCGGGCGTCGGCTGGCGAATCGTCGCCGCTCACGTCTCGATCATCAGGCAGGACTAGGAAGGCACCTGTAATGGACTGGACCACGGAAAGCGGCTTGTTCGCGCTCGGCGATTTCGCGGCGGAGAAGGGCGGCGTGATTCGCGATGCCTTCATTGGCTGGGAAAGGCACGGCACCCTGAATGCGGCGCGAAGCAACCTGATACTCTACCCCAGCAGCTACACCGCGCGGCACGCCGACATGGCTTGGCTGGTGCGGCCCGACGGGATCCTCGACCCGACGCGATGGTGCGTCCTCGCCGTGGACATGTTCTCGAACGAGGTGTCGTCCGGCGCCGCCGATACGCAGGACTATCCAGCCCTGGTGACGATCGCCGACAATGTGCGCGCGCAGCATCGACTGGTCACGGAGCTGTTCGGCGCGGAGCAGCTCGCGGCGGTCTATGGGTTCTCGATGGGCGGCCTGCAGGCCTACCACTGGGCAGCGCTCTACCCTGCGATGGTGGAGCGCGCCATCATTGTGTGCGGCAGCGCACGCACGGCGACCCACAACAAGGTGTTCCTCTCGGGCCTTCTGCGCACGCTGGAAGCAGCCCCGGAGCATCTCGGCGGCGGCCGGTTCTCTTCCGAGCCGCGGGCTGCGCTTGAGGCGTTCGGCCACATCTACGCCGGCTGGGGGCTAAGCCAGGATTTCTACCGCGCCGACCTGCATCGCACCGCCTTGGGCGCACCCGATCTCGAGACCTTCCTGCGCACCGACTGGGCCGAGCGGTTCGCGCAGCGCCGGGCCGCCAACCTATACGCGCAGGCGCTTGCCTGGCAGCACGCCGACATCGCCGACAACGCCCTGTACGGCGGCGACTTGGCACGTGCCCTGGGCGCCATCCGCGCGCGCGTCCTGCTGATGCCGGGCGAGACCGATCTTTACTTTCGTGTTGCCGACAACGAGGCGGAGTGCCGACACCTGTCAGACGCCGAGTTGTGCCCCATTCCCAGCATCTGGGGCCACCGCGCCGGCAATCCGAGCGCCAACCCACTAGACGCGACGTTTCTGTCGACCGCGGTCCGTAGATGGATGCAGCGGTGAGTGCTGCACTGTACGCGGCCTTGCCGACTGCCGTATCGGCGAGGCCTCGCAGCTATGCCCGAGCGGACCGACTATGTGGTTTAGCGGACGGAAAAACTGCAGAGGCACGCAACGCAGCGCATGCCAGGCAGGAACGAAAACAACACAACGATTACAGCAGGTCGAAGAGGTTTCAGGCCAGCGGCAGGCGGGTTGAGCAATGTTTCGATGCCTTTATAAGAGAGAACAGGCCGGTGTCTTATTTAAACCGAAGGCTGGAGCCGATGTAGCCGCAAGCGATCGTGGCAATCACCACCAGCAGGGCGGCGCCGCGCTCGGGATCCTCGTCTAATCACAGCTCCGGAGATCGCCAGGCTTTCCAGGTTTCCAAACGCCGCTCTCGAAATCCTGCGGGGGGTTCTGACGACCTATCGCACGATGCAGCACATGGACCGCGTCACAAGACCTGGCTGGAAGCAAGGAAAATCATACCCGATACGAGCATCGTGCCCGAACAGCGCCAGTCTATCCTGATGGTCGTGGTCGGCCGTCAGAGTGTCGGCAAAATCACCGTTGTCAACACGATCATCCAGAAGGTCAGAGAGGCTGACGGGCAGTTGCGGATCTGGACTGCCGGCGTCAACAGCACGTTCCACAGCCCGGGAATGATCCACGACGACGTGCCGGTCCCATCGTCCGCCGTGTCCGGGAATGGCGAAATCCGGCTGGAGCAGCGGCTCGAGGATCAGATGCCGGCTCGCCACGACGCCATGCTCGATGTCGGTGGGGGCGACACACCGTTCGAAAGGCTGGTTCAGGGTCTACTGTTTGTCGAGTTTGCTAACCCAGGCGATGGCGCCCTCCTGCCCAGCGGCCGCGCCTTGCGGCGCCTCAGCTGCGGAGCTGCTCGACCTTCAGCTCGCGCCAGAGCCAAGTGAAGTCGTAGGTCGCCATCGGGTTGTCCGGGTCGGGGGAGTGGCTGGAGTGGTTCTCCAGGTGCTTCAGCCAGATCGCGAGGTCCTGCCGGCCGCGGGCGCTGCGGGCGGCCGCGCGCGGCGTGCGGTTGCCCAGCATCGGCATGGGCTCGTCGAGCATGGACCGGTACTGGCGATCCAGCACGTCGTGGATTAGTTCCGCCTGCGCCTCGGGCGAAAGACCCGGCCCGGCCGTGTCCGGGCTGGCGGGCGGGGCGGCCTCCCGCATCTGCTCGACGGTCTGGATCTCGGTCAGCGGTGCCGCGACCAGCCCAGCAAGGGCGTCAGCCAGCATGACGCGCCCGCGTTCGGCGCGCACGGCGGAGCTGACGCTGAGCACGACCGCGGCGTCCAGCAGCTCGACGTTGCCCAGCACGACGCTGCCGTCGTCGAGGGTGACGTTCCAGACGATCGCCTTCTCCCCCGAGGCCGCCGGCCGCCTGGCCGAGGGCGGTCCGCACCAGTTCCAGAACGTTGCCGTCTCCCGGCGGAGAACGGCGAGCTTCCCGAGGCGTATCACGACGCGGCGCGGCGTCGCCCCGGGGGCGAGCGGGAAACGCAGGGTGTGGAAGCCGACTTCGTCGCCGTCACTGTTGAGAATCTGCAGCGGCGTCCGGTCCAGGGTCTCCAGCAGCCAGGCGGTGGTGAACAGCGGTGACGCCGCGCGCAGGTCCGCGTCGGAACCGGTCCAGCCGCTGCGGGCGCCGCCGACCTTGCGGGCACGGCCGCCGGATGGCCGGGCGATGCTGCGCTCGTGCAGGAGGGCGAACAGCCGTTCCGTGCCCTCCAGCGTGAAGGCGAGCACGCCGCCCGCGATGACCTGTCGCTCGCCGTTGGCCACGATTCGGGCCGCGATCCTGTCCCACGGCTTCAGGGTCTGCGTCGCGCTCCGCTCGGTGACGAGCACCGGCTCGCCGCCGCGGACCAGGTCGCGGGCGCGGAAGGACTGACCGGGCACGACGTCGCTCACCTCGTGCAGGCTCATCACCGAGCCCTGCAGGCCCGTCATGTAGGCGCGGGTCGCGGCATGCTCCTTGCGGCCACGGTCGTCGAGGTAGGCCTCGACTGCATTCACGCCTTCTGACCCGAAACGCCGGGTCAGGAAATCCTCGAAGGCGCAGCCCCAGAGCGTTCCCGGCCAGCCGCCGCCGAGCGTATCGTCGATCTCCTCGAAGTCGAGGCCGAGCGCCTGCATGGCCGGCTCGAAGTGCTCGGCGATGACGCCGTCGAGCCGGGCCCGCCACTCGCCGCGGGCGGTCCAGCCGATCAGCTTGCCGAGGGGGTGGCCGGGCGGGGTGCTCACAGCCACAGGTTCTCGACGCGCCGTCCTGCGGTGCGGCTGTCCCAATTCGGTTGTGGGCACAGCCGGCCCGGCTCAGGACGCATCTTGCAAGCGTTCCCGGAACCAGGCCGCGAGCATGTCCTCCGCCAATGTCCCACTCGCAACCGCCTCCACGGTCTTGATTGCGTCTCCAGGATTGAAGCGCAAACTGCAGCCGTTGTCGGCAAGAAACAACCGCGCCGTCACCCAGGCGGCCCGCTTGTTGCCGTCGGAGAACCTGTGGTTGCGGGCGAGGCCGAAGGCATAGGCGGCCGCAAGGTCACAGGCATCCGGCTCGCCATAGGCTGCCAGGTTCTGCGGCCTTGCCACAGCGGACTCCACGGCACCAGGATCGCGAATGCAGGCCAAGCCGCCGTGCTGGGCCAGCTGGCGATCATGGATCGCATGGACCACCTGCGCGCCGATCCAGCGCCATGCGGTCACTTCGCCAGCGCCCGCAGAACCTCCCGGTCCTCGTGCATGATCTCCTCGGCCAGCGACATCTGCCGCTCGAACTCGGGATTGTAGGGGGTCAGCCGGTAGCTGCCGTCCGGTGCCTCGGTCAGGTAGAGCGTGTCACCCTTCTGGACCTTGAGGTAGGCCATCGCCTCCTTGGTCAGGATGAAACCCGCCGACGAGCCGACCGTCGTGATCTTAAAGGTCAGCATGGACCACCTCTGCTATATAACGTTCGTTATATAGATCATGCTGCAAGCCGGGCAATCTGTCAGTTGGCGATCAAGGGCTCTGGCCGTCTCAATGGCGCGAGGCTTGCCAGCTTCCGGGCTGCCAATCGCCCTGCTGGCAGAAAAGCGTGCATGCAGGACTGTGTTCGCCGGGTGCTCCGCGTCCAACTCGCTCCCCATGCTAGCAGCACGTGACGGCCGAGGCGCTGGTCCGCGGCACGCAGGATCGCGGCCAACTCCCGCGGATCCTCGACCGGCTCCATCAGCCGCGTGCGCGGCCGTCCCAGGTGTTCGTAAAGCAGAGCGAAGATCCTGCTCGGCTGGTCACGCTCTCCGGGGCAATAGACTTCCTTCCAGCTGTCGACAGGCTGCCCACGTGCCGAGGTGCTACTGCTATCGCCGCTGGAGGGGGAGGCATGATCGGAGACCTGCCCGGCGTGGCGTTCCTGACCCTGTCCTATGCCCACCACAACGGCGGCGGGATGACAGACTGGGTTGCCCACATGGCCATCCCGTCCCTGATCCACGCGGTGATCTACGGCTTCGTGTTTCGGCCTATGGGCCATCTCACGCTGCCGCAGGACGCGGTGCTGGAGGCCGTGGTGCTCGGCGTGGCGTTCCTGTGGGCCGGCAGCCGCAATCGGCGCGGCTGGTAACGTGGCGCTCACCTTCCACCCAGGATCCGGCGTCATTTGGACAGGGTTCAAGGTACCACAGATGGCCAAGATTGGCCGGTGTAGGTAAGCCTAGCTGGAGCTTAAACGCTGAGTCCGCGCTTCTCCAGGTGGCAATGCGCCGCGCGGACCGGCACGTCATTGAGCCGGTGCAGCATGAAATTCTTGCACCCCGCCATTTTTGTGACGCGCCCTGCAATTACGTCAGATTTTGCGTCGAGATGGCCGTCCAGACCGACGGTGATGAACCCAAATGGCTGCATCAGCCACTCCCCCGGCAACAAGACCAGCCGTCCGGCGTGCGCATCAAAATTCCCCGACATGGCAAAGCACCCCTCTGGCACCCGCGGGTTGGCCGGGTCGGCTGAAAAGTGGAACAAAGCCTCTACCCGCCCCGCGCCGGTCTCCTCCACACTCAGGTCAAGCGATGTCAGCCCCTGTATGCAGGTGTAACTGCCGCTCCACTCACCAGTCAGTCCAGCTTCGCCCAGCGCCTGCTTTGATGATACCAGCAGACCCGCACACAGCAGAAACGTTACCGCCCTGACCATCCCTGTCCTGATGCCCCTCCTGGCGTAGGGGAGACTCGTGGCTGTATTGTCGGATTTGCTCATGGATGAGCCTATCACCCTGGCCAGGCACGTCAGCAAGCCAAGTGGCAGGTGGGTAACGTCACAGCTTGAGATGGGCGGGCTATGCAGTTCCCGGCGCCACTGCGGCCGCATGGAATGGCCGGTCAGCTTTGACGCTGAGCAGCGCGGTCTCAGTGCGAAAGCGCGCCGACGATAGAAGCTCGTGCGTCAGGGCCCATGGAAACTCATCCATACTCTAGCACTTCCGAGGGATGAGTTTCCGACGTAGTTTCCAGTCGGCTTTGCAGGCCGGATCATTGCCGGATAGCGGCGTGCCAGGAGACGTCGGAAAACGGTTCAAATCGCGACGGATTAGCTGCTCGCCGACTCTCGGTAGGGTACAAGTCCCCCCTCCGCGCTCAGGGGAGCACACGATGTCCGCACGGCATACCCAGGATGAAAATCTCGCACCAGGGCGCGGCCGAACAGCGCGTGCGCTGCTCGCGATGCTTGCCGCACTGCTCGTCGCCTTCGACGTTGCCTGTCTCAGCGTCCTCGGTTTCCTGATCATCGGTCAGACGCTCGGCTATCTTTCACTGCTCGGCTGGACCCACGTGATGGCCGTCGTCGGGATTGCGAACGCGGTCTTGTTCCTTGTCGTCCTGGCCGCCCTGCTCCATCGCTGGCGACGCGGCCACCGCCGCGGCCACATGGTGGAGATCGCGCTGGTGACGACGATCGCCGGCGCCGCCGCTTTCCTGTTAGGCAACGCCACGCTGCTCGCGTTGCACATGGCCTTCATCGCCGTCAGCGACCCTTCTGCCTGGGACCTGGAGCAGCTTCTCCCCACGATTTTGGGCTGGTTCTAGGCCCGCGCCACCAGCACGCGTTCGCATGCACGAATTTGGCCGGGAGCAGAAATTCCGCTTTCGGGTGCTGCGACACCAGAAGCGGAACGCCCACGCTGGGCGATCGACCGGACGCTCGTTACGGTGTTGGCTCGTTCGGGCGTATAACGCTACTTAGAACGAGGACAACCTGGAACTCGATCATGCGCAAGCCGGCCCGATGCTTGGTCGTCGTCATCATCCTGCTCTGTGCGGCCCGGGCGGCGGCGGCGGACTCCCAGCAATCGGCCGGCGTGACAGTCGGCGGCGACACGTTCGTCGATCCGTACGGCTGGATGGAGGCCCAGGGCCCGGACTACCTGGAGTGGGTCCACGCCCAAAATGCGCTGACCCGCAAGACGCTGGACGCGGCACCCGGCTATGCCGCCCTTGCCGCGCAGGTGACTGCCCTGAGCGACGCCGACACGCACATCAGCAACGTCCAGACTGTCGGCGATCAGGTCTACTATGAACGGGAAGACCATGGCGACGCGCAGGCGAGCCTCTATGTCCGTGCTCTTGCAGGCGGCCCGGAGCGGCGTCTCGTGGATCCCGCCGCGATCGGTGACACGACCACGTCCATCCACGAATACGCGGTCTCGCCCGACAATCGGCGGCTGGCGATCTGCCTCGCCAGCGGCGGCTCGGAGGAAGCGGTCCTGCAGGTCATGGAAATCGCGTCCGGCGAGATGCTGCCCGAGCGCATCGACCGCGCGCGTGCGGCTGGCCCGGTCTGGTCGGAGGACGGATCCGCCCTGTTCTACAACCGGCTGAAGGCCGTGTACTCCGACCCGAGCGATCGATTTTCGGACGAGACTATCTTCCACCACCGGCCCGGCGACGACCCAGCCCGCGACATCCCGCTGTTCACGGCGGCTGGAGCTGGAAGCGCGCTCGGCCGCGCGGCCTTCATTGGCATCGTGCTTCCCCCAGGCTCGGCTTATGCGCTCGCCTTCGCGAACAGCGGCGTGTCCAAGGAAGCCGAGTGGTTCGTGGCGCCCACGGCAGAGCTGTTCCTGGACAGCCCGCACTGGCGGAAGGTGGCCGCGCTGTCAGACGGGATCGTGCTGACGCTTGACGGCGACACCTCCGTCCAGCCGGTGATCCGTGGCGCCCAGGCGTGGTTCCCGAGCCTCAAGGACGCGCCCCGCGGCGCCGTGGTGCGCGTCAACCTCGATCGTCCCGGCGTGGACCACGACACGGTGGTCGTCGCGCAGCAGGCTGCACGGCTCGCCGGTGTCGCCGGCACCAAGGACGGGCTGTATCTCGCGTATGCCGCGGGCAGCAGCCACACGCTGGCGCGCACCGGCTACGAGGGCGGCACGCCGATCGACATCGCAGTGCCTTACGAGGCCACGATCAAGGGTCTGAGCGCCGATCCGCGGCAACCGACGGCGATTGTCGGGCTGGAGTCCTGGGCCCGGCCCGCTACCTACTTCATTGCGGGGGTGGCCGAGGTTCGCGATCTCAACCTGGCGCCGCCGTTCGCGCTCGATCTTTCGGACATCGTGACGGAGACCGTCTTCGCCACGGCACAGGACGGCATCAGGATCCCGGTCTCGGTGAGCCATCGCCGCGACCTCAGGCATGACGGCTCCGCGCCAACGCTGGCCGAGGCTTACGGCGCGTATGGCTTCTCCTACGACCCGGTCTTCCACCCCGAAGTGATGCCGTTCCTGCGGGCCGGCGGGGTGTGGGCCGTGGCGCATGTCCGTGGGGGCGGCGAGTTCGGCGAAGGCTGGCACTTGGCTGGCATGGGCGCGAGCAAGCCGAACACATGGCGCGACTTCATTGCCGCCGTCGAGGCGTTGGAGAAGGACGGCTTCACGTCGCCCGGAAAAGTCGTGGGCTTCGGCGCCAGCGCTGGCGGGATCATGATCGGCCGTACGCTCACCGAGCGGCCGGACCTCCTGGCCGGCGCCGTCATGTGGGCACCCATGGCGAACATGCTCCGCTTCGGGACGACGGAGGGCGGCCCGGCGAACGAGGCGGAGTTCGGTTCCGTCAGGACGCACGAGGGGTATGACAGCCTTCGTGCCATGGATGCGTATTCGCATGTCGTGGACGGCACGAACTACCCGGCCGTCCTGATCAGCATCGGGCTGAACGACCACCGCGTGCCGTCCTGGATGGGTGCCGAGATGGCGGCGCGGCTGCAGGCTGCGAGCCGGAGCGGCAAGCCGGTCCTCCTGAGGGTAGATGATCAGGGCGGACACCATGTCATGGGCGCGTCGAGGGCGGACATAGATTCCCAGATCGCGGACATGCTGGCGTTTGTCTTGCAGCAGACGGGCGATCCCGCGTTCCAGCCGCAGGCCGCGCAGCAGCAACGCTAGCAGCCGCCCGCTTCTCCGAAACGTTTATTCACGTGAAAGCGGGTGTGTCCTCAAGTACAATCAGTGTAACGAATTTGTTTGGCCCTCAGTAGAACTACGCTTAAAGCATCGACGAGTTTTGTCACCATGATAGGATTTACCACTGATTTTGGGAGATCAGATGTCCGCTTTCGAGAGTAGCAAAATCGGCATCCAATGACCGGATGGAGCGTAAAGCGGTCACGCCGATACCTGTTTAACACGACAGGGCTGATGATGTATCAGGTCGCCGCGGTGAGATCGGTTTTTGAGAAGTCCTCGCCCTTGAACAACAGTGCTAGGTCGCGGTTTTTCGCGAGAGCGTAGGAAGCGCAGTCACCAAAATTAAGCCCGGCAGGGTGTCGTCCCTTGCCGTAGCGCAGGAAGGCCTCCCTCGCTGCCTCGGCCAACCCCGCATCCTGCGCCACGACTTGCATGCCGGCACGCATGATCAGCGCATCGAGCTCCCTCCACGAAGTCGCGTCTCCGCGACGTCCTGCCAGCACCATGCTGCTCTCGAGCAGGCTGACTGATGAGAGCAGGCACTGGTCGGCGGCGACAATGGCCTGCAGAAAGCTGTCTGCTTCCGGCTCACGCCGTAGGACGGCGACCAGCGCAGAGCTGTCGACCACGATCACGCCGGCAGGCCATCCTCGTCGTAGAGGTCGGCTTCTGTCAGAACCTCGCGGCCTTGCAGGCGCTTGGCACCGCGCAAGCTGATGGCATGGAGCTCTTCGAACAGCGCAGCTGCGTCAGGTCGAGCGGAAGGTCGCCGGCGTACGCCGTCCGGGATGAACTCCGCTCCGGCGTGCTCCAGCACTTGGCGCACTCCATCAAAGGTGCTGTCAGCCACGCGCACGCCGCTTTGCGTTGCCTCGAGACGGCGGATGGTCACGACGGAAACGTGGGCACGGCGAGCCACCTCGATCTGCTCGAGGTGCAGCAGGGCGCGGGCGGCGCGGATCTGGTCCGGAGTGACATGCATGAGCGAAACATAACACTGCAGAGCGTTTTCGCTCAAGGCTGATTTTGGTGCGGCCTTAAGCGGTGTCTTTGTCCGATAACGTGTTTTAACGGACAGAATAATCCAAAGAAGACCAGAGGCAGGGCAGGGGAGGCATAGACCGCCGAGAAACCGTGCAAAGACAATGTGTTGCCAGCTATTCTAGGTAGCTGCCAGCCTGATGAATGATGTTATCGTGTCTTAATATTTTGAACACCGCAGATGCTTCGTTTGCCACATGGCCGCAGCTGCCGTTTGCCCGCGCACGCTTGTCTCCGGCGGACAACGCTGCTGTGCAGCCGCTCACCAGATGCCGACGATGACCGAATTATAGCTGCGGCATCGTAGATCTGGATCACGGGTAGGGGATGGTCCCACTCCAGTGCTAACACGCGATCGTAGAGGCATATCGCCCTCTTGCAGCGTACAGGAGACCATGATGCGCCCTGCGGTGTCGACCATCATTCGCGCTGCCGTGTGCTTCCTGCCCGGCATGGCGTCGGCACAGACGGCGCAATCGATCTCTCCCCAATTGTCGCTCCAGGAGGCGGCCGTCGAACTCGGGCGTCGCTACGACAGCGACTACCGGCAAAAGGACGTGGCGGGCATGGCAGGCCTATACGCGCCTGATGGCGAGCTGGTCTCCCCGGGCGGGAAGGTGATCATCGGCAGGGACGCCCTGGAGGCCTACTACCGCCAGAGGTTCGCGTCCGGCGCCACGGACCACAGGATCACCGTCGACGAGACACATCCTGTCGGGGACACGGGATACAGTGTCTCGACCTTCTCGGTCTCGGTTCCGAACTCGGGAGATCCATCCAAGCGCCACACCGAGCGGGGGCACATCGCCGCCGTCTACGCGCATGATGCGACTGGATGGCACTTCGCCCTGGTGCAGCCGAGCGTGACGCCGGCAGAAAGCCACTGATCCGGCTGCAGCGCGAGATGTTTCAGGCGAGGGAAGCCCTGGACTGGCTGGCGTCTCGTGCCGTGTTGCCGGCCATCAGGTGGGGCTGGAAGCCGACGGAACGCGGCCAGGATGAGAAGACGGGAGACGTGACAGGCATTGTCCTGGAAAGTGCGCTCGTCGCCGCCTGACTGATGACAGCTTTTGGACTGCTACGGCAGGGGGATGAATGCGCATTTGCATCTTTGGGGCCGGAGCCATCGGTGGCTACCTTGCTGTTGGCCTGGCACAAGCCGGGCACGACATCTCCATCATCGCACGAGGTGCCCACCTTGAGGCCGTCCAGGAGAATGGCCTCCGGCTGAAGACCGAGGATGGGAGAGAGCGGCGCGTCCAGGTCCGGGCGACTGATGACCCCGGCGTTCTCGGGCCGCAGGATCTCGTCATCTGCGCGCTGAAGGCCCATCAGTCCTGGGAGAACGCCGAGCGCTTTGCCCCTCTGCTCGGCGCTGATACCGCGGTGATCACCGCCATGAACGGCTTCCCGTAGTGGTGCTTCCATGGCGTCGGCGAAGGGCTTGAGGGGCGTTCGCTGGCCTCGGTGGACCCTGATGCCCGGCAATGGCGGGCGATCGGGCCCGAGCGCGCCGTTGGGTGCATCGTCGAGCCGGCCTGCGAGGTCGTCTCACCCGGCGTGATCCTGCATCGCAAGTACAACCGCTTCACCCTCGGCGAGCCTGATGGCAGCCGCTCGTCCCGCATCGTCGCCGCCTCGGAGGCGCTGGCCGGTGCCGGCTTCGACGCGCCGGTGCGCACCAACATTCGCGACCATGTCTGGCTCAAGCTTTGGGGCAACGCCTCGTTCAACCCGATCAGCGTGCTGACGCTGGCGACGATCGACCGCGTGACCACGGAGCCGACCCTGCGAGCCTTGTGCCGGTCCATCATGGTGGAAGCTCGCGAGGTTGCCCGAGCGCTTGGGGTCGATATCCCAGCTCCGATGATCGACCGGCGGCTGGATGCGGCGGCTGCGATGGTCGGGCACAAGATGTCGATGCTGCAGGACCTGGAGAGAGGCCGAACCCTGGAGGTCGGAGCGCTCGTCGAGGCCGTGCAGGAAGCAGGCCGCATGACAGGCGTGCCGACACCCATGCTCGACACTGTGCTGGCCTTGGTTCGAGAAAGATCTTCGTACGAACGCTAAGATCAGCGACCTGTACTGCAGACCGCCTTACGACTCCCCCTTTGTCGTCTCGCTTGGGTAGACCCCGGCGGCACGTTGGCATGGGACATTTTCTTCGTGCCATTAGGGTTGGCGGATTCAACTTCCGGAGCGAACAGCTGTGGCTGGCCTGACAGGCTAGGAT
>CAXSEG010000023.1:0-23993 GCA_964235545.1 uncultured Acetobacteraceae bacterium
GACGGCCTGCGCGGACGCCCGTCACCCCGGCCCTGCTATGAAAATGGTCTTGGCAGCCGGCTGGAACGAGGCAAGGACGTCCCCTCCCCTTGTGGGAGGGGCTAGGGGAGGGGTGCAAGCGGCACTCAGCTTCCAGTGTGAGCTTAGCAGACGACACTGATCTCGCGCGTGGCTACCCCTCCCCCCGCCCCTCCCCCAAGGGGAGGGGAGCTCTTCGGGGCAATTCATCAAGGGTGGCGGATCGGCTGCGATGCGGAGGGGTCTCTCCCGTGAAGGATGGAAGAGGGAGAAGGTTGGGCCAAACCGAACCCAGCCAGTTGCGCGTAGCCCCGGACGATCCCCATCAGCTCCGCCTCCGTCGCCACGTCGTGCACCCGCTCGAACCCGTCCGGTGCGCGCGCGGCAATCAGGTCGATCACCCGCTCCGGCCCGCCGATGCGGTTGGACCGCACCAGCTCCGCCGTCGCCGGGCGCCGGGCCGCGTCATACGCCGCCAGCGCTGGGCCCGGCGGCATTTGCCCGAGCAGGTTCGCCAGGCAGCGTGCGTCCAGGATCGCCTGTGACGCGCCGTTTGACCCCACCGGATACATCGGGTGCGCGGCATCCCCGAGCAGGGTCACCCGGCGCTGCGTCCACCAGGGCAGGGGGTCACGGTCGCACATCGGGTATTCGAAGATCTCGCCCGTCGCGCGGATCATGGCCGTGATGTCGATGAACGGCAGCTGGATGCGCTCGGCCAAGTGTTGGAAATCCTCGTAACGGCCGGGGCGGGACCAGCTCTCCCGCAGCGGCGGCGTGGTGGCCGGGTCCGCCACCCGGGCGTAGATCACCCAGTTGGTCAGGCGCGTGCCCGGCGTCTCGCCCGGCCCGATCGGATACAGCACCAGCTTGGCCACTGCATCGCCCGCGATCACCATGGTGTCGCCGCCGTCGAACGCGGGCCAGTCCACCGCACCGCGCCACATGGTGATGCCGTTCCAGCGTATACCGCCATCCCGCGGATGCAGCACCGCCCGCAACGTGGAGTGGATGCCATCGGCCCCGACCAGCGCCGCTCCATGGGCCGTCACCACCGTGCCGTCCGGGCGCTGGACCCGCGCGGACACGCCATCCCCGTCCTGTGCCGCGTCGAGCAGGCGGTGGCCTGCTTCGGGCGCGTCTGGGCCTAGGCGCTCCGTCGCCGCATTCCACAGCATGGTCTGCAACCGCCCGCGATGCAGCGAGAATTGCGGCGCCGCGTACCCGGCGTGCAGCCCGCGCGGCTCGGACCAGATCGGTTGCCCCCGATGGTTCGCGTAGGTCAGCGTGCGGGTCCGGATGCCGATCGCGTCCAACCGGGGCAGCAGCCCGAGCGCCACCAGCTCCCGCATGGAGTGCGGCAGTGCGTTGATGCCGACGCCGAGCGGCAGCACGCTGCGAACCGCCTCGAACACCCGGCACGGGATGCCACGCTCGTGCAGCATCAGCGCCAGCGTCAGCCCGCCGACCCCGCCGCCGGCGATCAGGATCGGCGCGCTCATGCCGGGGGCAGATAGCGGGCGGACGGCCACTGGTCCGGCGGCAGGAAATGGACGTTGCAGGCTGCGGAGCGGCTGACCACCGCCGCCGGGTCGCGCAACCCGTCCAGCTGCACGAACAGATCATACAGGCGCCGGGACGGTGCCACCCAGAACAGCGCGCGGGTGGGCGCGGCGCCGCGCTGGAAAATGCCGTGCCTGGACCCCGTCGGCAGGCGCACCAGATCCCCCGCCGATGCCGCCAGCTCCTCGCCGTCGAGCCACAGCGCGAACTCCCCGTCCAGCACGCGGATGAACTCGTCTTGGTCAGGGTGCATGTGCGGCGGCACGAACGTGCCCGGCGGGAACAGCGTGTCGAACGCGAAGGACGCTCCGGAATGCTGCACCGGCTTGTAGGTCTGCCCCATCACGTCCCACACGACCCCGTCCAGGCTCTCGCCGCCGCGGGTGACACCTTGCTCGGCCGCCATGGTCTCGTCTCCTCAGAGGTGGAGGTAACTCTGCTGGATCGCCTTGTCGGCGGCCAGGCCGGCGGCGGTGCCGGATCAGACGGAGCGGCGTTTCTCCAGCACTACTGCCGTGTCAGCCAGGCGCAGGATGGCGGCCAGGTTCTTGTCGATCAGCAGGATGGACTGGCCCTCCGCCTTCAGCGCGGCCAGCACCCGCCAGATCTCGGCGTGGATGACGGGGGCAAGTCCACCTGCAGGGTCACGCCGTCGCGACGCCCTGGCTTGACCGGAAGCGCCAGGCTGTGGCCGCTCACGCGACGATCTGCGAGCCGCGCCTTGAGCCTGGCATCCACGGCGTCGGCTTGCCGCAGGCCTGAAGCAACGTCGCACTGTCCGGCGTGCCAGCACGCTCGACGTGCCTAGGCCAATCCTGTGGATACCAGGGTCAACGCACCGCAGCCATTCCACTTGCTTCCGCAAGCGGAACCTTGGGCTGCTCCGCCCTGGCATGGCGCTGCCTTCCTGTTCCGGGCAGCCTCGCAGAACAATACTAATTGCTCTGCATAGGCGGACGGCAATGCGCCATGCTAAGCCCGAGCGCGGTGCCCGTCATCACCGTTCGCCCGCATCCTGGAGCAAGCGCCGATGCCTGATACGTCCGTCCCCGTGCAGCTCTCGGTCAGCATCCGCCGCTACACGCTGACCGCCCAGGCGTTCCACTGGATCGTGGCGGCGTTGATGTTCGCCGTGATTCCGCTGGCTTGGGTCATGGTCAACATGCCCCACGACGCACCGTCGCGGGAGTGGATCTACACGCTGCATAAATCCGTCGGGATCACGATCTTCGCCATCGTCGCGATCAGGCTCGCGTGGCGCGCCGCCCATCCGGCACCGCCCTTGCCGGGCAGGATGGCGAAGTGGGAGCGGGGCCTGGCGTTCGTGTCGCACTGGATGCTCTACATCATCCTAGTCGGCATGCCAGTTAGCGGCTACGTGCTGTCGGCCACGGCGGCCGGGAAGACCGTGCCGTATTTTGACCTCTTCATGCTGCCCAGCTTTCCGAAGGACCAGGCCGTGAACGATGCGGCACGCTGGGTGCACGCCGCCGTCGGGCAATGGCTGGTCTACGCCTTGATCGTCCTCCACCTCGCCGCCACGGCCTGGCACGTGGCCGTACGCCGCGATGGTGTTCTGGAGCGCATGCTCCCCGAACAGGGCGTGTAGCGCCGCCCCCTTCGTGCGCGTGTTGGTGGGATGCCGAAGTGCATCCCACCCGATCGGTCAGGACTCGTGGGGATCGGTGCGCAGGTATCCTCATAGCGCGCGTCCTGCCCCGGCCTTCTCCCCGTGAAGAACGCGGGAGGATGAGCAGTGGCGTCGCTTCTATTCGGATTGTCCTTGCCGGCCATCCACCGTTCCGGCACAACACCCAGGCCCGAACCACCCGTGCGGGAGAGCGCAGCCAAGCTGCCGCCGAAGGCGCAACCGGCCCCCGGAAACGCTCAGGCACAAAGGACCGCACGGAGCACAGGGTCTCTGGAAAGCCGCCCCGGTCCATGATGGGGGCGCACCGACGGAGTAAGGGTCGTGCACGCCGCGCCCGAATCTCTCAGGTACCGCGACAGAGGGGGGTCGTTCCTGCCGGCAAACCTGCTGGCGGGCGGCCTTTGCCTGGCGGTGACCCGTGTCCGAATTCATGCCCGAAGATTTCGTCGACCCCGATGCGGACACGCTCCGCACCACCCCGCTCGACGCGCTGCACCGCCGCCTCGGCGCCCGAATGGTGCCGTTCGCCGGGTATGAGCTGCCGGTGCAATACCCCGCCGGGGTGATGGCCGAGCACATCCAGTGCCGCGAGCGCGCCGCGCTGTTCGACGTCTCGCACATGGGCCAGATCAGCCTGCATGGCCCCGAGGCCGCCGCGGCGCTGGAGATCCTGGTGCCCGGCGACATAACCGGCATCAAGCCGGGCCGCCAGCGCTACACCCTGTTCCTGGACGAGGCCGGGGGCGTGCTGGACGACCTGATGGTGGCCAACCATGGCGACAGCCTGCTGCTGATCGTCAACGCCAGCCGCAAGCAGGCGGACGCGCAGCACCTCGCCACCCGCATCCCGCGGATCACCGCCGAGCGGCACGACCGCGCGCTGCTGGCCCTGCAAGGCCCGGCGGCCGCCGCCGTGATGGCCCGGCTCTCGCCCGAGGCGGCGGCACTGCCGTTCATGGGCGTGGCGCGGCTCACCATCGCCGGCATCCCCGTCTGGATCAGCCGCTCCGGCTACACGGGGGAGGACGGCTACGAGATCAGCGTCCCTGCCGGAGACGCCGAGGCGTTCGCCGAGACGCTGCTGGCCGAGCCCGGCGTCGCCCCCGCCGGCCTGGGCGCGCGGGACAGCCTGCGCCTGGAGGCCGGTTTGTGCCTATACGGCAACGATATCGACGAGCTCACCACTCCCGTCGAGGCCAATCTCGCCTGGACCATCGCCAAGCGCCGGCGCGAGGCGCAGGACTTCCCCGGCGCCGTCGCCATCTGCGACCAGCTCGCCCATGGCCCGACCCGGCTGCGCGTCGGCATCCGCCCCGAGGGCCGCGCCCCCGCCCGCACCGACACCGCCATCGCGGCGGAGGACGGCACCGGCGCCGGCACCATCACCTCCGGTGGTTTCGGCCCGACGGCGGGCGGCCCGGTTGCGATGGGCTATGTCCGCCGGGACCTCGCCGCCGAGGGCACCCCGCTCAACTTGCTGATCCGCGGCAAGCAGTTGCCGGCCCGGGTCGCCGCACTCCCCTTCGTCCCCCACCGCTACGTCCGTTAAGGAACCCGCAACCATGATCCGCTACACCAAGGACCACGAGTGGGTTCGCCTGGACGGCACCACCGCCACGGTCGGCATCACCACCCACGCACAGGACGCTTTGGGGGACCTCGTGTTCGTCGAGCTGCCCGAACCCGGGCGGGAGGTGACGCAGGCCGAAGCCGTCGCGGTCGTCGAGTCGGTGAAGGCCGCGAGCGACGTCTATGCCCCGCTCGCCGGGCGCGTGACGGAGGTGAACGGCGCCCTCGCCGAGGACCCGGCGCTGGTGAACCGGGACCCGGCGGGCGAGGGCTGGTTCTTCAAGCTCGAACTGGCCGATGCCGGCGCGTTCGATCACCTGATGGACCAGGCCGCCTATGACGCGCTCGTGGCGGAGGCCGCCTGATGGACGCCGTGATCGAACTCGCCGCGCTCGAGGACAGCTTCGTCGCGCGCCATATCGCCCCCGCCGAGGCCGACATCGCCACCATGCTGCACGTGGTCGGCGCCGAGAGCCTGGAGGCGCTCGCCGCCCAGACCGTGCCCGGCGACATCCGCATCGCCCCAATGACGGGCTTGCCGGACGCGGTCGGCGAGATCGCCGTGATTGAGGAATTGCGCCAGCTCGCCGCGCAAAACCAGCGGCTCCGGTCGCTGATCGGGCAGGGCTACCACGGCACGCTCACCCCCCCGGTGATCCAGCGCAACGTGCTGGAGAACCCCGGCTGGTACACGGCCTACACGCCCTACCAGGCCGAGCTCGCGCAGGGCCGGCTGGAGGCGCTGCTCAACTTCCAGACCATGATCTGCGACCTGACCGGCATGCCCATCGCCAACGCCTCCCTGCTGGACGAGGCGACCGCGGCGGCCGAGGCCGTGGCCATGGCCCACGCCTCCTCCCGCACCAAGACGGACACGGTCGCCGTCTGCGCCGACTTGCATCCGCAGACGGCGGCGGTGCTGCAGACCCGCGCCCATCCGCTTGGCTGGACGATGCACGAGTTCCAGCCCGGCGACACGGCGGCGATCGGGGCGGCGCAGCCCTTCGCCGTGGTGCTGCAATATCCCGGCACCTCCGGCGCCGTGCGGGACCTGCATGCCGAGATCGCGGCGGCGCACGAGGCGGGCGCGCTGGCGATCGTCTGCGCCGACCTGCTGAGCCTGGTGCTGCTGGCACCGCCCGGTGCCATGGGCGCGGACGTGGTGGTTGGTTCCTCGCAGCGCTTCGGCGTGCCCATGGGCTTCGGCGGGCCGCACGCCGCCTTCTTTGCAACGCAAGACAAGTTCAAGCGTGTGATGCCGGGCCGCCTGGTCGGCATGTCGCAGGACGCGGCGGGCCACCCGGCGATGCGGCTCGCGCTGCAGACCCGCGAGCAGCATATCCGTCGCGAGAAGGCGACCAGCAACATCTGCACCGCGCAGGTGCTGCTGGCGGTGATGGCGGGGATGTACGCCGTATGGCACGGCCCCGATGGGCTGACCCGCATCGCCCGCCGCGTCAACCTGCAGGCCCGCGCCCTGGCCGATGCCGCGCTCCGGGCCGGGCTCACGCTCCGCCATGAGGATTTCTTCGACACGATCTCGCTAGACGTGGCGGACGCGGACGCGCTGATGGCACGCGCCGTGACCGCCGGGTTCAACCTGCGCCGGCTGGACGCGACCGGCGTGGCGGTCGCGCTGGACGAGACGGTGACGGCGGAGGAACTGGCCACCCTCGCCGGGCTGCTCGGGGCCAAGCTGGGCGGCGCCCCCGCGTCGATTCCGGCCGCCCTGCTCCGTACCGCGCCGGTGCTGCCTCAGGCCGTGTTCGGCGCGCACCGCTCCGAGCACGAGATGCTGCGCTACCTCAAGCGGCTGGAGGACCGGGACGTGGCGCTGAACCGCTCCATGATCCCGCTCGGCTCCTGCACGATGAAGCTGAATGCGACGGCGGAGATGGTTCCGATCACGCTACCGGATTTCGCGGACATCCACCCGTTCGCGCCGGCTGCGCAGACGGCTGGATACGCCACCATGATCGAGCGGCTGGCCGGTTGGCTGGCTGCGGCCACCGGGTTCGCGGCGGTGTCGCTGCAGCCGAACGCCGGGTCCCAGGGCGAGTATGCCGGGCTGCTGGCGATCCGCGCCTATCACGACGCGCGCGGGCAGGGGGCGAGGGACATCTGCCTCATCCCGTCCTCCGCCCACGGCACCAACCCGGCGAGCGCGGTGATGGCCGGGCTGCGCGTGGTGGTGGTCGGCTGCGACCGGGACGGCAACGTGGATGTGGCGGACCTGCGCGCGAAAGCCGAGCAGCACGCAGAGCGGCTGGCGGCGCTGATGGTGACCTACCCCTCCACCCACGGCGTGTTCGAGGGGGAGATCCGCGCCATCTGCGCCACGATCCACCAGCATGGCGGCCAGGTGTATATGGACGGCGCCAACATGAACGCGCAGCTCGGCCTCACCAGTCCGGCCGCGATCGGCGCGGACGTCTGCCACCTGAACCTGCACAAGACGTTCTGCATCCCGCATGGCGGCGGCGGTCCGGGCGTGGGCCCGATCGGCGTCGCCGCGCACCTGGTTCCGCATCTGCCCAACCATCCGGCGCGGCCTGATGCCGGGCCGGCGACCGGCTACGGCCCGGTCAGTGCCGCGCCGTTCGGCTCGGCGCTCATCCTGCCGATCTCCTACGCCTACATCCGGCTGATGGGCGCCGCCGGCCTCACCCGCGCGTCCGAGGTCGCCATCCTGAACGCCAACTACATGGCGGCTCGACTGCGCGGCGCGTACCCGGTGCTGTATGCCGGGCAGGGCGGGCGTGTTGCGCATGAGTGCATCATCGATTGCCGCGGCTTCCAGGCGGAGGCGGGCGTGATGGTGGAGGACATCGCCAAGCGCCTGCAGGATTACGGCTTCCACGCGCCGACCATGAGCTGGCCGGTGGCGGGCACGCTGATGATCGAGCCGACCGAGAGCGAGCCGAAAGCCGAGCTGGACCGCTTCTGTGACGCCATGCTCGCGATCCGCGCCGAAATCGCCGCCATTGGCGAGGGTAGGGGCGATCGCGCCGACAACCCCCTAAAAAACGCGCCGCACACCGCGGCCGAGGTAATGACCGAGACCTGGCAGCACGCCTACACCCGCACCACGGCGGCCTTCCCGCTGCCCTGGGTACAGGCAAACAAATACTGGCCGCCGGTCAAGCGCGTGGACAACGTGTACGGCGACCGCAACCTGGTCTGCACCTGCGCGCCGCTCGAGGCCTACGCGATCGCTGCCGAGTAGGCCGGTTCCGTTGCTTCGACTTCTCCCTCTCCCGTCCTTCACGGGAGAGGGTCGGGGTCAGGGTGCCGGGATCCCTGTAACTGCTTAAGAATACGTACGTTGCTGACCTTCACCCCGCGCTTTCCCGTGAAGGCACGGAAAAGGGAGAGGTAAAACGGCCTACCTCACCGTCACCAAGCGCAGCGGGAAGGAGTCGTCAGCCAACTGCACCAGGTCGACGTTCTTCCGGGTCGCCCACACCACCACCTGCTGGTGCAGCGGCAGGAAGGCCGCATCGTCGTGCAGCATCTTCGACGCCGATACGATCTCGGCGCCGCGCTTGTCATGGTCGGTCTCCACGGCGATCTGGTCCAGCAGCGTGTCGAACTTGGGGTTCGAGTACCCGCCGTCGTTGAAGATGCCGCGCGTGCCGCTGCGCGTGCCAGCCTGGTTATACAACGTGTTCAGTGCGTCGTACGTGTTCGGCGTCCAGCCGAGCATATAGAAGCTGGTGTGGTAATTGGGATTGCTGATCTCGGCGAAATAGCGCAGTCGGGTCTGCGCGTTCAGCGTCACCCGGACGCCGATCCTCGCCAGCATCGCCGTCACCGCCTGGCAGATCGCCTCGTCGTTGATGTAGCGGTCGTTCGGACAGTCCAGCGTCACGCCGAAGCCGTTCGGGTAGCCGGCATCGGCCAGCAGCTTCTTCGCACCTGCCGGGTCGAGCGGCCAGCGAATGTCGGTCGCATCGGTATAGCCGTTCACGCCCGGACCGTACAGCTGCCCGGTCGGGTGCGATGCGCCGCGCATCACCACGCGCTGGATCGCCTTGATGTCCACCGCCTCGTTGAACGCCTGGCGGACGCGCTGGTCCTTGAACGGGTTCCTGCCCTTCACGTCCGATTTCAGCAACTCGTCACGCGACTGGTCGAACCCCAGGAACACGGAGCGTAGCTCCGGCGTCTCGATCGTCTTGATGTCGGCGCTGGATGACAAGCGCTGGGTGTCCTGCGGCGGCACGGTGTACATCATGTCGATATCGCCCGAGAGCAATGCCGCGACGCGCGTCGCGGCATTGCCGATCACGTCGAACTCGACCCGGTCGAGGTTGCCCGGCATCTTGTCCCACCAGGCCGGGTTCGCGTGCAGCGTGGTACGGCGGTCGGGCTCGCGGACGTCCAGGATGAACGGACCGGTGCCGTTCTCGTGCCGGGTGGCAAAATTCTCGTCCTTCTTGGTAAGGTCCATGGCCTGCTCGGCATGGTTCGTCTCGCACCATACCTTGGACATGATCACCCAGGACGTGATCTCCTCGAGGAAGATCGGATCCGGCACCCGCGTGACGAAATCGACGGTGAAGTCGTCAATCTTCTTCACGCTCGTCACGGCCTGCATGTAGGCGTTCAGCTGGCTGCCGGGTGCTACGACACGGTTGTAGCTGAACACCACGTCATCGGCGTTGAATGGCGTGCCATCGTGGAACTTGACGCCATGGCGAAGGTGGAACCGCCAGGTCGTGGCATCCGGTTGCTCCCAGCTCTCGGCCAGCGCCGGCTCCACGGCCAGCTTGGCGTCGCGGCGGACCAGCGGGTCGTAGAAGCTTTGCGTGAAGGTCAGCAGGAAGGTTTCGCTGCGGGTGTAGGGATCCATCGAATTCGCATCGCCATCATTGGCCCAGCGGAAGGTCGCCGCGGAGGCACCGACCGTCGATACGCCGATGGCGGACGCGAGAAGGGCCGCAGCGAACCGGTGAGACGCCATGCTTTGAACTCCATCATAAATGCGTTACCCGTCTGTTAAACCGGAATTTGCGCCAGGCACAATGTCGGAGCACAGCCAGTTCGACCCTGGCTTGGCATACAATGGCACCGTGTTGCTGGATTAGCGCATTCCGCGTCGGCCGCATTGTTCCGCCCGGGACGGAATGCAGCTATTCTGAAATTCTGAAGATTGGAGCTTTCGATGCTGCCTCGCCGTGCACGTGACCCTTGGGCATGACCGCACCGGGTCCGTCATGGCCCGGGTTGGCCTTGGCTCTGGCGCTCGCAACTAGTCCCGCCGCTGCCTGGGCGAAGGTGCAGGGCGTGATCGTACGGTGGGGTGAAGTCGAGGTGGGTGACTCGGCCGGTCCGCTCGGACCGGATTACCAGGAGCGTTCGCTCGGTGAGGGGCATGAGGTCACCTCGACCCGCTTCCTCAATTACGACGACCACATCCCTGCCCAGCTCTGCCGTAATTTTGGCCTCCTGGCCTGGCTTGCCGGCGCGCCCGGGGAGGTGCTGCCCACCCGGATCCTGCTGCGCGTCCACCATCCGCTGCTGACCCGACCCGACGGCGTGTCCGGGTCGGAAGACACGCTGATGTTGCCAGTGTCGAACGGAGCCACCGAGACGTCGTTCGGCTTGGATGACCCTTGGGAAGCGCAGCCTGGGGACTGGACGTTCGAGCTGGTGCTGGACAACGCCGTGATCGCCTCCCACACCTTCGTGCTGACTAAGCCCACACAGGACACCCCTCTGCCGGCTTGCCCCGGCCGTTCGGTTTCCTGATGCGGCGCGGGCTCGCCGGGGCTTCGGCCCTGGTTTCTTTGGCGTGGCGGCGCGCGGGCCAACGTGAAGGGTGTGATCGCTGAATGGGGTGAGATCGAGGCCGCTACCGGTAGCGCCGCTTCGGGCTCAGGGCTTGGTTGACGGGGGCGCCAGGCGAAGTGCTTCCGAGCCGAGCCTGCTGCGCCTGCACTACCTCGCGCTGACGCGCCCTGACGGCGTGACCGGGTCGGAGGATACGCTAATGGTTCCGGTGAACCGCGGCGTCGTCGGGGACGCGTTCACCTTCGGCGAGCCTTACGAGACGCAACCGGGTAAGTGGGCTTTCGACCTGTTGGTCGGCAACGACGTCGTGGCGTCGCAGAGCTTCAAGATCGTAACAAGGAAACCGGGCAGCCCGGCCAGCATCTGCGCCGCACCACCGATATCATCAGGGTTCAGAGGACGACTGTCCTTTGGCGGGTTCGTGGCAGAGCCTCGAGGTCTTACTTAAGCCGCCCGCCTCACCAATGCCGCGGGCAAGCCAGCGATCGCGCGGTCGATCAAAGGCGCGTCGCCCTCGGCGGAGAGCGTCGCCGCGATCACATCCTGGGCGGCTCGGGACGCGATGTCGGCGGCGGCGAGCCGCACGTCGGTCACCGCTGCCTTCTCGGCGGCCGCGATCCGCTCCATCGCCATCCGCTCACGCCGGTGTCCAGCCGCCTCGGAGTCGACGCGGGCCTGCTCGGCCACGCGCGTCGCTTCAGAATGAGCAGACTCCAGCATGACCCGCGCCTCGGTCAGCGCGCTTTCTCGCCGTGCCTGCGCATCCTTCAGCATGGCTTCTGCCTCAATGCGCAGGCGGCTTGCCTCGTCCAACTCGGCGCGTATCCTGGCGGCGTGGCCGTCCAGCATGGCCGCCAGCACCTTCCAGAGTTTGGAACCGAAGATCGCGAAGAATATGACGAAGGCGATCGCGACCCAACTGCGGGGCTCGCCGAAGAATCCGTGCACGATGCGCCGTCCTAACCGTTTACTGCTTCAGGCAACCGGGCTGCCACAGCCCGGTTGATTACGGCCCCATCTGGGGGCTGCCCGGTCAGCCGCAGAACGACTGTACTAGCAGCCTCGGCCGCCACCTCGCTTATTGCTCCCATGGCCGAGGAACGGGCGGCTGAAATCCGACCCTCCGCCTCAATAAGTTGAGCATCAAGCTGCGCGTTGGCAATCACTGCCTGGCTGGCCGCCTCCGCCTTGGCCCGCTGCGTCGCCTCGGCCACCGAGGCCTGCGCCTCGGACCGGGCACGCCGCGTCGCCTCGGTGAGTTCGTTCACCGCCCTATCCGCCTCGGCCTTGGAAGCGCGAGCGGTATTCAGGTCGCTCTCGATCCGCTTGCGCCGGTCCTCCACCACCGTGCCCACCTTGGGCAGCGCCCAACGGGACAGCAAGACGTACAGCAGCACGAAAATGATCGCACCCCACACGACCTGGCTCGTGGTGAGCTGGCTGGCGAAGTTCAGCTGCGGCATACCCTCCTTCTCCGGGCCAGCGGCCATGAGCAGGAGGGCAATGCCGGCCAAATCCAGCCGGCTGACGCAGAGGCGGCGCATCGCGGTCAGCCGGATCAGGTGAACAGGATCAGGAACGAGATGAGCAGGGCGAACAGCGCCACCGCTTCCGTAAGGGCGAAGCCGAGAATGCCGAGGCCGAACACCTGGTCACGGGCGGACGGATTGCGGGCGACGCTGGTCACCAGGGCAGAGAAGATGTTGCCGATGCCGATCCCCACGCCCGCGAGCGCGATGACGGCAATACCAGCCCCGAGGGCCTTTGCAGCGGCGACGTCCATGTGATGCTAGTCCTTCTGAGTGTTGAGGAAGTGAGGCGGACTGACGCGCGGTTAATGCAGGTGCACCGCGTCGTGCAGATAGATGCAGGTCAGGATGGCAAACACGTAGGCCTGCAGGCATGCGACCAGCAGTTCGAACCCGACCAGGATGACATTGATGGCAAGCGGCCCGATGGCGCCGATCGTGCCCAGCACACCGGCGGCCGACAGCATCAGGATGAAGGTCGCGAACACCTCGAACATGACGTGCCCGGCGACCATGTTGGCGAACAGGCGGATGGAGAGGCTCACCGGCCGCGAAAGATAGGAGATGATCTCCACGGGGATGATCAGCGGCGCCAGCAGCTTCGGCGCACCCGGCGGGAAAAAATATTCGGTGAAGAAATGGTGGCCGTTCTCGCGGATCGCCACGATCGTCACGAACACGATCACCATGATGGCCAGTGCCGCGGTAACGGCGATGTGGCTGGTGTAGGTGAACGCGAACGGAAAGAACTTACGGCCCTCGGGCCCGATCTGGTCGAGGCACATTTTCTCGATGAAGCCGTAGCTCATCTCGGCGGCCGATTGCAGGCGGTTCGGCACGACCAAACGGCCGCGCATGCCGTAGACCAGCAGGAACAGCACGATCACGCCGCCGGCTACCATCCAGGCGTTCGCCTGGGTGAAATTGACCGACTTGCCGATCAAGCCCCAGCCATGGTGCAGCTTGAACTGCGAGAGTGCGTCGATCGTCGGCGCGGACTGCTCAGCCAAGGTCTCGTCCCTTCTTCGGCGCCATAAGGCGCCACACATTCGCAATACCGCCCGCCCCGCCCAGCAGCACGCCGGCCACCAGGAACAGCGGCGTCGTGTGCAGCCAACGGTCAAGCCCCCAGCCGATCCCCAGACCCACGACCAGGGCGGACAGCAGTTCCACCCCGACCCTGGCACCAATGCCCCAAGGCGATGGGCCGGAGGCCACGGTGCAATTTACCGGTACCCTGCGGTTCTGTGCTGCCTTTAGCCGGCGCTCGAAATCGTCACTCAATCCCTGCTCCCCGCGCCCGCTGGTGCGAGCCGTCAGAAGGCGTGGGCTTGCTAACGGGGGGTTGGGGGGGTGTCAAGAACATGGGAGGAATAGACAGGGATGTCTAACGTATCGGTTGCAACATCGAGCGTCTCCGGTGTGGTTTGCCGGTCAGTCACATCGGTTGTATCGTTGCCGCACTTCGATGGATTGCTATTGCTGCCCGAACGGGGATGGTCCGACGCCTCCGTGGCGTTTACGGAGGCCGCATGAGCTTACAACTTGGCGTTGCGCAATGCGCTTCTGAAAGCCGGAGCCAGCCCCGAGAAGGCCACCAAGGCAGCAGAGGAGTTGGCTAGCTATGAGAGCCGCTTGGCGGGTATCAAGAGCCGCCTGCCCACCCTCGCATGGATGGTGGGCGCCAACGTAGCCCTCACGGTCGCGGTGTTGTCCAAATTGTTCTACTGACTGGAAAAGCCGATATCGCCGCGCGCCGCTAAGCCACGCTCATCCCCGCGGCCGCATCCTCCCGGAACCCGCCCGATTGCCGCCGCCACAGCCCGGCATACGTGCCGCCTTCCGCCAGCAACGCCGCATGCGTGCCCTGCTCCACGATCCGCCCCGCATCCAGCACCACGATCCGGTCCATCCGCGCCAGCGTCGACAAGCGGTGTGCGATCGCGATCACCGTGCGCCCCTCCATCAATCCGTCCAGCTGCTCCTGGATCGCGTTCTCTACCTCAGAATCGAGCGCGCTCGTCGCCTCGTCCAGCACCAGGATCGGCGCATCTTTCAGGATCACCCGCGCGATCGCCACACGCTGGCGCTGCCCGCCCGACAGCTTCACCCCGCGTTCGCCGACATGCGCGTCATAGCCACGCCGGCCGTTCCAGTCCTCCAGCGTACCGATGAAGCCATCGGCATGGGCGCGCCGTGCGGCATCCACCACCTCCGCCTCGGGTGCGGAGGGCCGGCCGTAGCGGATGTTGTCGCGGATCGAGCGGTGCAGCAGCGAGGTGTCCTGCGTCACCATGCCGATCTGCCCGCGCAAGCTCTCCTGCGTGACGCCGGCGATATCCTGGCCATCGATCATGATCCGCCCCGATTCGGGTGCGTAGAAGCCGAGCAGCAGGTTCACCAGCGTGGACTTGCCCGCGCCTGACGTGCCGACCAGGCCGATCCGTTCGCCGGGCCGAATGGACAGCTCCACGCCGTGCAGCACGCCACGCTCGGTGCCGTAGCCGAAACGAAGGTCTTCGAACCGGATCGCGCCCTCGCGCACAATCAACGGCCGCGCGCCGCGTGCGTCCGGATGCTGCCGGGTGACGGCGATCGAGCGCATCGAATCCTGCACGATGCCGACGTTCTCGAAGATGCTGGTGACGCTGTCGGACACCCAGCCGGCGATGTTGTTCACCTGCCAGGCCAGCGGCAGCGACATCGCCACCACATCCACGCCCACCGCGCTGCGCTGCCACAGCCAGATGGACAGGCCGGCGGTGCCCACCACCATGCACGCGTTGGTCACCTGCAGCATCAACGCCCAGACCGTCAGCAGCCGCGTGCTATCCTTGTAGATCACCGTATGGTCGTCGACCAGGGAGGAGACGTGCGCGTCCTCGTCCGTCGCGCGGGCGAACAGCTTGACGGTCAGGATATTGGTGTAGCTGTCCACCACGCCGCCCGTGAGCAGGGACCGTGCCTCCGACGTGCGGCGGGAGCGGTTGCGCGCGCGCGGCACGAACCAGCGTAGCAGCACGGCATACGCCACGAACCAGAGTGCCAGCGGGATCGCCAGCCGCGCATCCGCATGGCCCATGAACAGCATTGCGCTGCCGCCATAGACGACGATGTACCAGACCGCGTTCGTGGTCGCGACCACGCTCTCGCGCAAGGCCGGGCCGACCTGTGTCACCCGGTTGGCGACGCGCCCGGCGAAGTCGTTCTGGAAGAACGTCCAGCTCTGCCGCACCACGTGCCAATGCGCTTGCCAACGCACCATGTTGGTCAGCCCCGGCGCGATCGCCTGGTTGGTGACCAGGTTGCGCAGCAGCATGCCCGCGGGCCGCACCACCAGCAGCACCGCCGCCATCCCGGCCAGCTGCCACCCGGCATGCGCCCACAATCCGGCAGGCGGATAGCGGGTGATGAGAGCCACCACGCGGCCCAGGAATGCGGGGATCAGGCTGTCCAGCACCGCGGTCAAGGTCCCGACGGCGAACAGTCCCACGACGAGTGCGCGGGACTGCCGGACGAAATGCCAATAGAATGCGGCCAGGCTGTCCGGCGGCTCGCCCGGCGGCGGCGGCGCGGTGGGCCGTAGGATACTCTCGAACCATTTGATCATGGGACGGGGTTTGGCCGTGGCGCCGCATCCGTCAAGCCACTGTCGCGTGACACGACCCGGGACGGTTGGATAGAACGGCGTCCGGAATGGAGTCTCGGTGATGGAACGAACAAGTGGCGCGCTTTCGACGGTGGAGACCTGGCTACGGGCGATCCTGGCCTTCTTCGTCAACATCTTCGCCGTCATCGAGACCGCGCTGCATCAGTTGCTCGACCAGATCGGCGTACGCGGCGATATTCAGTCGATCGTGATCCTGGTCGTGATGATCCTGTTGATCGTCGCGGTGGTCCGGTTCTTCGGCGGGTTCTTCCGGGTCCTGCTGGCGCTGTTCCTCATCCTGCTGGTGCTGCACATCTTGTTGCCGAACAGCGGGATCTAGGTCACGACCCCGCCCATGTTGTTGCGAGCGGCATCCTGTCGATGGCGTGCTCACGGTTCGCCGCCAACCGCCTGGGTGTTGCGTGAAAGGTGCGGTTCACGCTCACCCTACGAAACACTCGGCCTTTCCGCGACGTTGTGACCATATCTCTCTCCGCGGCCCCGATCTCCTGGGCTGCGCCTCTCATCGAAGGATCGCGCCATCTCCTCCACCTCAACGCTGCCGCTTGCGCGCGACCCTCTCCCACGCCCGGTCGTGGCACCTGGCCGGCGGTTCAACAGCGCCAAGCTCCATCTGCTGATCGCCTCCAGCCGGATCGCCCGCTCGCTCTCGATCGGCATCATGGCCCGGCTCGAGCTGATGTTGCTGAAGGGCCACAAGGAACCCGATGTGATCGCTGCGATCCATGCGGCCCGTGCTGGCCGCGAGTCGCTGCTTAGTGGGAACGAGGCATTCACCCTGTATTCACTCGCCCGG
Organism: uncultured Acetobacteraceae bacterium; assembly: GCA_964235545.1. Lineage (GTDB taxonomy): Bacteria > Pseudomonadota > Alphaproteobacteria > Acetobacterales > Acetobacteraceae > LMUY01. Next base: position 16,593 of record CAXSEG010000023.1, read on the forward strand.
GCGCAGAGTGGCCTCGATGGGGACATGGCCGAGGTGGGGGTGTATCAGGGCTGTTCGGCAAAGATCATCAGCAGGGCAAGTGGCGGCCGTTCGCTGCATCTGTTTGACACCTTTGCAGGCCTGCCGGCTCCGGATGCGGACGAGCGTGACCGCTTGCGCGCCGGACACTACGCCGCCTCACTCGAGGGGGTGCGCGCCTTCCTGTCGGCAGAGCCCGCTATCTCCTACTATCCGGGCTTGTTCCCCGAGACGGCTGGTCCTGCCGTCGATCGCCGCTTTTCCTTCGTTCACCTCGACGTGGACCTGAAATCCAGCACGCTGGCCTGCCTCGCCTTCTTCTACCCGCGCATGGTGCCCGGTGGCGTGATACTCACCCATGATTACTCCTACCTCGACGGGGTGAGGGAGGCGTTCGCGGAATTCTTTGCCACTCGCCGTGAGCAGCCGATCGAGCTTCCGACCTCCCAGGCCATGTTGGTCAAGATGGAGGGCGTGTCCCTCAGCCCGGCAGATGTGCTGAGCTAGTTGCAGCGGGAAAGACGTCGCACGTTCCATCTAGATCATCGTCGTGGTCGGACTCGTGCTGACCATTGTCGTGGCCGTATTCGAACGTTACTGACCGGCGCGGACCAGCCGTCACGCCATCGGTGATCCCACCGGCGGTATCTAGCCTGCTGCCGCGAATCCGTTCACCGACGAGCTACGGAAGGCCTGAATGGAATACGAGCGCCGCTTCAAGTTCCTGATCTGTGCCCCGTCCTTCAATGACGCCGACCTGGACTGGGTCCGACTGCAGCAGATCGTGCGGGAAACCGAACGGCTCGGCTTCAGCGTCCTGGTCGCGCGCAGCACCGAGGACGCCGAGTTGGCGATCCATACCGACGCGGCGATCGGCTGCATGGTGGTGGACTGGGGCAAGCGCGGCCTGCTGAGCAAGCCGGCCGGGTTGATCTCCCTCGTTCGCCGCCGCGGGTTGGAGATGCCGATCCTCATCATGCTGCGGCGCAAGCGGCTGGAGGACATTCCAGTCGAGGTACTGAACCATACTGACGGCACCATCTTCCTCTCGGAGGAGACGCCGGAGTTCGTCGCCCGCAATCTGGTCAGCCGGTTGCGTAACTACGCCGCCACGTTAAAGACGCCGTTCTTCGGGGCTCTCGTCGATTATGCCGAGCAGGGCAACCAGCTCTGGACGTGTCCGGGCCATAACGGCGGCATTTTCTACAGCCGCAGCCCGATCGGCCGGATTTTCGTCGAGCATCTTGGCCCGTCGATCTTCCGCGACGACCTCGACAACTCCGTACTCGAACTCGGTGACCTGCTGACCCACGAGGGCCCGGCGCTGGCCGCGGAGAAGGCCGCGGCCAAGATATTCGGCGCCGAGCGGACGTATTTCGTGCTGAACGGCACCTCCGCATCCAACAAAATCGTGCTCGGGGCGCTGGTGGCACCGGGCGATCTCGTGCTGTTCGACCGCAATAACCACAAGGCGGCGCATCATGGCGCGCTGATGCTGGGCGGCGGCGTGCCCGTCTACCTGCCGACCGACCGCAACGCCTACGGGATGATCGGCCCGATCGACTACGCGGCGCTGGACGAGACGCGAATCCGCGAGGCGATCCGCGCCAATCCCCTGGTGGACGATCCGGAGGCTTGGTGTCGCGAGCGGCCGTTCCGGGCTGCCGTGATCGAGCAATGCACCTATGACGGCACGATTTACGATGCCAACCTGATCCTGCAACGGCTCGGCAAGCTGTGCGACTACATACTGTTCGACGAGGCCTGGGCCGGCTTCATGAAGTTCCATCCGTTGTTCGCCGGGCGGTTCGCCATGGGGCTGGACGGGCTGGACGGTCATCAACCTGGCATCATCGCGACCCAATCGACCCATAAGCAGCTCGCCAGCTTCTCTCAGGCGTCGCAAATCCACATCCGCGACGGGCATATCAAGGGCCAGGAACGGCGGGTCGAGGCGCGACGCTTTAACGAGAGCTTCCTGGTGCATGCCAGCACCTCGCCGTTCTACCCGATCTTCGCGTCGCTGGATGTCGGTGCCCACATGATGAAGGGCCGTTCCGGCATGGTGCTGTGGGACGACACCATCCGCCTCGGCATCGAGCTGCGGAAGAAGCTGCGCATGATCCGCCGCGAGTATGACGCGAAGGAGACCGACCCGGCCCGGCGCTGGTTCCCCGACCCGTTCGTGCCGCAGACCGTGCAATGGCGCGGCCCGGAGGACGCGGCGCCGCGCGAGGTGCCTTGGGAGGACGTCCCGACCGACGACCTCGCCGCGAGCCCGGCGTTCTGGGCCCTGTCCCCCGGCGAGACCTGGCACGGCTTCACCCAGGTAGCGCCGGGTTACGCGATGACAGACCCGAACAAGCTCACCCTGCTGATGCCGGGGTTCGACCGGGTTACGGGCGAGTACGAGGCGCACGGGGTGCCGGCAGTGCTGCTGGCGGAATACCTGCGGGAGAACCGGATCGTCCCGGAGAAGAACGACCTGCACAGCATCCTCTTCTTGCTCACGCCGGGCGTGGAGAGCAGCAAGGCGGGCACGCTGCTCTCCTGGCTGGTCACGTTCAAGCGCCTGCATGACGAGAATGCCCGGCTGCAGGACGTCATCCCCGCCTTCGTCCGCAAGCGGCCCGACCGTTACCACGGCGTCGGCCTGCGGGATCTTTGTTCCGAGATGCACGCCTTCTACCGCGAAGCCGGCGTCAGCACGATGCAGCGTCAGCAATTCCAGGCCGAGCACCTGCCGCAACTGGTGATGACGCCGCAGCAGGCATCCCAGTTGCTGACCCGCAACAAGGTCGACTACCTGCCGATCAGCGAGATACGCGGCCGGATCGCGGCGACGCTGATGCTGGTCTACCCGCCTGGCATCGCCACGATCATCCCCGGCGAGCGCGTCGGCCGCCAGTCTGCGCCGATGATCGACTACCTGCTCGCATTCGAACGGGCGGAAAACCTGTTTCCGGGGCTGAGCACAGAAATCCAGGGTGTCTACCGCGAGAAGCTGCCCGGCGGCACCGTCCGCTTTCACACCTACGTGTTGAAAGACGCAGTCGATCCCACGCGCTGATGTCGCCTCCACCACCGTTGGTGGAGGGGGATGACAGATTACTCAGCGGCTCGAATCACGACTGGCTCGGTATCCAGGCTCGGGGCAAAATCGACCAGCAGATCGCGGAAACTGGACCAGAGTGGCTCGATCCGTTCATCCGGCCGGATATGCCGGGCCAGCGCGCCGTGCCCGGCATCGGGATCGCTGTCGAAGCGGATATGCTCGGAGAGGAAATGGCGGAACGCACGCAGCACCGGGTTCGGGTAATCCGGCATCCTCAGCATCGCGGTGAAGACCGCCTCCAAGCCGCCATCCTCGTAGCTTGCGATGCTCATGGCCTGCGTTGTTTGATCCAGGCCGCGCGTCCAATGCAGGTAGCGTTGGCCCATACGCTCGAACCGGCGGCGCCTCTCCTCGGGTAGCGCGCCGAGGGCGAGGCTGCGACGCATGAACTCGTCATGGTTCATTCGCTCACCCGCTTTGGCGACACCGGGCCAGGGGGCGAGGTTGTCGGTGTCACACTCACCCTGCTCCAACTCAAGCAGGTTCTCGTCCGTGGGATGCAGGCGCCGGGCTGCGTCCAGGTTCTCGCGAAACTGGACCGAGAAGAAGTAGTAGGCCCAGGCGACGTCGACGCACGCGCCCTCGCTGAGACGGTCCCAGGCGAGCTGGCTGATGTCGGCGATCACTTTCACGAAACTTGGTGTTTGGACGGCGGACATGTGGGCCTCCAGAGGATATATCCAGCACGCAACGATGTCTCAATCTTGATTATTATCTCCTAAATTTACAACTCCCGTTCGATCATTTCAGAAAAGGTATCGCAGACGTGATCAGGCGCGTGTAACATCTCGCGCGGTAAGTTGTCGTCGACTATCCGCCATTAAGTCTAAGGCGGCGAGCAGGAGAGTGTGATGGTTGGCTTTCGGCGACCTGCAACTCAGGGTAGCCGGAGCCTTGTGAGTCGTGAAAGGATCGCAGATGCGGACAGAAACCATCGCCCTGCATGCCGGCTATCAGGCCGATTCAACGGTCCGTTCGGTCGCGGTGCCGATCTTTCAAACCGTCGCCTACGAGTTCGACAGCGCGGAGCATGCTGCCGCCCTGTTCAACCTCGAAGCGGAGGGTTTCCGGTACAGCCGGATCAGCAACCCGACGGTGGCGGTGCTGGAGCGGCGTCTGGCCGCGCTCGAGGGTGGCGTCGGCGCGCTCTGCCTGGGGTCGGGCCAAGCCGCCATCCACAGTGCCATCCTCGCTTTGGCCGATGTCGGTCGGAACATCGTCTCCGTACCGCAACTCTACGGCACCACGCACACGCTGTTCACCCACGTGCTACCCCGCATGGGCGTTACCGTCCGGTTGGCGGCAGGCGACCAGCCGGAAGACATTGCACCGCTGATCGACGAGATGACGATCGCCGTTTATTGCGAGAGCGTGGGCAACCCGGCCGGCAACGTCGCCGACCTTTCCGCCCTGGCGGACGTGGCACACGGGCACGGCGTGCCGCTGATGGTTGACAACACAGTGGCCTCGCCGGTGTTGTTGCGGCCGATCGAGTTCGGCGCCGACATCGTCGTCCACTCGCTGACCAAGTTCCTCGGCGGCCACGGCACCACGCTGGGCGGTGCCATCGTCGATGGTGGAACGTTCCCGTGGGCCGCGAACCCTGCGCGATTCCCCATGCTGAACGAACCGGACGCATCCTATCACGGCCTGGTCTATGCCGAGCATTTCGGCGCCACCGCCTACATCGAGCGTTGCCGCAATTTCTGCCTGCGCACCACGGGGGCAGCACTGTCGCCGTTGAGCGCGTTCCTGTTGCTGCAGGGCGTCGAGACCGTGGCACTGCGCGTCGAGCGCCACGTGCAGAACGCCCGGCATGTCGCCGAGGCGTTGCGGCGCGATCCCCGGGTCGAGTGGGTGAACTACGCCGGCTTTGCGGACAATCCCTACCACCGACAGGTCGACAAATATCTCGGCGGCAATGCCTGCTCCCTACTCACCTTCGGCGTGAGCGGCGGCGTGGCGGGAGGGATCGCCTTCTACAACGCGCTGAAGCTGATCAAGCGCCTCGTCAACCTTGGCGACTCGAAGTCGCTTGCCTGCCATCCCGCCTCCACGACGCATCGCCAGATGAGCCCGGCGGAACAGCGCCGGGCGGGTGTGACGCCCGAGGCGGTCCGGCTCAGCGTCGGCGTCGAACACATCGATGACATCCTTGCCGATCTCGACCAGGCGCTCGCCTCCGCGGCGATGGCCGAGCGGACTGCTGCCCCGGTGACGGCGTGAGCGGCGTGGCATTGCTGCGGGACGTTCGGTCCGAGGACAAGCCGGGCCTTGTCATTGGCCTCGTCAACAACATGCCGCCAGCCGCGTTCCGAGCGACAGAATTGCATTTCGGCCACCTGCTTCAGGACGCGGCCGCTGCCCTGCCCACTCGGCCCCGCATCCATCTACGTCGCTTCGCGTCCCACGGGGCCGAGGGACGGTGTGAGGACCTCGATACGCTGTGGCGCAGCCGGCTCGACGGGCTGATCGTGACCGGGGCGCAACCCCGGGCCGGCGCTATGGTGGACGAGCCGGTCTGGCCGGTGTTGCGGCGAGTGGCCGACTGGGCCGCCGCGAACACCGCGGCGGCGATCTGGTCCTGCCTCGCGGCGCATGCGGCCGTCTTCCACCTGGATGGCCTGCCGCGCCAACGCTTGCCGGTAAAGCTCGCAGGCGTGTTCCGGTGCGAGCGTGCCGCAACGGACGGCCTGATGGCCGGCGCAGCCACGCACTGGCCGGTGCCACACTCGCGGTATTTCGACCTCGATGCAGCCGCCTTGCGACAGGCCGGGTACCAGATCCTGTCGCGCGGGCCCGGATCGCCTGCGGGGACGAACGGTGCCGACATGTTCGAGAAAAAGGCTGGCCGCAGTTTGTTCCTGATGCTCCAGGGCCACCCTGAATATGCCGCCGACAGCCTGTTGCGGGAATACCGCCGCGATCTCCGGCAGTTTGCAGCCGATGGTCAGGGCATACCACCGCCCGTGCCGGTGGATTACTTCGAAGGAGCGACCCTGGACCGCCTGGCCGCGGTGCGGACCCAATCCGACGCCAGGGACGTGCTCCAGACCGCGTTCTGTGACCCTGCGGCGCCGCGTTGGCGCAGTGCCGCTGTCGACCTGTTCGGCCGGTGGTTAGGCCAGTTAGCGCAAAATCACGCCGGCTACGCCCATTGCCGCTTGGCCACGTCGTGATGACCGCCTTGTTCCCGCCGGCCGATGCGTGCCGTGTCATGGAGGATCAGCTGACGGCGGCGCTGTCGGCAGCGGACGCACGCCTGCGGCGCGGGCCCGTGACACCGGACTTCGACCGCCAGGCCTTCCGCACCACCCTGGACAGCATGGATTTCGACCAACCAGAGCCTCTGCCGGATTTGTGCGATTGGGTCATCGCCCAGATCGAGCACGGCACCGTTCATATGACGCATCCGCGTTACTTCGGCCTGTTCAATCCGGCGCCCAGCTTTCCCGCCCGGTGTGCAGACCGCATCGCCGCAACCTTCAACCCGCAACTGGCTACCGCCACGACGTCCCCGGCCGCGGTCGCCATCGAGGCTCATGTGGTTCGCGCCGTCGCCCGCCGGGCCGGCTTGCCGGAGGGTGCCGGCGGGCACTTCACGACGGGCGGGTCGGAGGCGAATGGCACGGCCCTGATTTGTGCGCTGACCCGGGCCGAGCCACGCTTTGCCGACGCCGGCAGCCGGGCTTTACGCGGCCAGCCGGTTTTCTACATCTCGCAAGATAGCCACCTCGCCTGGATCAAGCTCGCGCACATGGCCGGTATTGGCCGCGAGGCCGCCCGGCTCGTGGCCTGCGACAGCGCGGGCCGGATGTGCGCTGACGCCTTAACGAGCCAGATCGCGGCGGACTGCCTGGAGGGCTGCGTCCCCGTGATGGTGGTTGCCACGGCGGGTACCACCAACGCCGGCGCGATTGACGATTTGGCTGCCTGCCGCGAGGCCGCCAGGTCCGCCGGGGCGTGGTTCCACGTCGATGCCACGTGGGGCGGCGCGCTCATCGCATCGGACCGGTTGCGGCCGTTGCTCGCCGGGATTGAAGCCGCCGATTCAGTGACGATCGACGCCCACAAGTGGTTCGCCACCACCATGGGCTGTGGCATGGTGCTGGTCGCCGACCCGGCCATCCTCCCGGCCACGTTCGATGTACGGACCAGCTTCATGCCGTCCCACGAACCGGCGCTCGACCCGTATCTCACGACGGCACAGTGGTCCCGGCGCTTCCTGGGCTTGCGGCTGTTCCTGGCCCTCGGCTCTGCCGGCTGGG
>CAXSEG010000024.1:0-23966 GCA_964235545.1 uncultured Acetobacteraceae bacterium
GCCGACGGAGGCTTACGATTTCTACGGCGAATCGGTCGGCTTCTTCCGCTTCATGCCGCAGACCGCCGCCGAACTGGCCGACCGGGCGGAGGCGTATGTCACCTCCGGCCAGCGTGGCATGGACTATGAGGAGCCTATTCGAGACATGTTGATGCAAAGCACACCGGACCGCTTCGGCTACGAGGACGTCACCGGGTTGCCCTGGACCGAGATCGACTTTCCCGAGGATGTCGTGAAAGCCGCGAGCCTGTTGCCGGAGCTGCAGGCGTGAGCGCCGTGGCCCAAATCCACGCCGCGGCCGGGGAGCGCGAACCGACGGCGTCCGAGCTGTCGCTGATGCAGCGGGACGGCTATCTGGTCGTGCCCGGCTTCTTCGATGCAGCGCAGACGGCCGACCTGCTGCGCTGGACCGAGGCGCTGGAGCGGGCGCCCGAGCGGCCGGGCCAGCACTGGGTGTACCATGAGGAGAGCGTCACGGAGCCCGGCCGCAAGGTGATCCAGCGGATCGAGAACTTCTGCCCCACTCATCCAGGGCTCGACGGCCTTGTCCGGCACGGGGACCTGTCGCGCTGGACGGCGGCGCTGATGGGCGGACCGGTCGTGTTGTTCAAGGACAAGATCAACTTCAAGATGCCGGGCGGGCCAGGCTTCAAGGCGCATCAGGACCAGCAGGCCGGGTGGACCCGCTACGCGCCGCTGTTCGTCACGGCCCTGGTCACGATCGACCCGGCGACGCTGGAGAACGGCTGCCTGGAGATGGTGCCGGGCCGCCATCGGGAGGGCCTGATCGGCGAGGAGTGGAATCCGCTGGACGAGACCGGGCTCGGCCTGCATCCCGTCCCGACGGCGCCGGGTGACGTGATCTTCTTCGACAGCTACGCACCGCATGCGTCGAAGCCGAACTTCACCGATAAGCCGCGTCGGATCCTATACCTGACATACAACGTGGCGGCGCAGGGTGATTTCAGGGATCAGTATTACGCCGAGAAGCATGCGGCATTCCCGCCGGATATCGAGCGTGAGGGTGGGAAGAGCTACGTGTTCCGGATTTGACTATTGAGGCAGTTATGCCCAGGGCGACGCCAATTGCGATCGCCGTGTCTCCGCAATTGTTGATCCATATCATGGAACAACGACTTCGATCAGGCTGGCGAAACGGCGGAAGTCGCCTTCGTTGAACGTGAGAAGGCGGGTTCACCGTGCGCCAGCATGGTGGTTACGATATTCGCGTCATGCACCTGTTTGCCGCCGAACGCGAAGCAGCCTGTCAGCCTCATCAACTCATCCCAGACAGCCGGCCCATCCTCCGATACTGCGAAGCGGCGCATAAATCGGTCGACGTCAGCCACGGCCTCCGCCATCGTAAGCGCCCGCGACCAGGTTTGCGGCCGTGTGATCGCGCCTAGGTATTCCCGCAGCACCTGGCGGGGCGCTGCGACCCGTCCTTGCGCTCTGAGCCGAGCGAGTGCGGCGCGGGCACGAAGGTGCTCGGGCGCTGTCAAAATTGTAGCTTGAACGAGGATGTTGGTGTCGACGACGCTCACCGCCCGTCGTCGCCATACATCTCTTCGCGGCGCAGGCTGAGGCCTTCAGGCCAAGGCCCGAGGTCATGGGTGGGCAGGTCATCCATGTCTAGACCGGCTTGGGGCTGATCAGACTGCTGGTTGACCTCGATCCGCACGGTGTATTCGCCGGCGGCGAGCGGGATTGTCGCAGAGATTGCTCCATCGGCAGTTACGATAAGCCGGGTGGTGATAGCGGTCATGGGCGGCCTCCGGGCGAGGTATATAGCGGTTCCCTGACACGTTTACTTTCACGGCACGGTCGAGGCCGGCGGCGCGAGGGCGGGGCTGACCACGGGCGGGACCGTGTCGGCCGGGGAGGCCTTGATGCCTGCGGACGGTCCCGAGTACCAGTTCGGCACCGTCGCCGGGAGGTCCTTGTGCGCGTCTTCCACGGCGCTTTCCCGGTGTTGCTGGTACAGGCTGCGGTAGGTGGCGTAGGGGTCCAGCGCCGTCTTGTCGATCGAGTCGGTCTCGGTCAGCAGCCGGGCCCGGCCGTCTACCGCGCTGACCACGAAGCGGGTCGTCCCGAGCGCGTTGCTGCCGCCGAAGCTCAGCCAGGTGAGCGGGTCGAGCGTGGTGTTGATGCCGTAGCCGATGGCGTCCCGCGGATCGTTGGGGCCGAGCACCGGCAGGAACAGGAACGGCCCGCTGGGAACGCCCCATAGGGCCAGCGTCAGGCCGAAATCCGTGTCGTGATCGGGGAAGCCCAGGCCGGACGCGACGTCGAACACGCCGCCGGCCCCGGCCGTGGTGTTGATCAGGATGCGCATGAACGTGTTGCCCGCCTTGCGCGGCTTGCCCTGCAGCACGTCATTGGTGAACTGCGCCGGGTTGCCGAGGTTGGAGAGCACGTTGTGGAGGTGGGTGCGGACCGTGCCCGGCACGGTGTCACGGTAGGCGCTTGCCACGGGGTGCAGCGCATTGCGGTCGAGGAACTCGTTCACCGCGTAGTTCTTGCGGTTGAGCGGCTCGTAGGGGTCGTTGCGTTCAGTGTATTCGGCGAGATCCTCCCTGGAGGTGCCCGGCGGGGGTGGCGTGGCGCAACCGGACAGCAGAGCGGCCGCCAGGCCCAGCAACGGCAAGACAACGGCGAAACTGCGCATGACGTCCCTCGGGTGACGGGTCTCGGTGGTGATCATCTGTGGCTGGCTGTGTCGCGAAGGACCTGCACATTGCCGTGCCGGATCATCTACTATCGCGTGCGGCTGCTAGGCAATGTTGGCCCGGACGTGCGCGCCGGTTTGTCGGGGGTGGTGGCCGTGGTGCCACTTGGCACGTCCTCAGTCCTCGGGGCTGGGGCGGTCTCCGAGCAGTTCGGGCCGGTACTCGAAATGCATGGTGTCGAAGTGCGACCAGCGGCCACCCCAGATGAAGCCGTGGCGCTCGAAGATGGCGATGATCTCCGGCGGGATGCGGTTGCGCCAGACCGGGCCGTCCACGCCGGACCGGCTCCAGAGCCAGTAGTCCGAGGCTGAAATGTTGATGTCGATGGCGGCGCCCCAGGAATGCATGCTCGTCTGGTCCGTGCCCGCGACCACCCGGCAGTTATAGGTGCCGCCGATCGGGGTGAGGTACCGCCTATCTTGCGGCGGCAGCTCGTCCAGCTCGCGCGAGACCGCGGCCAGGTGGCGGTCTACGCCGTTGACCGAGGTGATGCTCACCGCACGCCCCCCCGTCTTGGGCAGCCATACGATGCGGACGAGCTTCGGCGTGACCTCCCCGGCGCGGCAATCGCCGTACATCTTGTCGAAGAACGCCTGGTTGCGGGTCCGGCCGGGATCGTCCGGCGGCGGCAGCAACGGGGCACCGGCCGGGTAGGGCAGGGCCAATTGGTCCAGGATGGAGGCGGGCCGCCCTTCGGCGACGGGCATGCGGGTGCCGTCCCGCCAGAGCAGGTTGGTGCCGTCAAACCCGCTCAACGCGTCCGGATAGGCGCGGACCAGGTCCTCGACGGAGGCGGCGTGGCCGGTGCCGGACAGCAGCAGCAGCAGTGCGGCCAGCGCAGATCGCCTCACGACACCGCTCCGACGATCAGGTCACCGACGCGACGGCGCAGCGCGGCGATGCCGCTATCGCAGTGCCGGGTGGGGTGGACCCGGTTGGTGAGCAGCGTCCAGGCCAGGCCGCGCTCGGGATCGAGCCACAGGCCGGTGCCGGTGAAGCCGGTGTGGCCGATCGTGGCACCCGAGCAGGCATCGCCGCCGGACCAGCCCTCGTAACGCGCCTCCCAGCCCAGTGTCCGGGTGGCGGACTGCCGAGGCGGGAGTGGCCCGCCCAGAACGCGCTCAGCCGCATCCAGCACGCCGTCCGCCGTGCCGAACAGCCCGGCATGGCCGGACACACCGCCGAGCGCGAAGGCGTTCTCGTCATGCACCTCGCCGCGCAGCACCCGGCCGCGCCACGCGCACCGCTCGGTGGCTGCGGTGGCCGCCGGGTCGGGCCGGAACGACAGGCCGGGTGCCAGGGGCTGCTCCGCGAGCGGGCGCCCGGTCAGCCGCTCGATGGCGATCCCGAGCAGCATGAAGTTGATGTCCGAATAGACCGGCGGGCCCGCCTGCCAGGCGCGCTGGAGGATGAATGCGCGCAGCGTCACCGGGTCCTGGCCGTAGGTGTAGAGCGGCTTGACCGCGGGCAAGTGGGTCTGATGGGCGAGGCACTGGCGGAATGTCAGGCGGCGCTCGGGGGCAGTCAGGTCATATTGGCGCAGGTCCGGGATCACCGCCGCCAGCGTGTCGTCCAGCCCGATCCGGCGCCGTGCCACCAGGTCCAGGATGGCGGGTGTCGTGAACAGCACCTTGGTGAGGGAGGCGAGGTCGAACCAGGTTTCTGGGTGCATCGGGGAGGGGGTCGGCTCGGTCTGCATCTGGCCGAACGCCCGGATGGCGCGGTCGCCCGCCTGAGTCCCGACGCCGAGCACGGCGCCTGGGATGGCGCCGGCGACCGCTTCGGCCACCGCGGGGCTGGCCGCCGCAAGGATTTCGGCCGCCGTCATCGTTTCGGTCTCCCCCGCCTGTTTCATCCTGCTACCAGCGGCCTGGCCGTGCGTCGAGTTCGGGCCGCGCCGGATTGCCGCCGGCACGGACCCGGTGCCAGACTGCGGAATGATCACGCGGCGTTCCTTTGCGGCTTCGGTACCGATCCTTGCCCTGGCCGCGCCGGCCGGGGCGCAGGATGCATTCGCCGCTTTCCTCGCCGGCGTGCGGGCCGATGCCGTCGGCAACGGGATCACGCCGGCCACCGTTGACCGTGCCTTCGCCGGGTTGAAGCCGAATGCGAAGGTGCTCGAGCTGGACGGCCATCAGCCGGAGAAGACGCAGAGCTGGGAGCGCTACCGCACCAGCCGGGTGTCCGACCAGCGCGTGGCGGCCGGGCGGCAGGCCATGCAGGCCAACAGCGCCGGGCTGAAGGAGGTCGTCCGCCGGTATGGCGTCGATCCGGGCGTGATCGTGGCGATTTGGGGGTTGGAGTCAAATTTCGGCGGCTACACCGGGGGGTTCCCGGTGATTGAGGCCTTGGCGACGCTGGCCGTGGACGGGCGGCATAACGGCTTCTTCCGCACCGAACTGCTCGCGGCGCTGCGCATCCTGGACCATGGCGACATCAGCCCGTCGCGCATGACCGGCAGCTATGCCGGGGCGATGGGCCAGCCGCAATTCATGCCCAGCTCCTATTTCGACTACGCGGTGGACTTCGACGGCACGGGGCGGCGGGACATCTGGGACAACCGCAACGACGTGCTGGCCTCGATCGCGAACTACCTGCTGAAATCCGGCTGGCGGCCCGGCGAACCCTGGGGCCAGCTGGTCCGCGTCCCCGCCGGCTTCGACGCCGGGCCTGGCGGGCGGGACGACCACCGCCCGCTCGGCGCGTGGACGACGCTCGGCGTGACGCGGGCGGACGGCGCGGCGTTCTCGCGGGCTGACGTGTCCGGGGCGGTGGTGATGCCGGATGGGGCCGGTGGCGAGGCCTACATGACGTATGCGAATTTCGCCGTCATCCGGCGCTATAATCCGTCGGACCTCTACGCGCTCTCCGTGGGGTTGCTGGCCAGCCGGGTTGCCCCCCAGGGCTACGAGTTCTGAGCTTGGCCGGGGGACTGCCGCAGGCGTGACCGGGCGGGTGCGCCAGGCGGCCGTGCTGGTGGGCGGTCCGGCCTCGGCGCCGCGCGCGCTGCTGGAGGTCGGCGGCCGGCCGTTCCTGGCATGGGTGCTGCGGGAGCTGTGCCGGTGGCGGATCGAGGAGGTGGTGCTGCTCGCCCCGGACCCCGCCGGCCCGATCCATGCGGCGCTGCCCGGTCTCGTCGCGAGCCTGCCGCGGCCGCTGCGCATCCAGGTCAGCGAGGCGCCGGAGGGGGCAGGGACCGGAGGGGCGCTGCGGCATGCGCGCGGCCTGCTGGCGCCGCGGTTGCTGTCGCTGAGCGGCGGCAGCTTGCTGGACACCAACCTGGCCCCCCATCTCGGCATCGACCCGCCGGGCACGCTCGGCCGCATGCTGCTGCGCCGCGTGCCCGACACGGGCCGGCACGACGTCGCGACCCTGGCGGGCGACGCCGTCACCGGTTTCGCCGCACCCGCGCCGGGCCTGCCGGGCCTGGTCGAGTCCGGCGTGGCCGTGCTCGACCGCGCGCTGGTGGACAGCCTGCCGGAGGCGTGCTCGCTCGAGCGGGACGTGCTGCCGGGGCTGGCGCGCTCCGGGCGGCTGCGGGGGCGGGTGGCGGAGGGCTGGTTCGCGGACATCGGCGTGCCGGCGGGCCTGGTCCAGGCGCGCGGGGCGTTGCCGGGCCGGTTGCGGCGGCCCGCGCTGTTCCTTGACCGGGACGGCGTGCTGAACCGCGACCATGGCTGGGTTGGCAGCCGCGAACGCTGGGAGTGGATGCCCGGCGCCATCGAGGCCGTGCGCGAGGCGACGGAGGCCGGCTGGCACGTGATGGTCGCGACGAACCAATCGGGCGTGGCGCGCGGGCATTACACGGAGGCGGACGTGCAAGCGCTGCACGAGTGGATGGCGGACACGCTGCTGGCAGCCGGCGGCACGGTGGACGACCTGCGCTACTGCCCGTTCCACCCCGAGGCGGTTGTTCCCGCCTATCGCCGCGTCAGCGCCTGCCGCAAGCCGGAGCCGGGCATGTTGCTGGAGATGATCGCCGCCTGGGGCCTGGACCCGGGCGCCTGCCACATGGTCGGCGACAGCGCGCGGGACATCGTGGCGGCGCATGCGGCGGGCATAGCCGGCCACTTGTTCGCGGGCGGCGACCTGCGGGGCCTGATCCGCCCCATCCTGGCCGGGGAGCCGGCGTGACCGTCGGTCGGCGGCAAGGGGCTTATCATGGCCTAAGTAGTTTCCGCCCCTGCCGGGCGCTGGCTGGGTTTGCTAACGCATCCATATGGCAGCGTCCCGAAACGACCAGCGTGCTTCACGGATGCAAGCAGCCGGTGTCCACCGTGCCCGGCGGCCGGCGGGGCTGCCGCGCGTGGCCCGGGATGGCGACGGGGGCCCATGAGGGTCCTCCGCATCCTGCTGGTCGAGGATGACGAGGCGATCAGCGCCGTGGTCGCCGAGGTGCTGGCCGAACTGGGGCACCAGGTCTGCGCTACCGCGACCACCGAGGCGGAGGCCGTTCACGCGGCCGCGCACCATGCCCCCGACCTGATGCTCCTGGATGTGTATTTGCGGGTCGGCACCGGCGTGGCCGCCATGGACAGCATCCTGCGTCGGACGGCCATGCCGCATATCTTTATGACCGGGGGTTCGCGCCGGGGCATTCCGGCCAACGCGAACGTCCTCTATAAGCCGTTCGGCGTGGCGGGCTTGGAGGCGGCACTGGATTGTGTCGCGGGCCATGCCGTGGCGTCCGGAGGAGGACTGGCCCATTCCGAATCGTGACGTGTTCGCTCTCGACAGGATGGGCTTGAACGCCTTCCTGTTCGCTGAAATCGGCACCGAGCCGGATGGCTCCCGCCTGACCATTCTGTCGGCGTTGGCCAGGCTCGGCCGGGACCCGTGGGAGACGGCGGCGGACTGGGCCAAGATGTCCAGGGCCGCGGCCGGTGAGGCCTTGTCGGCCTGTATCGCACAGATGCCGGTCGGACCCGAGGACCTCGCGGCGGCACCGGCGACCGCCGCACGTTTGATCACGCTGCTCGCTGGACGGGCTGCGACGCCGGAGCGGGCGGCCCGCAGGATGGGCGCCAGGCCCAAGGTCGCCGTCAGGATCCTGGTTGCGAGTGCCTTGGCCGTGATCCTGCTGGGCGCGGCGGTCCTGGCGTCCCACTCCGGGATGTTCGCGCAGACTTCGCCGCTGGCACCGGCCCCCGCCCCGGGACGATGAGGCCGCCGGGCTCGGCCTAGTAGATCGTTCCTATGGAATGACTCCATTCCCGTGGGGTGGGTGCTCCTTGGCATCCCACCACCGTCATGCGCGTGTCGGTGGGATGCCAGAGCGCATCCCACCCTACGAGTTCGGGCAACCTCTTTGGAACCGATGTTGTAGGTACTTTCCGAGGCTCTGTCCTCCTCGCCCGGGAGCGTAGGGTAAGCACCGTCGGAACGGGTGCTACGGCAGCGCTCGGCGCAGGAGATGGCAATGGCCCAGGATCATGGCTTGCAGGAGGCGGTAATCGCGAAACTGGCATGGGAGCCGAGCGTGGTCGCCTCGCATCTCGGCGTCGCCGCCGCGACGGCCTGGGCGGCGCCGGGTGCGACCAACGTGATCAACGACATCACCGTCACCTGAGCGGGAGCAGACGGCATGCCTTCCCCCACGCTACTGGTCAATCTCGTGCCTGGTTGGCTCAACACGGGCCTGCTGCAAGTTGCGGGCGGCCTCGCAGAGCGGCTGGGTGCGTCCGTCATCGGGGTCGCCGCCCGGCAGCCGATGCAGCTCGACGTCTCGAGCACCTGCTACATCTCCCCGGAGGTGTTCAACGACGAGCGGGCCGAGACCGGCCGGGAGATGAGCGGTGCCGAGGCCGAGTTCCGTGGGACTTTCCACGGACCCCGGCACGAATGGCGCTCGTCGGTCTCGTTCGCGACGCCCGCCGGCTACATCGTGGACCAGGCCCGTCATGCGGATCTGTTGCTGACGGGGATGCCGTGCCATGAACTGAGCGACGCAACGCGCGCGACGGCTGGCGAACTGGTGATGCAGTGCGGCCGCCCCGTGCTCGTCGTGCCCGAAGCCCCGGCAACCCCGGCCCTGGACAACGTGATCCTGGCCTGGAAGGACACGCGGGAGGCGCGCCGGGCTGCGTTGGACGCGCTGCCGCTGCTCGAACAGGCCATGCACGTCACCGTCGCCGAGATCGCGGCCGAGGCGGACCTGCCGGCGGCCCGGCAGCGCCTGGCGGATGTCTCGGACTGGCTGGCGAGGCATGGCGTGATCACGGAGGTGCTCGCCTGCGCGTCCGTGGGGGACGACGCGGCGCAGCTCGACTCCCTGGCCAGCGAGCGGGGCGCCAACCTCGTCGTCGCCGGCGCCTATGGCCACAGCCGGCTGCGCGAATGGGCGTTCGGTGGGGTGACGCGAACCCTGCTGCAGCAGGGCGGCCGCTGCGCCATGCTCTCCCATTGAGCCGGCCGGACCGTTCCCACACAGAAAGCGAGCGCCCATGCGGATAGCCCAGATCGCTCCACTGCATGAGGCGGTGCCGCCTGCGCTTTACGGCGGCACGGAGCGGGTGGTGTCCTTCCTCACCGAGGAGCTGGTGGCACTGGGCCACGACGTGACCTTGTTCGCGAGCGGTGACTCGCGCACGAGCGCCACGCTGGTGCCGGCCTGGCCACGGGCGTTGCGGCTCGATCCGACGATCCGGGACACCACGGCGCCGCACATGCTGCTGATGGAGCAGGTCCGCCGGCGCGCCGCGGAGTTCGACATCCTGCACTTCCACGTGGATTACTGGCCGTTCAGCTTGTTCACCCGCCAACCCACGCCCTTTCTGACGACGCTGCACGGCCGGCTCGACCTGCCGGAGACCTGGCCGGTGTTCGGCCGCTTCCCCGCTGCCTCGCTGGTCAGCATCTCCGACAGCCAGCGGGCGGGGCTGCCGCAGGCCAACTACATACGGACGGTGCATCACGGCCTGCCGCGCCAGCTGCTGTCCCCGGTGCCGGGGGTGGTGCCGCACTATCTGGCCTTCCTGGGCCGGATCGCTCCCGAGAAAGGGCCCGACCGCGCCATCCGGATCGCCCGGGCTGCCGGCATCCCGCTGAAGATGGCGGCCAAGGTCAGTGACGCCGACCGGCCGTGGTTCGACGCGGTCATCCGCCCGATGATCGCCGAGGGCGGGGCCGAGATGGTGGGTGAAATCTCGGATGGTGAGAAGGCGGCCTTCCTCTCGGGGGCGCTCTGCTTGCTGATGCCGGTCGAGTGGCCGGAGCCGTTCGGGCTCGTGATGATCGAGGCCATGGCGTGCGGCACGCCTGTGCTGGCCTTCAACCGGGGCTCCGTGCCGGAGATCGTGGACGAGGGCGTCACCGGGTTCGTGGTCGAAGACGAGGCGAGCGCCGTCGCCGCGATCGGCCGCCTCCTGTCGCTGCCGAGGGCGTCGGTCCGCGACCGCTTCACCCGGCGCTTCAGCGCTCGGCGCATGGCGCAGGACTATGTCGGCGTTTACGGCGAGTTGCTCGCGGGCAAGCTGGCGGACTCCGCCGCGCTGGCCGGGCCGCGCCTGGGGCGCGAGGGACGTAAGGCGGCGATCGACACGGATCGCCGCCGGCCCGTCAGCCCCGCCGGCACGGTCGCCTGAACGGGGCCGCATAATTGCCCCGCCCCGCTTGCCGCGTGCTATGGCCAGCGGCAAGCATGACCACCCGAACCTGGTTGCTCACCGATACACCCGCCTCCCGCGCGCAAGCCGCCTGGGGACGCCGTTACCGGGCGTGGCTGCTGTTCCGGCGCAATGGCGCCGCCATGGCCGGACTCGGCATCGTGCTGCTGTTGACCGCCGCCGCGATCGCCGCCCCGTTGCTGGCGGTGCACGACCCGGCGTCGCAGGACCTGGCGCACCGGCTCGCCCCGGCCAGCGCCGGGCATTGGTTCGGCACGGACGAACTCGGCCGCGACATCTACGCCCGCGTCGTATACGGCGGCCGCATCACCCTGGGCATGGTGGTGGCGGTGATCGTGCTGGTGGCCCCGCTCGGCCTGGCCGTCGGCTGCGTGGCCGGTTACGCGGGCGGGTTGTGGGACCGGTTGCTGATGCGGGTGACCGACATCTTCCTGGCGTTTCCCCGGCTGATCCTAGCCCTGGCCTTCGTCGCCGCCCTCCGCCCCGGCATCCCCTCCGCCGTCGCCGCCATCGCGCTGACCGCCTGGCCGCCCTATGCCCGCCTGGCCCGGGCGGAGACGCTGGGCCTGCGTGACGCCGACTTCATCGCCGCCGCCCGGCTCAGCGGTGCGTCTGCCGGGCGGATCGTGCTGCGCCACGTGGCCCCGCTCTGCATCCCGAGCCTCGTCGTGCGGATGACGCTGGATATGAGTGCCATCATCCTCACCGCCGCGGCGCTCGGCTTCCTCGGCATGGGGGCCCAGCCGCCCTCGCCGGAATGGGGGGCGATGGTGGCCTCCGGCCGGCGGTTCATCCTGGACCAGTGGTGGGTGCCGACCGCGCCGGGGGCCGCGATCTTCGTCGCCTCGCTCGCCTTCAACCTGCTGGGCGACGGCCTGCGGGACGTGCTGGATCCGAAACATGGCTGACCTGGTCCGGATCGAGAACCTGCGCATCGCCTTCGCAACCCCCTCCGGGCCGGCGGAGGCCGTCCGCGGCGTCTGCCTCACCATCGGGCGGGAGAAGCTGGGCATCGTGGGGGAGAGCGGGTCCGGCAAGTCGCTGACCGCGCGTGCCATTCTCAAGCTGCTGCCTGCCCATGCGAGACTGACGGCGGACCGGCTCAGCTTCGACGGCATCGACGTGCTGGCGGCGTCCGAGCGGCGCATGCGGCGCATCCGCGGGCGCCGGGCCGGGCTCGTGCTGCAGGACGCGAAATACTCGCTCAACCCCATCATGACCGCGGGCGACCAGGTGGCCGAGGCCTGGAGGGCGCACAAAGGCGGCACGCGGCGCCAGGCCCGTGCCGCCGCGGTGGCGTTGCTGGACCAGGTCCAGATCCGCGACCCGGCCCGGGTGGCCGCACTCTATCCGCACGAGCTGTCCGGCGGGATGGGCCAGCGGGTGATGATCGCCATGATGCTGGCGCCCGACCCCGAGCTGCTGATCGCCGACGAGCCCACCAGCGCGCTGGACGCGACGGTGCAGGCCGAGATCATGCGCCTGATCGATGACCTGGTATCCCGCCGCGGCATGGGCCTGCTGCTGATCAGCCACGACCTGCCGCTGGTCGGGCGGTTCTGCGACCGGGTGGCGGTGATGTATGCCGGCCGCATCGTCGAGGAGCTCGGCGCCGGCGAGTTGGCGCGGGCGCGGCACCCCTACACGCAGGGGCTGCTGCGCTGCATGCCATCGCTGACGGAGCCGCAATCCGTGCTGCCGGTGCTAGTACGCGACCCAGCCTGGGCCGCGTGATCACCGTTGCCGGACTGGATGTCCGGATCGGCCGCACCCCGATCGTGCACGGCGTGAGCTTCACGGTTCCGGCGGGCACGGCGTTCGGGCTGGTGGGCGAGAGCGGGTCGGGCAAGTCCACCGTCCTGCGGGCGCTCGCCGGGCTCAATGCGGACTGGACGGGGCAGGTGACGATGGGTGGCACCGCGCTCGGCCCGCGGCGCGGCATCGCCTCGCGCCGGCAGATGCAGATGGTGTTCCAGGACCCATACGGCTCGTTGCATCCGCGACAGACGGTGGACCGGGCCTTGTCCGAACCGCTCGCCGTGCATGGCCTGGGCGAGCGGGACGCACGGATCGTGCGCGCGCTGGACGAAGTGGCGCTGCCCCGGGCGGTGCGCTTCCGCACGCCGCACCAGCTCTCGGGCGGGCAGCGCCAGCGGGTGGCGATCGCGCGCGCGCTGATGACCGGGCCCGCCGTGTTGCTGCTGGACGAGCCGACCAGTGCGCTGGACGTCTCGGTACAGGCCGAGGTGCTGAACCTGCTCGCCTCGCTACAGCGCGACCGCACCCTTACGATGGTGCTGGTCAGCCACAATCTAGCGGTGGTGGCGCATCTCTGCCCGATGATCGGCGTGATGCAGGCAGGGCGGTTGGTGGAGACGATATCCGCCGACAGCTTGCGCCGCCGGGTCATTACGCATCCACATACACTTGCATTGGTCGATCTTTCTCTCGATAAGGCTTGAGAGGTTTGCTGTCTTGCGATGGTATCTGCACCAAGTATGCAAGATATATCACGGGTTGAGATTTGTGCCGGCGGGTGCGAGGGGGACAGTGCGGGTGACCGGTGGCTCCACTGGGATGAGTAATCGTTTCGTGCTGGCCGTGCAGGGCGGCGCGGGGACGCTCGCCCCCGAGTTGATGACGCCTGGGATGGAGCAGACGCTGCATGGCGGTTTGCGGACGGCGCTGTATGCCGGATACCGGATCCTGGCGGCGGGTGGGCCGGCGCTCGAAGCGGTAGCGGCATCGGTCGCGGCACTCGAGGACAATCCGAATTTCAACGCGGGCCACGGCTCCGTCTTCAATGCCGCTGGCCGGCAGGAGATGGATGCTGCGATCATGGACGGGCGCACCCGCATGGCCGGCGCGGTGGCGGGCATTTGCGGGCCGCGCAACCCCGTGCTCGCCGCCAAGCTGGTGATGGAGCGCTCGCCGCACGTGGTGCTGATCGGGGAGGGGGCGCACCATTTTTTGCACGAGATGGGCTGCACGTTCGAGGATGACGAGTATTTCCAGACCGAGCGGCGCTGGCGAGCGCTGCAAGACAAGCTGAACGGCCAGCGCGCCGGCAACATCGCGCCGCTGGACGACGCCGATCGCCACGGCACCGTCGGCGCCGTGGCGATGGACCGGGCGGGCGGCCTGGCGGCGGCGACCTCCACCGGCGGCATCACGGCCAAGCTGCCCGGCCGCCTGGGCGACAGTCCCATGTTCGGTGCCGGGACTTGGGCCTCCGACCACTGCGCCATCTCGGCGACCGGGGATGGCGAGCATTTCATCCGCGTCGGCGTGGGCCACGAGGTCTGCGCGCGCGTGCGCTTCGCCGGGCAGAGCCTGGCCGAGGCCACCGACGCGGTGATCGCCGAGGTCGGCGTGCGAGGCGGGTCCGGCGGCCTGATCGCGGTAGATGCCGCGGGACAGGTCGCGATGCCGTTCAACGCGCGTGGCATGTATCGCGGCATGGTGGACGCGACCGGGGTGGGGCACACGGCGATCTACCGGGACTTGCCCCGCCGGTTGGATATCGGCGGCGAGGGCCGGGCGGCCTGAGCCGCGTAGCCGCCTCACTCTTGTAAGAGGAGGGAGCCGGCGCTAGGTCCGTCGCCTGGGTTGATTGTGCGGACGGAAGGATCGGGTGCGATGGCCTATCGGGTAGCGGTCGTGGGTGCCACGGGAGCGGTCGGGCGCGAGATCCTGAAGACCCTCGCGGAGCGTAACTTCCCGGTCAGCGACATCGCCGCCCTCGCCTCCGGCCGATCCGTCGGCCAGGACGTCTCGTTCGGCGACAAGCGCGTGCTCAAGATCCAGGCGCTCGACAAGTTCGACTTCAAGGGCTGGGATATCGGGCTGTTCAGCCCAGGTGCCGCCGTGTCCGCGATCCACGCTCCGCGCGCCGCCGAGGCCGGGTGCATCGTAATCGACAACACCAGCCAATTCCGGATGGAGCCGGATGTGCCGCTGGTGGTGCCGGAGGTGAACCCCGAGGCGCTCGGGCGCATTCGGCGCGGCATCATCGCCAACCCGAACTGCTCCACGATCCAGATGGTCGTGGCGCTGAAGCCGTTGCACGACAAGTTCCAGATCCGCCGGGTGGTGGTGGCGACCTACCAGTCGGTGTCCGGCGCCGGCAAGGAGGGCATGGACGAGCTTTGGGTTCAGAGCCGCGGCACCTTCGTGCATGACACGCCCACGGCGCAGGTGTTCACCAAGCCGATCGCCTTCAACTGCATCCCCCATATCGACACGTTCATGGATGACGGGTCGACCAAGGAGGAGTGGAAGATGGTGGTCGAGACTCGCAAGATCCTAGATCCGGACATCAAGGTGCACGCGACCTGCGTGCGCGTGCCGGTGTTCGTCGGTCACTCCGAGTCCATCAACGTCGAGTTCGAGCAGCCGGTGACCCCCGCCGAAGCCCGCGCCATTTTGCGCAGCGCACCCGGCGTGCACGTGGTCGATAGCCGGGACGATGGCGGCTACGCGACCGCGCTCGACTGTGCCGGCGAGGACGAGGTGTATGTCAGCCGCATCCGCCGCGACCCGACGGTGCCGAACGGGCTGGCGTTCTGGTGCGTGTCCGACAACCTGCGCAAGGGTGCTGCGCTGAACGCGGTGCAGATCGCCGAGGTCTTGGTGGCGCGGAGGCTGCTGACCAAGGCCGCCTAGCCAATGGGTGCCTGGCTATGGCTGGCCATCGCCGGGCTGTTCGAGGTCGGTTGGGTTGTGCTGCTGAAGCAGACGGACGGGTTCCGTATACTTGGCTGGACGGCCGCCACATTCGCCGCGATGGGAATCAGCTTCGGTGCCATGTCCCAATCCCTGCGCGTGCTGCCGATGGGCACTGTCTATGCCGTCTGGACGGGGATCGGCGCGGCCGGTGGCCTGGTCTGGGGAATCGTGATGGAGGGTGAGCCGGCCGGGCTGGTGCGGGTCGGCTGCGTGCTGCTGATTGTGGCGGGGGTCGCGGGGTTAAGGCTGGGCGGCTGACTGACGCTGGCGAGCCCGTGAGCATCGGCGCGGCTGGTCTCTAGCCCTCTTCCTCTCTCAGAACGGGAGAGGAAGAGGGCTAGAGAGAGGAGGTTAACGCTTCCACCAACCCCGCTTCTTCTCCGTCGCTGGCGTGCCGCCAACCAGCGTGGGCGGTGCTACCGCGACGCTGGTTGGCTCGGTTTCCGTCGCGGGCTCGGGGTCGGCAGCATAACCGTTCAGCAGAGACGGAGGGGCATCAAGGATGGCGGGCGATGCTTCGCCTTCGCTCGCCGGTTCCGGAGTCGGCTCGGCCGCGTCCGGCCCGAGATGGTGCACCGGCTCGGGCTCGGGCTGGTGGTCGGCGACCTGCTCGGCCTGCGTGATCACCGCCGGGTCGTGTGGCGGGACAGTTTCTGCCAGCACCGTCGCTTCGGCGGCTTCGGCTTCGTGCTCCGGCCGACTTGGCATGGGGAGAAGCGGCGCGGGGCTGACCATCGCCGCGCGCTCCTCGGTCTCGTCCATGATATCGAAGATGTCGAAAGCCTGGCCGCCGAACGGGTCGGCAGGGGTCGGGCCGGTGTAGGTGTAGGCCGGTGCCGGCGGTGAGGCATCGAACGATGACGCCTGCTCCGTCCCGGCTTCGGCTTCGGCCTGCGGGACCTCACCCTCACCGGGCTCACGACGGCGGCGCCGGCCACCGCGGCGGCCGCGTCTGCGTCCGCGGCCGTCATCCTCGCCAGCGGCTTCTGCGGCTGCGGGGTCTTCGGCAGGCGCCTCGGCATCCGGCATGTCAGTGGCGGGCTCGACCGAGTCGGCCATCACCGGAGCGATCTCCGGCTGGTCCAGCGCGGCCGGGTCAACGGCCGGCAAAGCGGACCCATCCTCGCGACGGCCGCCGCGGCGGCGGCGGCGGCGCTTGCGGCTGCGGTTGTCGGCTTCCTCCGCCGTCTCGCCGGGCACGGCACCCGGATCGGCGGCGAGGGTGTCCTCGGCCTCGGCCTCGGCCTCGGTGTCGGCCTCCTCCTCCGCGAGGTCGTCTTCCTCCGGGGTCGCGGCCAAGGTCGGCATCGGCGGCGGCAGGTAAGGCATGTCCGCTGACTGCGCGCGCACCCGCTCGATCCGGGTCTGCGGCGGGAGCAGGCTCTCATCGGCGGCGAACGCCACCTCCATGCCGTAGCGCGCCTCGATCTCGGCCAGCCGCACCCGCTTGTTGTTCAGCACGTACAGCGCCACCGCCCCGGCCACGTGCACCACGATGGCGGCGGCGCGGCGCTTGGCCCCCTCCTCCTCCACGGCGCGCAGCACGGCCAGCGCCGCCGTCTCCGTCGTGCGGACGTGACCGGTGCCACCGCAATGCGGACAGGTGGTGAAGCTCGTCTCTGCCAAGGAGGGCCGCAGCCGCTGCCGGCTCAGCTCCAGCAGGCCGAAATGGCTAATCGAACCCAGCTGGATCCGCGCCCGGTCATCCCGCAGCGCGTCCTTCATGCGCTTCTCGACGGCCGCGTTGTTGCGGCGGCTTTCCATGTCGATGAAGTCAATCACGATCAGCCCGGCCAGGTCGCGCAGCCGCAACTGCCGGGCCACCTCGTCGGCCGCCTCGAGGTTGGTCTTGAGCGCCGTCTCCTCGATCCCGCGTTCCCGCGTCGATCGGCCGGAGTTGACGTCGATGGCGACCAGCGCCTCCGTCTGGTTGATCACCAGGTAGCCGCCGGAGCGCAGCTGCACCGTCGGCTCCAGCATCGCATCCAGCTGTGCTTCGACGTTGTTCTTGGCGAACAGGGGCTGGGCCTCGTTCCACATGATGACCTTGCGGGCATGCGCCGGCATCAACATGCGCATGAAGTCCCGCGCCGCCCGCCAGCCCACTTCGCCGTCGACCAGCACCTCGTCCACGTCACGGGAGTAGTTGTCCCGGATGGAGCGCTTGATCAGGCTGGCTTCCTCGTGGATCAGCGTCGGGGCGATGCTGGCCATCGTCGTCTCGCGAATGCTGTCCCAAAGTTCGAGCAGGTATTCGCAGTCCCGCTTGATCTCCGCCTTCGGCCGGGCGGCCCCGGCGGTGCGCACGATCAGCCCCATGCCGCGCGGGATCTGCAACTCGGCGGTGACTTCCTTGAGCCGGCGGCGGTCCGAAGCGGAGGTGATCTTGCGTGAGATGCCGCCGCCGCGGGGCGAGTTCGGCATCAGCACGGAGAAGCGGCCGGCCAGCGAGATGAAGGTGGTGAGCGCCGCGCCCTTGGTGCCGCGCTCCTCCTTGACAACCTGAACCAGTAGGATCTGCCGGCGGCGGATCACCTCCTGGATCTTGTAGGAGCGCATGTAGCGGGCCGGTGGGCGCTGCGGGCGCTGCTCGCTATTACCGGCCTCCTCCACGTCGTCGTCACGGGAGTCCTCTTCGGCGTCGTCGGCGTCCGACATCTCGGCCGGCAAGGTAGGGAAGCTCTCGACCGCGCCGAGTTCGAGGCCTGCCTTGTCGTCGGTTTCGCTCTCGGCGATGACGTCTTCGATCCGCGCCTCGATCGTCTCGTCGATCACGGCCTGGACGAGCGCGTCCGCCTCGGTGTCCGGTGCCGGTCCGGCCTCGTCCATCGGCATCGCGTCAAGCGCGTCCAGATCCGGCGACGTGGCCCCCACTGGAGGCATCTCGGTCGGGACGACGATGTCGAAGAGGAGTTCGGGCACGGAGTCGTCACGCGCCACCAGGAAATCCTGGTCGACGGCGGCCGCGAGCGAAGCGGTCTGGGTAGCCGGTTCCGGCGTTTCCTCCAGCGGCAACTCCGGCTCGACACCGAGGATCGTCTGGGGCCGCTCGCGCTCCTCGTCGCCGGCTCCGTCCTCGCCGGCGGCTTCGGCCGCGGCGGCAGCAGCGTCCTCCGCCTCTTCCTCGGCGCGGGCCTCGGCCTCCTGCATCTCCAGCAGGCGCTGCCGGTCGGCGACGGGGATCTGGTAGTAGTCGGGGTGGATCTCGCCGAATGCGAGGAAGCCGTGACGCCCGCCGCCGTATTCCACGAACGCTGCCTGGAGGCTGGGCTCCACGCGGACGACCTTGGCGAGGTAGATGTTGCCTTTGAGCTGCTTCTTCGCGGCGGTCTCGACGTCGAAATCTTCGAGCCGGTTACCGTCCAGGACCACCACGCGGGTTTCTTCCGCGTGGGTGGAGTCGATCAGCATACGCTTGGTCATTGAGAGGGCGTCTCCGGTGCGCCAGCCGGCACCGCGCGACGAGCGCAGGGCGGCGACGGCCTGATTGATGTTCGGATGGAGCAGGACCGGACCGCGGCAAGCGCCTGCCGTCGGGTCGCCCGACCTGGCCGCGCCACTGTTGATGAGCGGCGGCGGATGGGCGGTGTGGGCGACAGACGGGCACGGCGGCGCTCATTCGGCCTTGGATGGTCCTAGTCGGGCGGCTGCGCGAGCAAAAGGCTGCGAAACCTGGTTGGGTCAATGCCGACCTGCATCCGCGAACAAATCGTCCTGGAACAAGCCCCAGCGCGAAGGCCGCGCGATGTGGGCGGAAGAGCCATTCTGGCGTGGGCGCTACCGCCACTCTGGCCAAGCAACGCTCCACGGGGCAGACCCCGCCGCAGCATAGCGACCATGACCTAAACGCAGGCACCCTGCAAGCCCGCGGCTGTTGTGGCGCGGCGGCAACATGGAGCGGCCATAATCAAGGCTCAACGTGCCGCGCTATACCTCGTCTGTTAAACTGGCGCCGTTGGAGCGCATCGCATGGACCCTGTTATACTGCGGCGGCGGCTGCTGTTGAGCGGCGGCGGCCTGATTGCCATGAGCGAGTTGGCCCGAGCCGGCGCCTTGACCCGCTCTAGCGACATGCCTCACCCAATCGCGCGCAATCAGCCCCACCCGGGAACGGCCCCGCCGCTGCCTCTCGTCGTGCTCGACCCCGGTCATGGCGGCAAGGACCCGGGGGCGATCGGCATCACCGGGACGTATGAGAAACACGTTGCCTACGCCGCGGCCCAGGAACTGCAGGGCCAGTTGCAGGCGCAGCGCCGTGTCCGCGTGCTGCTGACCCGGCAGCGGGACGTGTTCATCCCGCTCGAGGAGCGGGTCGGCTGGGCCCAGCGCCAGGGCGCCGCGTTGTTCGTGTCCATGCACGCCGATGCCGTGGGCGACCACAGCGTGCGCGGCGCCAGCATCTATACCCTGTCGGGCACCGCGTCCGACGCGCAGAGCGCCGCCCTGGCGCAACGCGAGAACAGCGCCGATCGCTATGCCGGGGCCGCCTTTGCCAACCAGCCGCCGGAGGTCGCCCATATCCTGGCCAGCCTGGTGCGGCAGGAGACGCATGCCGGGTCTGCCCGGCTGCAGCGCGGCATGGTCAGCGCGCTGGACCGCGACCTGCCGATGTTGCAGAACCCCGCGCGTCACGCGAGCTTCGTCGTGCTCAAGGCCGCAGACATCCCGTCCGTGCTCGTGGAGATGGGGTTCATGTCGAACGTGCAAGATGAAGCCGCGTTACGTCGGGCGGAGCACCGTGCCGTGGTGGCTTCCGCGATGAGGCGGGCGGTGGACGCCTTCTTCGACGGGCCGGGGTTACGCGTCGCGGGTTGACGCTCTGGGTTGGAGGAATTGCGTTGCCGATCGACGACATGAGAGCGGACCGGCCCTTGTTGCCGCCCGACGCGGACAAGCGGCGCCGCGCCAAGCCGGTGGTTCGCAGCCGCCGCTCGCCGTTGCGCATGGTCGGCCGGCTGGCTGGCATCGCGCTGACGGCGATGGTGGTCTGCGTGATCCTCGGTGGTGCCGTGGCCTACCACGCGTTCCAGAAACTGTCCTCCGAGTTGCCGACGGTGGACGGGCTGCGGCAATACCAGCCGCCGGTGATGAGCCGGATCTATGCCGGGGACGCGCGGCTGATCGCCGAACTGGCCAAGGAGCGGCGCATCTTCGTGCCGTTCACCGCCATTCCGGATGTGGTGAAGCAGGCCTTCGTCTCCGCCGAGGACCAGAACTTCTGGACGCACAAGGGCGTCGATCCCGGCGCGATGGCGCGAGCGGCTTTCACCGACCTGGCGCAGATGGGCCGTGGCCGGCGGCCGATCGGTGCCTCCACCATCACGCAGCAGGTCGCGCGCAATATGCTGCTGGGCAGCAACGAGCGGTCGTTCACCCGCAAGGTGAAGGAGGCGGTGCTCGCGATCCGGGTCGAGCAGACGCTCACCAAGGAGCGCATCCTCGAGCTATACCTGAACGAGATCTATTTCGGCGTACAGTCCTACGGGGTCGCTGCGGCGGCGCAATCCTACTTCAACAAGTCGCTCGACCAGATCACCCTGCCTGAAGCGGCCTTCCTTGCGGCGCTGCCCAAGGGGCCGAACAACTACAACCCGTTCCGCTTCCCGGAGGCCGCGCGCAACCGGCGGGACTGGGTGCTCGACCGCATGGTAGAGGACAAGGCGGTTACGGCCGAGCAGGCGGCGGCGGCCAAGACCGGCCCCGTCGTCACGGGGCAGTTTCACCGTCCGGACGTCGTCGCCGGGTCCGACTGGTTCGGCGAGGAGGTACGCCGCCAGATGATCGATCGGTTCGGCGTCGAGCCGACTACGGAGGGCGGGCTGGTGGTGCGCACGAGCCTGGACCCGGCGTTGCAGGCCACCGCCGACCAGGTGCTACGCCGCGGCTTGATGGCCTACGACCGCGCCCATAGCGGCTTCCACGGCCCGGTGGCCCGGCTCGACACTTCGCAGACCTTGCGCACCGGCTGGGCCCGCTCGGTCGCGACCCTGCCGCGACCGCCGGGCATGCTGCCGGAGTGGCACCTGGCCGTGGCGCTGGAGGTCGGCGGCAGCGATGCGAAACTGGGCTGGCTCGACCCATCCGGCGCGACGCACATCTCCCCGATGCTGCTGGCCGATAGCGGGTGGGCCCGGACCAGCCGTGGTTCGCCGCACAAGATGGCGGACGTGGTGCAGGTGGGTGACGTGGTCATGGCCGAGACGGCCGGCAGCGCGCGGGCCGACCGGCTGTTGCTGCGCCAGGTGCCGCAGATCCAGGGCGCGCTCGTCGCGATGGACCCGGCAAGTGGCCGGGTGCTCGCCATGTCGGGCGGCTGGAGCTTCGAGGCCAGCCAGTTCAACCGGGCGACACAGGCGCAGCGGCAGCCGGGGAGCTCGTTCAAGCCGATGGTCTATCTGACGGCCATGGAGCAGAACATTTCTCCCAGCCAGAAGGTGTTGGACGGGCCGTTCGAGTTGGACCAAGGGGCGGCCGGCGTGTGGCGGCCCGGCAACTACGAAAAGAGCTTTGCCGGCCCGATCTCCATCCACCAGGCGCTCGAGAAGTCGCTGAACCTGGTAACCGTCCGCCTCGCCCAGCGTGTCGGCATGGATGCGGTGGCTGCCAACGCCATCGCGTTCCACGTGGTGGACCAAATGTCGCACTATCTGCCGAACGCCTTGGGCGCCGTGGACACGACGGTGCTGCGCCAGGCCGGCGCCTATGCCTCGCTGGACCAGATGGGTAAGGAGGTCGTCCCGTCGCTGATCGACTCCGTGCAGGATCGTGATGGCCACGTGATGTGGCGCGCACCCGGCGCCGCCTGTGCGGGGTGCGACAACCCGTCCAACCCACCAATGCTGACCGACACGCGGCGGCAGATTGCCGATCCGCAGAGCGTGTTCCAGACGGTGGAAATGATGCAGGGCGTGGTGCAGCACGGCACGGGGTATGAGGCGGGCAAGGGACTGGGCCGGCTGGCCATCGCCGGCAAGACCGGGACCACCCAGGACTTCAACGACGCCTGGTTCGTGGGCTTCACCCCGGACCTGGTGACGGCGGTGTGGATCGGCTTCGACAACCCCTCCAGTCTTGGCAAGGACGAAACGGGCGGCGCCATCGCGGCGCCGATCTGGCACGACTTCATGCAGGTCGCGTTGAAGGACCGGCCTAACCTGCCATTCCGCGTGCCGGACGGGCTAACGGTCAACACGTGGACCGGCAACGTGACGGATGCGTTCAAGCCGGGCCAGGTGCCTGGGCAGAGCGGGCCGACGATCGGCGGTGGCGGCGGTGGTGAAGGACGGGCTGGGGGCGGGGTGACGGCGAGCAGCAGCGACGGCACCGGCACAGGTGTGGACAGCGGCGTCGGCGGACTTTACTAGGACACCACCCGAATCGGCGTGGGCGTAGTGGGCTTCAGCCCACCAGCGGCGCGCAGGTTGGTGGGCTGAAGCCCACCCTACGAGAGGCTCCTTCGATGAGCACTGAATCCGACGCCCTCAACCAACAGATCAAGCAGTCCGTGGCGCTGCTGAGGAGGCATCTTTGACTGGGATGCAGCCATGGAGCGCCTCGCGGAGCTGAACCACCGCGCCGAGGACCCTGACCTGTGGAACGACGCTACGGCCGCGCAGGCGCTGATGCGGGAACGGACACAGCTGGCTGGCCAAGTCGAGGGCGTGCAAGCGCTCGAGTCGGAAGTGTCAGACACGCTCGAGCTGATCGCGATGGGCGAGGCGGACGGGGATGCCGGGCTGGTCGCAGAGGGGGAGGCGGCGCTGGCTCGTTCGGCGGCCGAGGCGAAGCGGCGGGAAATCGAGAGCCTGCTCTCCGGCGAGGCCGACGGGCGGGACGCGTTCCTCGAAGTGAACGCGGGCGCTGGCGGTACGGAGGCTCAGGACTGGGCCGAGATGCTGGCGCGCATGTACACGCGCTGGGCGGAGGCGCGCGGCTACAAGATGCAGCTGCTGGAGCAGAGCGAGGGCGAGCAGGCGGGGATCAAGTCCGCCACCTTCCAGATCACCGGGCCGAACGCCTATGGCTGGCTGAAGACGGAGGGTGGGGTGCACCGGCTGGTCCGCATCAGCCCGTTCGATAGTGCGGCGCGGCGGCAGACCTCCTTCGCCTCGATCTACGTCTATCCCGTGATCGACGACACGATCCACATCGAGATCGACCCGTCCGACCTGAAGGTGGACACGTTCCGCGCCTCCGGCGCTGGCGGGCAGCACGTGAACAAGACGGAGTCGGCCATTCGGATCACGCATGTCCCGACGGGGATCATCGTCGCGTGCCAGACCGATCGCTCCCAGCATCGCAACCGCGCGACGGCGATGGAGATGCTGCGCGCGCGGATGTACGAGGCGGAACTGCAGAAGCGCGAGGTGGCCAGCGCGCAGACCGAGGCGGCCAAGACGGAGATCGGCTGGGGTCATCAGATCCGATCCTACGTGCTCGCCCCGTATCAAATGGTGAAGGACCTGCGGACGGGGGTGGAGAAGGGCAACCCGGCCGCCGTGCTTGACGGCGCGCTGGACGATTTCATGGCCGCTGCCCTGGCCGCCCGCGTCGGGGGCACGCGCAGCGAGGCCAGCGCCAACGCGCAATGAGCGGGGAGCCATGAGCAAGCCGGCGCCAGTTCATGTCGGCATCGGCGGCTGGACCTTTGCCCCCTGGCGTGGCCCGTTCTACCCGGCCGGACTGACACACGCCAAAGAACTCGCCTACGCCGCCAGCAAGCTGACAGCCATCGAGATCAACGGCACGTTCTATCGCACGCAGACGCCTGCCAGCTTCAAGAAGTGGCGCGGCGAGGTGCCGGATGGCTTCGTGTTCGCGGTCAAGGCGCCGCGGGTGACGACGCACCGGACGGCGCTGGCAGAGTCGGAGCCGGCGATCGGGC
>CAXSEG010000025.1:0-22049 GCA_964235545.1 uncultured Acetobacteraceae bacterium
GACCGTCTTGCCGCGCAAATCCTCGATGCCGTGCACGTCGTGGTCGGCGATCGACACCGCGATTGTCACCGAGTCCGTGCCGTACGGTGCCGAGAAGTCGAACGCGGCGGCCCGCTCCGGCGTCACGCGCACGGCGGACAGCGCGCAGTCGAACTGGTGGGCGATCAGGCCGGGCAGGATGCCGCGCCAGTCCAGCCGGATGAACTCCGGCCGCACGGCAAGCCCGGTCGCGATCAGCCGCGCCCAATCGATGTCGTAACCCCGCAACTCCCCATCCGGCCCGGCGAAGGTGTAGGGCTTGTTGGCCCCGGTCGTCGCGATCCGGATCGTGCCGCGGACCCTGATGGCGTCCAGCGCAGACGCGGCCAAGGCGGGACGTGCCGCGAAGGCAGCGGCCGAGGCCAGCAGGCTGCGCCGCCGCATCAGCGCCGCCCGTTCAGCATGTAGAACGGCTCCGTCACGTCCAGGTGCCGCAGGATCTCGGCCTGCCAGCGGTGCACGTAGGGCCTCAGCGCCCGCATCCGCTCGGCACGGACCGGGTCGGCAGCGGCACCGCCATGGCGCGTCACGAAGTCACGCACGTCCCGGTTCAGCGCCGCCTCGTCGATCGTGGTGATGCGCCGGTCCCGCACCACGACCTGGCCATTGACCACCACGTCCCGCACCTGGGCGCCCTTGGCCCGGGACACCAGCAGGTCCGGCACCGGCAGGCCGGGCGTGGTCCACGGGTCGGCCAGCATCTCCGCCGTGTCCAGCACCACCAGGTCCGCCAGTTGGCCGGGTGCCAGCCGGCCAAGGGCGCCGCCATAGCCGATCGCCTCCGCCGCGTTCACCGTCGCCGTGCTGAGCCACGCCGTCGCCGGCAGGATCGTATCGGCCGCCAGATCGAACCCGGGAACCCGGTGCAGGACGGAGGCCAGGCGCATCTCCTGGAACGGATCGTCGTCGTCGTTCAGGCTCTTGTCGTCCATGCCCATCGCGACGCGCACGCCGGCGCGCATCATGTGCCAGACGGGGGCGATGCCATTGCGGACGTGCAGGTTGCAACTGGCATGGTGGGTAATGCCGGCGCCCGCCGCCGCCATCAGGGCGATGTCCGCCTCGCTGAGCCAGACCGCGTGGCCGAGCGTCAGGTTCGGCGCGAGCAGCCCCATGTCGGCCAGGAAGGCGACCAGGGACTTGCCGAACGCCTTGATGCCGTAGGCGCGCTGGTGCGGCGTCTGTAGCGTGTGGATGTGGACCGGCAGCCCACCCAGT
Source organism: uncultured Acetobacteraceae bacterium (assembly GCA_964235545.1). GTDB lineage: Bacteria > Pseudomonadota > Alphaproteobacteria > Acetobacterales > Acetobacteraceae > LMUY01. Next base: position 1,258 of record CAXSEG010000025.1, read on the forward strand.
TGATGGGCCCGATCCCGCACGCGGGCCAGAAACGGCTCCGTGGTGCCGTGCGCCCAGGATGGTGCCAGCAGGACCCGGCTCATGCCGTTCGGCCCCGTCTCGTAGCCCTCCCGCAACGCCTCGAACTGGTTGAAATAGCCGTGCTCGATCGCCTGGGCGTCGTAGGTCAGCGTTGGGCGCATGAACGCGGCGAGGTCATCGGGCAGGGTCGCCAGGAAGCCCGGCTCGTCGGGTACGAAGCGGTTGCGGTTGCGCACGGCGGGGGAGTAGGCGAGCCGTAGGCCGGCCGCGCGGTAGGCGGCGATGGCGCGGCCGGCCTCGGCGGCCGCGTTCGGCCCCTCGTCGTTCCACCCCGTGTGGTGGATGGCGGTGCAGCCCATGCGCAGGTGCCGCACTGCGGTCAGCGCGGCGCACAGGTCGTTCGGCAGGTAGACCATCGCGGTCCAGTCGAGGAAGGCGTTCTCCAGATAGTCGTAGGGCACGCCTTTCTGGATCGGCGACAGGCCGCGGCCGTGGCTGTGGGCGTCGATCAGCCCCGGCATGACCAGCCGGCCGGCGCCGCCCAGGACCTCCGCCTCGGGGAACCGGTCGCGCAGCGCCGCCAGCGGGGCGACCTCCCGGATACGCTCTCCCTCGATGAGCACCGCCCCGCCGGGCAGGACGGTGCCCTGTGCCGGGTCGAGGAGCACGTGGTCACCGGCAACGATCAGCATGGCACTGTCCTGGAATGTGGGATCCTGGGTCACGGAACCCCTTGGTGGTTATGTGCAAGGACCGTACCGATACATCGGCCCAGGTCCCGCATGGTGGCTGAAGCCGCTCCGGATCGTCCCAGGCCGAACACGCCTGCAAGAGCGTTATGTATCGCGGCCCCGGAACCAGGAGGCATGCTGGTTGGTTCGTCATATTCACAGCCCGTCATGGATGCGAAGTTGAAGCAACGACCGACGACGGATCCCGCAGCCCGGATGGACGTGCTCGTTGCCGAGCGCAACCGCAAGATGGCGACCTCGGCCCATGCCTATGTCCGGGGCAGCACGGTGCGGTTCTACGAGTGGCTCGAGGCGTCCGACCGGCGGGCCCTGCCGGAGGGTCCACCAATTTGGATCGGCGGCGATTGCCACGTGGGCAATCTCGGCCCGGTGGCCAGCGCCGATGGTGACGTCGCCATCCAGATCCGTGACCTGGACCAGACCGTGATCGGCAACCCCGCCCACGACGTCATCAGGTTGGCACTCTCGCTTGCCATGGCAGCCCGGGGGTCGGACCTGCCGGGTGTGACCACGGCGCGCATGCTGGAGCGGATGGTGGACGGCTACGAATCGTCGTTCAAGCCGGAGGCGCTGGGCGAAGTGCTGGACTCGGAGGCCTTCATGCCGCGGGTGGTGCGCACGGTGATGCGGTCCGCGGCCACCCGGTCCTGGAAGCACCTTGCCGACGAGCGGATCGAGGGTGTCGAGCCCACGATCCCGCTCGGCAAGCGGTTCTGGCCGTTGACACCGGAGGAGCGCGAGGCGGTCGAGGGCTTGCTGGCCGAGGATGGACTCAAGCACCTGGCCACGGTGCTGCGTGCCCGCAAGGACGACGCATCCGTCCGCGTGCTTGACGCGGCCTATTGGCGTAAGGGCTGCAGCTCGCTCGGCCGGCTGCGCATCGCGGTTCTCGTCGCCATCGGTTCGGGAAAGGCCGAGCGGCATTGCCTGATGGACGTGAAGGAGGCAATCGCCTCGGTGGCGCCGCAAAGCCCGCAGGCGACCATGCCGAGGGACAATGCCGAACGCGTGGTGACCGGCGCCCGGCATCTGTCGCCATTCCTGGGCGGACGCATGGCGGCCAGCCGGATGCTGGGCAAGGCCGTGTTCATCCGTGAGTTGCTCCCGCAGGATCTCAAGTTCGACATCGAGCACCTGAGCGCCGAGGAAGCCGGGAACGTTGCTGAATTCCTCGCCCACGTCGTAGGCCGTGGCCACGCCCGCCAGATGAACGCGGCTGACCGCAGTGCCTGGCAGGCCGAACTCGCCAAGGGACGGTCCAAATCCCTGGACGCGCCGTCCTGGCTCTGGAACAGCGTCGTCGACTCGGTAGGCACGCATGAGAGCGCCTACCTCCAGCATTGCCGGCGCTGGGCGATGGCCGAAGCGGCGTGACAAGCCGCTGGTCGTAACTCCCGGTTAACCCTGCACGCCGATACTGCCTCCGGATCTTGAACCGGACGGACCACCATGAATAAAAGCTTGCTGATCGAACTCACCGCCGCGGATGGCACCACCCGGATGGTGACGCCGATGGAGCTGGAGAAAACCGTTGCCCCGCCGCTCGAGGAGCTTGCCGAGTATCAGGAAAGCCGGCTCGTCCTGCTCCTGTCGAACTCGTGGCTGTGGATCGGCATCGGGATCGCGACGATCATCACTCTCATGCAACCCTGACAGGCCCTTCTTCTCCCTCTCCCTCTTTTGGGAGAGGACAGGAGTGAGGGGACAAGGATCCCAAGACAACCGACATGGTGCGCACGAACGCGCGCCATACACCTAGACCCATCCCTTGATCCGGAACCAGACCAGCGGGACCAACACGCTGAGCAGGATCAGCCCCCACCCGTACTCGTAGCCATAGGTCCAGTCATACTCCGGCATCGACTTGAAGTTCATGCCATACAAGCCGACCACGAAGGTCGGCGGAATGCCCACAACGGAGACGACCGTCAGCACCTTCACGCTGTTGTTCTGCTCGATATTGATGAAGCCGAGCACGGCATCCAGCAGAAAGCTCACCTTCGCGTTCAGCTGCTGGTCGTAGTCGTTCAGCGAGGCAATGTCCTGCCGCAACGTCGCGAGCCGTGGCTGCAGACCGGGCGGCTCCCAATCCGTGCGCGCCTGCTGCACGTAGGCGACGATGCGGCCCAGCGCCAACACGCTGTCGCGCAAATTGCCCAGCGTGTCGCCGCAATTGCCAACGGCGGTGAGGCTGGCGCGCAACCGCTGGTCCACCCGGCGGGCGTTGTACCGATGTGCGCCACGCTTCTTCTGCGCCGGGTCCTCGCTGCGGAAGGTGGCACGGGACAGCGCGGCGAGCTCGCCCGCCACCCGCTCCAGCACGTCGGCTACCCGGTCTACGATCGTCTCCGCCAGCCCCACCAAGGCCTCGGCGGCGGTCACCCGGCCGCCCTGCGCGAACCGCGTCGCGAAACTCTCCACGGCCGGCAGCACGGCGTAGCGCAAGGTCAGCAGATGCGTGGCCGAAAGCACGAACCCGACCGGCATGACCTGCGAATGGCCATCCGCGGCGAGGAAGCTGTAGGGCATGCTGAGGTAGAGCACGCCCGCCTCGGCATACAGCCGGCTGGAACTCTCTATCTCCGCCACGTCCTCCCGCGAGGGCACGCGCAGACCGGTCAGCCGCTCCGCCGCGGCTCGCTCGGCATCGGTGGGGTTGAGCAGATCGAGCCACACCGCGCTGCTGGCGAGGTGGGGCGCGGGCTCGAGCGTTTGGCGCGGCGCCGTGCCGTCGTTGGCGTAGAGCATCGTTGGGTCTCGATGTTGGAGGGCGGGGTCAGCGGATGAGGGTGACGGTCAGTCCGAGCGGGGCGGCGACTTTGGCCCAGATCCTGTCGGCCTTTCCAGGACCTGTTTGACCGCCATCTGGTCTGGCTCTGCATTGCCCTGCCCGGCGCAGGAACTCGCCAGGCACGCTCACCTGGCCATCCGCCGTTACCCGGACCGTCACGCTATCTTCCTGCATCACCCCGTTCCTCGCCACTCTCCACCATCATAGCCCAGCCAACCGCAGAAATCCGTGGCCCGTTTGGCCGCCGTGCCTACCTGCGCTATGTCCGGCGACCTTGCCGCCCCGGAGTGCCCGACCGTGAACCAGATCGCCCCCGCCCGCCCCAACACCCTGCGCTCCGGCCCGGATAGCCGCGGGCGGTTCGGCAGCTTCGGCGGCCGGTTCGTCGCGGAGACGCTCATGCCGCTCGTGCTTGAGGTGGAAGCCGCCTACGAGCAGGCCAAGCAGGACCCGGCGTTCCAGGCCGAGCTGGACCGCTACCTGCGCGATTATGTCGGTCGGCCCAGCCCGCTCTGGCATGCGGAGCGGCTTAGCCGCGAACTCGGCGGCGCACGCATTTTTTTCAAGCGCGACGAGCTGAACCACACCGGGTCGCACAAGATCAACAACTGCATGGGCCAGATCCTGGTCGCATCGCGGATGGGCAAGACGCGCATCATCGCGGAGACCGGTGCCGGACAGCACGGGGTAGCGACGGCCACGGTCTGCGCGCTGTTCGGCCTGCCCTGCACGATCTACATGGGCACTACCGACGTCGAGCGGCAGAAGCCCAACGTGTTCCGCATGAAGCTGCTGGGGGCGGAGGTGGTGCCGGTCAGCTCCGGCACCGGCACGCTGAAGGACGCGATGAACGACGCCCTGCGCGACTGGGTCGCCAACGTGGCCGACACCTACTACCTGATCGGCACAGTCGCCGGGCCGCACCCCTATCCGGCGATGGTGCGCGATTTCCAGTCCGTGATCGGCACCGAAGCCCGCGCCCAGATGCAGGCGGCGGAGGGGCGCCTGCCGGACGTGGTGGTGGCCGCGATCGGCGGCGGGTCCAACGCGATGGGGCTGTTCCACCCCTTTTTGGACGACCCGGACGTCCGCCTGATCGGCGTGGAGGCGGCCGGGCACGGCCTGGATTCGGGGCTGCACGCCGCCAGCCTGTCCCGCGGCCGGCCCGGCGTGCTGCACGGCAACCGCACCTACCTGCTGCAGACCGAGGACGGGCAGATCACCGACGCCCACAGCATCAGCGCGGGGCTCGACTACCCCGGCATCGGCCCGGAGCATTCGTGGCTGCACGAGATCGGCCGCGTCGAATACGTCGCGGCCGGCGACGCCGAGGCGCTGGCCGCGTTCCAGCTCTGCACCCGCACCGAGGGCATCATCCCGGCCCTCGAGCCGGCGCACGCCCTGGCGCACGTCGCCAAGATCGCGCCCGCGATGGGCAAGGACGAGATCGTGCTGATGAATTTGTGCGGGCGCGGCGACAAGGACATCTTCGCGGTGGCCGAGCACCTCGGGGTGAAGCTGTGAGCCGCATCGCCACCCGCTTCGCCACGCTGAAACGCGAGGGCCGCGGCGCGCTGATCCCGTTCCTCGAGGCCTACGACCCGGACGAGGCGACCAGCACCGCCATCCTGCACGGCCTGCCCGGCGCCGGGGCGGACCTGATCGAGATCGGGATGCCGTTCACCGACCCGATGGCCGACGGCCCCACCATCCAGGCCGCCGCGTTGCGCGGGCTCAAGGCGGGGGCGACCATGGCGCGCACCCTCGCCATGGTGGCGGGCTTCCGCGGCGTGGATGCGGACACGCCGGTGGTGCTGATGGGCTACCTCAACCCCGTGCTGTCCTACGGTGCCGAGCGGTTCTGCGCCGATGCGGCGAAAGCCGGGGTGGACGGGCTGATCGTGGTGGACCTGCCCAGCGAGGAGGCGGATTGGCTCGCCGGTCCGGCCGCGGCGAATGGGCTGGACATCATCCGCCTGGTTGCCCCGACCACGGACGATGTCCGCCTGCCGCAGGTGCTGACCGGCAGCTCCGGCTTCGTCTACTACGTCAGCATCGCCGGCATCACCGGCACGCGCACCGCGACGCGCGAACAGTTGGCCGCCGCGGTCCCGCGGGTACGGGCGGTGACGGACCTGCCGATCGCCATCGGCTTCGGCATCCGCACGCCGGCCCAGGCGGCGGAAGCGGTTTCGGTGGCGGACGCGGTGGTGGTGGCCTCCGCCTTGATCGACACGCTGGCCGCCAGCTTGGACGCGGAAGGCCGAGCGGCACCGGACAGCGTGCGCCGCGTACTGGACCAGGTGCGCGCGCTGGCGGACGGGGTGCGGGGCAGGCGGGTGGCGGCGTAGCTGGAAACTCGACTGGAGCGATGGCATGTTGAAGTCATGAGCGACCAGCCCGACAACCGTCTTCTCGTCTATCTTCGCCGTATCGACGAACGCACCGAGCGGATCGAGGCTGATGTGCGCGACGTGAAACGTCGGATGACGTCGGTCGAGGAGCAGATCGCGAACCTCTATCAGAACTACGCCGGCTTGCAGGTCCGCTTCGACCGGCTCGATATCCGCATCGAACGGATAGAACGTCGGCTCGATCTACAGGACTCGCACGTTTGAGCTGGCTGACCGAAGTCGTCCGGCCCCGGATCCGCTCCTGGCTCGGGGCGGACGCGCGGGAGATCCCCGAGAATTTGTGGCACCAATGCCCGGCGTGCCAGCAGATGAACTTCAACAAGGACCTCCAGCGCACCCTGAAGGTCTGCCCGAATTGCGGCCACCACATGCGCTGCACCGCGCCGGAGCGGCTGGCCTGGACGTTCGACGAGGGTCGCTTCACCCGCATCGAGCTGCCCCGTGCCCCACAGGACCCGCTGCGGTTCCGCGACCAGAAGCGCTACGCCGACCGGCTGCGTGAAGCGCGGGAGAAGACGGGGCTGGAAGACGCGATCGTCGTCGCCCACGGTACCGTCGGCGGCCAGAAAGTCGTGGCGGCCGCAATGGCGTTCGAGTTCATGGCCGGTTCCATGGGGGCCGCCGTCGGCGAGGGCATCGTGGCCGCCGCCCGCCTGGCCGTGCTGCAAGAGGCCGCCCTGGTGATCTTCACGGCCTCCGGCGGCGCCCGCATGCAGGAGGGCGCGATCAGCCTGATGCAGATGCCCCGCACCACGATCGCCGCCCAGATGGTGAAGGAGGCCCACTTGCCCTTCATCACCGTGCTGACCGACCCCACCACCGGCGGCGTCACAGCCTCCTTCGCGATGCTGGGGGACATCCAGATCGCCGAACCCGGCGCCCTGATCGGCTTCGCCGGCGCCCGCGTGATCGAGCAGACCGTGCGCGAGACCCTCCCCGAAGGCTTCCAGCGCGCCGAATACCTCCACGAGCACGGCATCATCGACATGGTGGTTCCCCGCGGCGACATGCCCTCCACCCTGGCCCGCGTCATCGGCATCCTCCGCGGCCTCACGATCGAGCAACCCGCACTCCAGTAGGAGTGGAATGTGCTTTGGCTCCCACCAACACGCGCACAACCTCTACGGAACCGATGAACTAGAAGACCTCATGTCCCGCATCGACCCGTTGATAGCCCGGCTCCACGGCCTGCACCCGCGCCTGATCGACCTCAGCCTCGACCGGCTGCACCGCCTCCTCGCCGATCTGGGGCACCCCGAACGTGCCCTGCCGCCCGTCATCCACGTCGCCGGCACCAACGGCAAGGGCAGCACCTGCGCCTTCATCCGCGCGGTCGCCGAGCAGGCCGGGCGGACGGTGCATGTCTACACCTCGCCGCATCTAGTGCGCTTCAACGAGCGCTTTCGCATCGCCGGCCGCCTGGTCACCGATGACGCGCTGGCCGCCGCGCTGGAGCAGCTCGAGCAGGTGAATGCCGGCGCGCCGATCACCGTGTTCGAGATGATCACCGCCGCCGCCTTCGTGTTGTTCGCCAGCTATCCGGCCGATCTCTGCGTGCTGGAGGTGGGGCTTGGCGGCCGCGGGGACGCGACCAACGTGATCACGCCGGCGGCCTGCGCCATCACTTCCATCTCGCTCGACCACCGCGAGATGCTGGGTGACACGCTGGCCCTGATCGCGGCGGAGAAGGCGGGGATCATGAAACCCGGCATCCCCACGGTGACGGGGCTGCAACCGCCCGGCGTGCTGGCCGTGCTGGACGCCGCCGGGCCGGTGCGCGCGCGCGGGCGGGACTGGACGCTGGAGCCGCACGGTGCCGGGCTACGATATGCCGACGCGCGGGGCGAGTTGGAGCTGCCCGCGCCCGGCCTGCCCGGCCGGCACCAGGTGGACAATGCCGGCATCGCCGTGGCCGCCCTCCGCACCGCCCCGCTCGGCATCGCCACGTGGAGCGGCCTGGCCGACGCGACCTGGCCCGCCCGGCTGCAACGCCTGCACGGCACCGTGGCCCGCCTGGCGCCGGGCCACGATGTCTGGCTCGATGGCGGCCACAACCCTGGCGGGGGCGAGGCGCTGGCCACCATGCTCGCCGGCTGGACCGGGCCGACCCACCTGATCGTCGGCATGAAGCAGGCCAAGGATACGGCCGAGTTCCTCCGCCCGCTGCTCCCGCTAGCCGCCAGCATCTGGGCCGTGGCGGAGCCGGACCAGCACCAGGCACTCCCGGTCGAGGCGATCATCGCGGCATCCGGCGGCGTCGCCCGGCCCGGCCCCACCGTGGCGGCAGCCCTCCGCGCGCTCGCCGGCACGCCGGGCCGCATCCTAATCTGCGGCAGCCTGTACCTGGCCGGGGAGGTGCTGAAGGCGGACGGGGTGGAGCCGCAGTGACGGAGCCGAACTGGTTCGGCCACTTCCCCCACTCCGCCATTATGGGCATCCTCAACGTCACCCCCGACAGCTTCAGTGACGGCGGCGACCATCTCGACCCGAACGCCGCCATCGCCGCCGGGCACCAGATGGTCGCGGACGGCGCCGCCCTGCTCGATATCGGCGGCGAGTCCACCCGTCCGGGTGCCGCGGCCATCCTGCCGGTGCAGGAGCAGGCCCGCATCCTCCCCGTCATTGCCGGCCTGCGCGGCGCCGGCGTGCCGCTCTCCGTCGACACCCGCAACGCCGCCACCATGGCCGCCGCCCTCGACGCCGGGGCCACCGTGGTCAATGACGTCTCCGCCCTCCGGCATGACCCGGCCTCCGCTGCGCTGGTCGCCGCCCGGGGCTGCCCCGTCATCCTGATGCACATGCGCGGCACGCCCGCCACCATGACGACGCTGACCGACTACACGGACGTGGCGGCCGAGGTCGCGGCGGAACTCGCCGCCACCGTCGCGCGCGCCGAGGCCGCCGGCATCGCGCGGGCGCGGATGGCGCTCGACCCGGGCGTCGGCTTCGCCAAGACCGGCGAGCAGAACGTCCCCTTGCTGCGCGGCCTGGACCGCCTCGCCGCACTCGGCCTGCCGCTCGTCGTCGGCGTGTCGCGCAAGCGCTTCCTCGGCCGGCTTGGCGGCGAAGCATCCCCGCGGGACCGGACACCCGGGTCGATCGCGGCGGCGCTGTTCGCCCTTTCCCGCGGCGCCGGCATCCTGCGCGTGCACGACGTGGCGGCGACGGTCCAGGCGGTCCGGGTCTGGCACGCGCTCGCCGGCTAGGCTACTTCCGGCGGTCATTAAGCGGGAATGGGCGACTTCATGGCAAACGGCAGGCGCCTGTTCGGCACCGACGGCATCCGCGGCACGGCCAACACCGACCCGATGACGGCGGAAACCGCGCTGCGGCTGGGCCAGGCCGCCGGCATCATGTTCGTCCGCGGCAGTCACCGCCACCGCGTGCTGATCGGCAAGGACACGCGGCTGTCCGGCTACATGCTGGAGCCAGCCCTGGTCGCCGGGTTCATCGGCGTGGGGATGGACGTGCACCTGGTCGGGCCGCTGCCGACCCCGGCCATCGCGATGCTCACCCGGTCCATGCGCGCCGATCTCGGCGTCATGATCTCCGCCAGCCACAACCCGTTCGAGGATAACGGCATCAAGCTGTTCGGGCCGGACGGCTACAAGCTGTCGGACGCGACGGAGGCCGAGATCGAGGCACTGATGGCCTCCGACCTGTCCACCCGGCTGTCGGCCCCGGCATCGCTCGGCCGCGCCTCCCGCCTGACGGACGCCGCGGGGCGCTACATCGAGGGGGCCAAGGCCACCTTCCCGCGCGGGCAAACGCTGGACGGCATGAAGATCGTGGTCGATTGCGCGCACGGCGCCGCCTACAAGGTCGCCCCCACCGTGTTGTGGGAGCTGGGGGCCACGGTGATCCCGCTCGGCGTCTCGCCCGACGGGTTCAACATCAACAAGGAGTGCGGCTCCACCGTGCCGGAGCATCTGTGCCAGGCGGTCGTGGCACACGGCGCCGACCTCGGCCTGGCGCTGGATGGCGACGCCGACCGGCTGCTGCTGTCGGACGAGACCGGCCGGCTGGTGGATGGCGACCAGATCCTCGCTTTGATCGCGCAGAGCTGGCATCGCGCCGGCCGGCTGCGCGGCGGGGCGGTGGCGGCGACGGTGATGTCCAATCTCGGGTTGGAGCGGTTCCTGGCCGGGCAGGGGCTGGCGCTACGCCGCACCGCGGTCGGCGACCGCTACGTGATGGAGCGGATGCGGGCGGACGGTCTGAATTTAGGCGGCGAGCAGTCCGGCCACATCATCATGGCCGACTACTCGACCACGGGGGACGGGCTGGTGGCGGCGTTGCAGGTGCTGGCCGTTCTGGCCGAGCAGCGCAGCCCGGCCAGCCAGGTGTGCCGGCCGTTCGACGCCTTGCCCCAGCGCCTGCGCAGCGTCCGGTTCGCGGGCACCTCGCCCCTGCACGACAGCCGGGTCAAGCACGCGGTGGCGGAGGCGGAGCGTGCCCTGGCCGCCACCGGCCGCCTGTTGCTGCGGGAGAGCGGCACCGAACCGGTGGTGCGCGTGATGGCCGAGGGCGAGGACGAGGCGCTGGTCCGCCGCGTGGTCGACGGGCTGTGCGCGACGATCGAGGACGTGACGCAGGCTCCAAACGACGCAGCACGCTACGATGCCGCTATGGCGGGGATATGATCCCCCGCATCCTCGTCATCGCCGGGTCCGACTCGGGCGGCGGCGCCGGCATCCAGGCCGATATCAAGACCGCCATGGCCCTCGGCGCCTACGCCAGCACTGCCATCACCGCCCTCACCGCGCAGGACACGCGCACCGTCCACGCCATCCACCCCGTCCCGACCGGCTTCATCCGCCAGCAGATCGAGACCGCCCTGGCCGACCCGGGTGCGGACGCCATCAAGACCGGCATGCTGGGCGACGCCGACACAATCGAGACGGTGGCCGCCGCCCTCGCCGGCACGCGCCTGCCGCTGGTCATCGACCCGGTGATGGTGGCCAAGGGCGGCGCCGTGCTGCTCGAGCCCGCCGCCCTCTCCGCCCTCAAGCGCGCCCTGCTGCCGCTCGCCGCAATCATCACGCCAAACGTGCCGGAAGCCGAGCTGCTCACCGGGCTGGCCATTGCCACGCTGCCCGCCATGCACCATGCCGCGGAGGCGCTGCTCACCCTCGGCATCCCGGCCGTGCTGCTGAAGGGCGGCCACCTGGACGGCGACACCGTGACCGACCTGCTCGCCACCGAGGCGGGCACGATCACCTTCACCCGCCCCCGTTTGCCGACCCGCCACACCCATGGCACCGGCTGCACCCTGGCCACCGCCGTCGCCTGCGGCCTGGCCGCAGGCATGGCGCTGCCGGACGCGGTGGAGCGGGCGCGCAGCTACGTGCAGGCGGCGATCGCGGCGGCCCCCGGCATCGGCGCCGGGCACGGGCCGCTGGGCCATCTCGTGGTCCCCTGAATGTTCCTGGATGGCATGATCCGCAAGATGGGCGGTGGGGGCGAGGGCTTCCCCTGGACCGTCCCGCTGATCGCCAACCTGCACGCCCTCATGCTCACCACCGCCGTCACCTTCCTCGTCGGCGAGAATGGCTGCGGCAAATCCACCCTGCTCGAGGGCATGGCCTGGGGCAGCGAGGCCACCGCTGTCGGCAGCCACCACCTGGACACCGATCCCACCCTCGGCAGCGCCCGCCTGTTCCACCAGGCGTTCAAGTTTTCCCGCACCGGCCGCGCCTACACCCGCCTGTTCCTGCGCGCCGAGGACGTGTTCGGCTTCACCAACCGCATCGCCGCCGACATGGCGGGGCTGCGCGAGGAAGCGGCCGAGCTGGGCCGCAAGATCCCGCCCGGCGTAGGGCGCACCAACGCGGTCGGCGTGGCGCTCGGCCAGGCGGGTGCGCTGGCCCGGACCTACGGCGAGAACCCCGACGCCCGGTCCCACGGCGAGACCTTCCTGCATCTGTTGCAGGCGCGGCTGAAACCGGATGGCCTCTATTTCCTGGACGAACCGGAGACGCCGCTCTCGCCCAGCCGCGTGCTGGCGCTGATCATGCTGATCGAGGAATACGTCGCCAAAGGCAGCCAATTCGTCATCGCCACCCACTCCCCTATCCTCCTCGCCCTCCCCGGTGCCCGCATCCTCCAGGCCCAGGACGGCAGTCTGGTGCCGGCCGACTGGAACGACCTCGAGCACGTGCGGGTCACCCGGGCGTTCCTGAACGACCCGGCCTCCGTGCTGCGCCGCTTGCGGGACTGACGTCCGGGCGCCCGCGGTTTATAGTGGCGGCACTATGGACAAACCCCTAAGCCGCCCAGCCAACCCCTGCTTCTCCTCCGGCCCCTGCGCCAAACGCCCCGGCTGGACCGTGGCCGGCCTCGACACAACGCTGCTCGGCCGCAGCCACCGGGCCCCAGCGGCCAAGGCGCAGCTCGTCGAGGTAGCGGCGCGGTCGGCCGCCCTGCTCGGCACCCCCGCGGATTGGAGCGTCGGCATCGTCCCTGCCTCCGACACGGGGGCCGTGGAGATGGCGATGTGGTCACTGCTCGGCCCCCGCCCGGTGGACGTGCTCGCCTTTGAGAGTTTCTCCGGCCAATGGGCCGCGGACGCCACCGAGCATCTCCGTCTGCCCACCGTGCGGACCCTCGGCGCCGAGTACGGCAGCCTCCCCGACCTCGCGCAGATCGACCCGGCGCATGACCTCGTGCTCGCCTGGAACGGCACTACCTCCGGCGCGCGGCTCACCGACGGCCCCTGGCTACGCCGCGGCGAGGGCCTGGTGATCTGCGATGCCACCTCCGCCGCCTTTGCGATGGAGCTACCCTGGGACCGGCTGGATGTCGTAACCTGGTCCTGGCAGAAGGCGCTGGGCGGCGAGGCAGCGCACGGCATGCTGGCCATGTCCCCCCGCGCCCTGGCCCGGCTGGAACAGCATCACCCGGCGTGGCCCTTGCCGAAGATCTTCCGCATCACCCTGGGGCTGTTCCGCGGCGACACCATCAACACGCCTTCCATGCTCTGCGTGGCGGACGCGCTGGACGGGCTGCGCTGGGCGGAGCGGGAGGGCGGGCTGCCGGCGCTGATCGCCCGTGCCGAGGCCAACCTCACCGCGGTCGCGCGCTGGGTGGAGCGGACGCCCTGGGCCAGCTTCCTGGCCGCCGACCCGGCGCAGCGCTCCCCCACCTCCATCTGCCTGCGCGTGCAGCACGGCCCCGCCATCGCCAAGCGGTTGGACGCGGAGGGCGTCGCGTATGACATCGCCAACTACCGCGACGCCCCGCCGGGCCTGCGCATCTGGGGCGGTGCCACCGTCGAGACGGCCGACGTCGAGGCGTTGCTACCCTGGCTGGACTGGGCGCATGCCGCCGTCAGCGCGATGTGACACGCTTCTTCCCCGGGCGATCCAATGCTATGGACGATCCGATGCCCGACACGTTTCCCGACCTCCTGGCCGACATTCCCACCAACCCGGCCCTGCTCCCGGCTGGCTTGCGGGACCTGTTGCCGCCCGAGGCCGAGACCGAGGCCGCTTCCGTCGAGTGCATTATGGCGGCGTTTACCGGTCACGGGTATCAACGGATCAAGCCGCCGCTGATCGAGTTCGAGGATGGGCTGCTCTCCGGCTTCGGCGGCGCCACCGCGGACCAGATATTCCGCCTGATGGACCCCGACTCCCACCGCATGATGGGCGTCCGGGCGGACATCACGCCCCAGGTCGCGCGTGTCGCCACCACCCGGCTGCGCAATGCCCCTCGCCCGCTGCGGCTATGCTACGCCGGGCAGTGCCTGCGGGTGCGCAGCAGCCAGATCGCGCCGGACCGCCAGATCGCCCAGGCCGGCATCGAGCTGATCGGCTGCGACAGCCTGGCCGCGGATGCCGAGATGGTGCTGGTGGCCGCCGAGGCACTGGCCGCCCTCGGGCTCACCAAGGTCAGCTTCGACCTCACGCTCCCCCGCCTGGCCCCCACGCTGCTGGACGAATCCGGGTTCGCCGGCCCGGCGCGCCAGACGCTGCTGCGGGCGCTGGACCGCAAGGACATGGCCTCCGTGATGCAGCATGGCGGCCGCCTGGCCGGCACGCTCAGCACGTTGCTGCTCACCGCCGGGCTGGCCGGGCCCGCGCTCGCCCGGCTGGAGTCGGTCACGCTGCCGCCGCTCTCCGCCCTGCTGTGCCAGCGCCTGACGGAGACGGTGCGCGCCATCCAGGCCCGTGCACCCAGCATCAAGCTTACGGTCGACCCGCTGGAATTCCGTGACCTGCCCTATCACACGGGGGTCTGCACCGCCGTCTATGCGCCGGGCCGCCACGAGGTCCTCGGCCGCGGCGGCCGCTACCTCTGTGGCGAGGACGAGCCGGCGACCGGGCTGACCCTCTACCCCGACGCGATTCTGCGCGCCTGCGCCCCGCCCGCGCCCCGGCCCCGCGTGTTCGTGCCTGTCGGCGAGCCCTACCAATCCGCCGCTCGCCTGCGCGACCAGGGCCACGTGACCGTCGCGGCGCTCGACCCGGTGGACGATCCGGAGGCGGAAGCCGCCCGGCTGGACTGCACCCATATTCTGCGCGATGGCGCCGCAATCCCCCTCTAGACAGCGAGACCAGCTATGCCGAACGTGACCGTGATCGGCGCCCAGTGGGGCGACGAGGGCAAGGGAAAGGTCGTGGACTGGCTTGCCAGCCGGGCCGACATCGTCGTGCGCTTCCAGGGCGGCCACAATGCCGGGCACACGCTGGTGGTGGGCAACCAGACCTACAAGCTCAGCCTGCTGCCGTCGGGGCTGGTGCGGGGCAAGCTCGGCATCCTCGGCAACGGCGTGGTGATCGACCCGGTGGCGCTGCTGACTGAGATCGAGCGGGTGCGCGGGCAGGGCCTGGAGGTCACGCCTGCCACCCTGCGCATCGCCGACAACGCGCCGCTGATCCTGCCGCTGCACGCAGCCCTGGACCGGGCTCGCGAGGCCGCCCGCGGCGAGCACAAGATCGGCACCACGGGGCGCGGCATCGGCCCCGCCTATGAGGACAAGGTTGCCCGGCGCGCCATCCGCATGTGCGACCTTGCGGAGCCGGAGACGCTGTCGCACAAGCTGGACGAGTTGCTGCTGCACCACAACACGCTGCTGCGCGGCTTGGGCGCCGAGACGTTCGAGAAGCAGCAGCTGCTGGACGACCTGCTCGCTTTGGCCCCGAAAGTGTTGCCCTTCGTCGAGCCGGTGTGGCAGCGCCTGGATGACGCGCGCCGCGCCGGCCAGCGCATCCTGTTCGAGGGCGCGCAGGCCGTGATGCTGGACGTGGACCACGGCACCTACCCCTTCGTTACCAGCAGCAACACGGTCTCCGCCACCGCTGCAAGCGGCTCCGGCATGGCGCCGGGTGCGGTCGGCTTCGTGCTCGGCATCGCCAAGGCATATTGCACCCGCGTCGGCAGCGGCCCATTCCCGACCGAGCTCACGGATGCGACCGGGCGCCTGCTGGGGGAGCGGGGGCGCGAGTTCGGCGTGGTGACGGGCCGCCCTCGGCGCTGCGGCTGGTTCGACGCCGCGATGGTACGCCAGGCGGTGAAGGTGGGCGGCATCACCGGCCTGGCGCTGACCAAGCTGGACGTGCTGGACGGCCTGCCCGAGCTGCAGATTTGCACCGGCTACGACGTCGCCGGCACCACGATGCGCCATTTGCCCGCTGCCCCCGGCGCCCAAGCCGCCGCCCGGCCGATCTACGAAAGGGTCGAGGGCTGGACCGGCTCCACCAAGGGCGCCCGCACCTGGGCCGACCTGCCGGCTCAGGCGATCAAGTATGTCCGCCGGGTCGAGGAGCTGGTCGAAGCCCCTGTCACGCTGCTCTCCACCAGCCCGGAGCGCGACGACACGATCCTGATGCGCGACCCGTTCGAGGGCTAGTCGACCGCCGCCCTACTTTCTTCCTTCTCCCTCTCCCATGAGGGATGCGAGAGGGAGAGACAAACGGCCAGGGCAGGAGTTCGGCACCACCCACCAAGCAACCCTTCGTTAACCGTCTCCCCCCAGGATGGCCGTGCGCAGCAGCGAGCACGCCAAAATGGCTTCACCTCCCGCCGGACTGGTCGGCGGCGTCTACAGCATCGATTTCACCCGCCCGTTGGAGGGCGCGGCACCGCCTGGCCTCGCCTTTTCGGCGGGGGCGCCGGGCCAAGGCAATGTGATGGCCGTGCCCGTCAGCCGCGGCTGGCCTGCCCGCGGGCGCGTGCTCGCGGCACTCGGCGCGACACCGGTGGCGAATCTCCTCTGGCCCATGGCGCATGGCGCAGCGGCGACCCCGTCGGGGGAGGCAGGCTATTTCGTCATCTGCCCCGCCCCGCCGGGCCCCTCCTTGCAGGCCACCCTGCGGCCCTGGTCCGAGACGGAGCTGATCGAGCAGGTCCTCAAACCGGCCGCCCTCGTCCTGGTCGATCTGGAAGCCCGCGGCGTCACTCACCGGTCGATCCGGCTGGACAATCTGTTTCAGGGCGCGCGAGGGACCCCGGTCAGCCTGGGGTGTGCCTGGGCCGCGCCACCCGCCTGCCACCAGCCGGGCTGGATCGAACCGGCCTACGCCGCCGCCTGCATCCAAGCGGGGCGGGGGAACGGCACGATCGCGGACGACATTTATGCGCTCGGTGCCGTGCTGGTCCTGCTCGCCCTCGGCCATAGCCCCGTCGAGGGCCTCACGGACGCGGCGGTGTTGCACCGCAAGCTGGAGAACGGCAGCTACGCCACCTTGGCGGGCAGCCACCGCCTGCCGGCCGGCATCGCCGAGCTGGTCCGCGGCATGCTGGCGGACGATCCGGACCATCGGCCCTCGCCCGCCTTGCTCGCCACCCCCACGGCTGCCCGGGCCCGCCGCATCGCTGCGCGGCCCATCCGGCGCGCCCAACGGCCGATCGAAATCGGCGCCTGCTCCGCCTCCACGGCACGCAGCCTGGGCCACGCTCTGCAACGTGATCCCAAGGCGGGTCTGGCCATGCTGCGCAACGGCATCGTCGACCGCTGGCTAAGGCGTGGGCTGGGCGATGCGCTTGTCGCCGCTCAGCTGGACGAGGCAATCCGTCTGCGGGACATGCAGGCAAACGCGGGTGACACCCTGGCCGACCCGGCGCTGATCGCCAGCGCCGTGGCACTCCTCGATCCGGCAGCCCCGCTGGTATGGCGCTCGGTCGCGCTCTGGCCGGACGGGTTGGGCGCGGCGCTCGACCATGCACGGCACTATCAGCCAGACCAAACCGCGCTGCTCGCCGAGATCGCGTTGGCGAACGTGGTCGAGCCTTGGGTATCGCGGCGGGAGGCACCCGGCAATGCCTCGAACCGGCCGGAGATCCGTGACCTCCGCAGCCTGCAAGCGGACCGGCGGACGGGCGTCGCCCCCTTGCGGCTGGCCTATAGCCTCAACCCGCTCTCGCCTTGCGACTCCCCGCTGCTCAAGCAGGTCTGGGTCACCCGCCTGGCAGACTTGCTGCTCGCCATGGAACAGGCGGCGGCAACGCGGACGCCGGGCAGCCAAACCTTGCTGGACGTCCACATCGTCGCCTTCATAGCGGCCCGGCGGGATGAGCGGCTGCAGGCCGAGCTCGGCCAATTGGCGGCAGACCTGCCTCTAGACGACCCGCTCGCCCATGTCAGGCTGGTCGCGCGGCTGCAGGAAAAGCTGCATGCGGCCGCGCTGCCCCATTTCTGCACCTGGGCCGTCGAGGCGGTACAACCGCAGATCCAGCGCTTCAGCAGCCGCACCCGCCGCACCCGCATGGCGTCCGACCTCGCAGCGCTGGCTAAGGCCGGCCACTTGCCGCCGATCGCGGCGCTCCTGGACGCAAAGGCCGAGCAGGTCAGGGATCGGGAGGATTGTGCGGCAGCTCAGGCTAGGCTGGCCGATATTACACTCGAACTCGCCGATCTGGCCAAAGCCGGTCAAAGCCGGGCCGGTACGGCGCAGCGGGTCGGGCACGATGTCGCAGGTGGCCTTGGCGCCATCGCGTGCCTGGCAGGCCTGGCCTGGGCCCTCTTCGCGTGAAGCAGCAGTCTCGCCGGGCAGGCCGGTCCCTGATCTGGCTACAGGGTGCCGTCGCCGGTTGCATTGTGGCCATCGCACCAGGGATGGCACTGCTGATCGCCGTGCTGCTCTGCCCGGCAATCGCATTCTACCTGACCGAGGTGGCCCGGGTGCGCCCTGTCGCAAGGGCGATGCTGCTCTGCGGCAGCGCCGCCACCTTCTCGTCGGTCCGCGCCCTTTGGGAGGGCGGCAATACACTCGCGGCTGCGCTCGACCTCCTCAGTGACATAGCCTGCCCAATGTTGGCCTGGGTCGGCTGTGCAGCCGGCTGGCTTCTGTATGAAGCTGTGTATATCGCTGCCCGGCTGGCCCTCGAAGCCTCATCCCGGCGCCGCACCAAACATCTTGAGGAGGAGGACGCCAGCTTAAGGGCAGAATGGACGCTATCGGAGCGCAGTGATTGAGGCGCACGTAAAGCGGACGAGCAACGCTTGTCCGCCCTGTCCAACGACAACCCACTCAAACCAGAGTGGGTCGCAGCGCCGCCGCGACCCATTCCCACCCTTACGCAGCCATTGGCACCGAAAGACGCTGCTCAACCACCTGCTGCTTCATCGACTTTTGCAGCTTCTCGAACGCGCGTACTTCGATCTGGCGAACACGCTCGCGGGAGATGTTGTACTGCTGGGACAGTTCCTCCAGCGTCGTCGGATTATCCTTCAACCGCCGCTCGATCAGGATGTGCCGCTCACGCTCGTTCAACGTCTTGAGCGCGTTTCCCAGCAGGGCCCGGCGCCCAGTCAGTTCTTCGCGGTCGGCAAGCTCGCCTTCCTGGCTCTGCCCCTCGTCGACCAGCCAATCCTGCCACTCGCCCTCGCTATCGGCGCGGACGGGCGCATTCAAGCTATGATCCGGCGCTGCGAGGCGACGGTTCATGCTGACCACGTCCTGCTCCGGGACCTGCAGCACGCGCGAGATCTTCGCGACCTGCTCGGGCTTCAGATCACCGTCATCGATCGCCTGCATTTGACCCTTCAGCCGGCGCAGGTTGAAGAACAGCTTTTTCTGCGCGGCTGTCGTGCCCATCTTTACCAGCGACCAACTGTGCAGGATGTACTCCTGGATGGCCGCACGGATCCACCACATCGCGTAGGTCGCAAGGCGGAACCCACGATCCGGATCGAACCGCTTGACCGCCTGCATCATGCCGACGTTGCCTTCGCTGATCAGCTCACCAACCGGCAGGCCGTAGCCGCGATAGCCCATGGCAATCTTGGCGACCAAGCGGAGATGGGACGTGACCAGCTTATGCGCGGCGTCCATATCCTCGTTGTCCCGCCAAGCCTTCGACAGGTTCAGCTCCTCGTCCGGAGCGAGCATCGGGAACTTGCGAATTTCCTGGAGATAGCGGGACAGGTTGCCCTCAGGCGCGACGTTGATCACAGCAGCGACCATAACGACTTAGCTCCTACAGTCCGACTGCACGGACACCCACCCAATACGGCGAAGGCTGACCCCGGTTGCAGTTCAGGACAAGCGTTGATGCATTCACACCTCACGTCCCAGCTATGAACCCCTCAACGAGGCAGCTCGAAACTGGAATGGCGTAACCCCGCGCACCATGCGGTCTCTTGTGGAGATTTTATACAGGACCGCGCGGGTCCGGTCAAGCTAAATGCTACGGATCACGGCTCCGGGTCCCAGCCGAGCGCCGCGAGCAGCCCCAGGAAATCGGCCGGTGGCGGCGTCTCGAACCGGAGCGCGGCGCCCGTTCGCGGATGTGTGAAACCAAGCACGGCGGCATGCAGGGCCTGCCGCGGGAAATCGAGCAGACGGCCCCGCAATCCCGCCGGCAACAGCTTCGCCGCGCCCGGGACACGGCGAAGGTACACCGGATCCCCGACGATCGGGTGGCCGCTCACCGCCATATGCACCCGGATCTGATGCGTCCTCCCCGTCGCGAGCCGGCACTCGGTGAGTGCCACGCAAGCCTGCCAAGCCTCCCTTACGCGGTAATGGGTCAAGGCCGTCTTACCGCCGCGTGTCACCACGGCCATGCGCTTGCGATCCTTCGGGTCACGCCCGATCGCGCCCTCGATCGTGCCTTTCGACGGGGATGGTATGCCCCAGCACAGCGCGAGATAGGAACGCTCCAGCGTGCGCATGGCAAACGCCTCGGCCAGCACCGCCATCGCCAGGTCGGTCTTGGCCACGACCATCACGCCGGACGTGTCCTTGTCCAGCCGGTGCACGATGCCGGGCCGCCGTTCGCCGCCGATGGCGAGGGACGCGCCGCAATGCGCCAGCAGGGCGTTGACCAGCGTACCGTCCTCGTTGCCCGGCGCCGGGTGCACCACCAGCCCGGCCGGCTTGTCCAGCACCAGCAGGTCCCGGTCCTCGAACAGAATGGGGAAGGCGATGGCCTGGGCCCGCGGCGCCACCCCCACCGTCGGCGGCGGGCGAAGCGTGTAGGCGATGCCGGGTCGCACGGCCTGGGCCGGGTCGGTGGCGGCCAGGCCGCCGGCTGCGGCGTGCCCCCCCGTGATCAAAGCCTTGATCCGCGACCGGGACAGCGTGCCGATCCGCAGCGCCAGGAAACGGTCCAGCCGCACCCCCGCCTCCTCCGGGCCGGCGGTGACGCACCACGGACCATCCTGCTGCTCGCTCATTGCCTTACCATAGGCGTAACCGCCCGGGCAGGCCGAGCCTGGACCGGCATTGCATCACGGGTTACCACGGCCCGATGACCGACATCCGCATCACCGCCGGCGCATTCAGCTTCGGCGCCCGGTTCGAAGCCGCCGCCCCGCGCACGGCCGAACGGTTCCGCAGCCTGCTGCCTTACCGCGAGCGCATCATC
>CAXSEG010000025.1:22059-23413 GCA_964235545.1 uncultured Acetobacteraceae bacterium
CCACGTGCGCTGGAGCGGCGAGGCGTGCTGGATCCCGCTCGGTGATCTCGATCTCGGCCTCGGCTACGAGAACGCGACCAGCTATCCGGCGCCGGGCCAGATCCTGCTGCACCCGGGCGGGGTGAGCGAGACGGAGGTCCTGCTCGCCTATGGCAGCGTGCAGTTCGCCAGCAAGGTCGGCGTGCTGGCCGGCAACCACTTCCTCACCATCACCGAGGGCCTGGACCACCTGGTGGAGCTGGGCCGCACCGTCCTGTGGAGCGGCGCGCAGGAGATCGTGTTCGAATCCGTAGGCTGAGCCGGCGAACGGGGCTTGGCGGAACCGTTGCCGTGAGGGATAGAGCGCAGCATGTGCACGCACGCGTCTGAGCGGCCCGGCAGATGCAGATGAGCAGGGGCAGATGAACTGGGTCGATATCGCCGTCCTCGTCGTGGTCGCGTTCTCCGGCATGCTCGGTTTCGTGCGCGGCATGGTGCGCGAGGTGTTCGGCCTCGCAGCATGGATCGGTGCCGCGATCGCCGCCATCTACTTCTTCCCGCAATTCCAGGGCATCGCGCGCCGGGCGATCGACAACCCGGACGTGGCCGACCCGGTCGCGTTCGGCAGCATTTTCCTGGTGGTCCTGATCGTGCTGTCGCTGGTTGCGCGGATCCTGGGCGGCGCCGTGCGCAAGTCGGCACTCGGCGGGCTGGACCGCACTCTGGGGCTCGCCTACGGCGTGGCGCGCGGGGCGGCGCTCGTGGTGGCCGCCTACCTGGTCGCCGGCGCGATCGAACCGATGGACCGTTGGCCCGATCAGGTGTTGGAAGCGCGCACGCTCCCCTCCATCTATATCGGCGCTTCATGGGTCGTGCAGCGGTTGCCGGAGACATACCGGCCGGCGCTCGTCGTGCCACCCGCAAGCCGGCCGACTGGATCGGCGGAGCTCCAGGCGAACCCGGCAGGGCCCGCCCCGAATGCTCCGCCGGCTCGCCCATAGGAGGGTTCGCCCATGCTGCCCGACCGTTACGATGACGACAAGCCGCATGAGGAATGCGGCATCTTCGGCGTCTGGAATGTCCCGGATGCGGCGGCGCTCACCGCCCTCGGCCTGCACGCGCTGCAGCACCGCGGGCAGGAGGCGACCGGGATCGTGTCCTTTGACGGCCAGCGCTTCCACCAACATCGCGGGCTGGGCCTGGTGGCCGACAATTTCGGCGACGCCCGGGTGATCGCCTCCCTGCCCGGCCAGGCCGCGGCCGGCCACAACCGCTACGCCACCACCGGCGAGACGATCCTGCGCAACGTGCAGCCGCTGTATGCCGAATTCGAGTTCGGCGGGCTGGCGGTGTCGCACAATGGCAACCTCACCAA
>CAXSEG010000026.1:0-9252 GCA_964235545.1 uncultured Acetobacteraceae bacterium
GCCAGCGCCTCCGCGTCGGTGCACGCCGTATGCCCGATCTGCGCCCGCACCCCGTTCGCGACCAGGTGTGCGAGCAGCCGGCCGCCGGGATCCACCTCCGGCGCCATCGTCACCACACGCAGCCGCACCGCGCCGCCGATTGCGTCCAGCAGCGCCAGGTCGGGCGGGACGGCGAAGGGCGGCTGCGCCCCCAGCACCGCCGGGTTGATGAATGGCCCCTCCAGATGCAGGCCCAAGATGCGCGCCCCACCCCGCGGCCGCGCCGCCGCCACCCCCTCCGCCGCAAGCAGCAGGTCGGCGGAGGGCGCGGTCACGGTGGTGGGCAGCAACGCCGTCGTGCCGTGCCGGGCGTGGAACCGGGCTAGCGTCTCCACCGCCGCCGCCCCCTCCATCGTGTCCGCCCCGCCGCCGCCATGGACGTGCAGGTCCACGAAGCCGGGCAGGATGAACCGGTCGGCCGGCGCGCCGGACCAGGGCTCCACCCCGCTGACAGAGGCAGTGTGGTGCAGCCGGCCGCCGACCCAACCGTCCGGGGTCAGGATTTGCCCCGTCAGCGTCTCCACTTACTGGCCGCGTGCCACGCGAAGATCGCCCCCGGCCGCGTCCAGCCGGGCCTGCGCCACGGTGCGGCTCAGCCCGTCCAGCATCAGCACCGCCAGGCGGATGTCCCCGTCCGCCGCCTCGTGCGCGTTGGCGGCCGTGTCCGGCGACACCCCCGTCAGCTCCGTGACGATCCGGTGCGCGCGGGCGACCAACTTGGCGTTGGACGGCACGACCCCCACCATCAGCCCGTGATACACCCGCCCCAGCTCCGTCATCAGCCGGGTCGAGAACAGGTTCAGCGCGATCTTTTGCGCCGTGCCCGCCGCCATCCGCGTTGACCCGGCGAGGAACTCGGCTCCCGTCGGCAGCGCCACCGGGCAATCCGCCTCGGCGAGCAAGGGCGAGCCCGGGTTGTTGGCCAGCGCCACGGTAAGCGCCCCGGCGGCCCGGGCGGCGGCCTGCGCGGCCCGGGTGAACGGCGTTGTGCCGGACGCGGCCACGCTGACCACCACGTCCGCCGGCCCGAGCAGCAGCGCCTCGGCCGCTACCTGCCCGGCCCTGGCGTCATCCTCCGCCCCCTCCACCGAGCGGGTCAGGGCAGGGGCTCCGCCGGCGATCAGGCTGGCCAGCCGCTCATGCGGCCAGCCGAAGGTCGGGTGCAGCTCCACCCCATCCTGCACCGCCAGCCGCGCCGACGCGCCGGCCCCGGCATACACCAGCCGCCCGGCCGTGCGCAGCCGGCCAGCCGCCGCAGCGACCGCAACGGACAGCGCCGGCAGCGCATGCCGGACGGCAGCCGTTGCGGCCTCCTGTCCGTCCAGCATGGCCCCGAGCGCCCGGTCGGTGGGCCAGAGTTCGGCCTCGGCAGCACCGGGCAGACTTGCTTCAGTGCTCATCAAGCCGCCCGGCACCGCATCAGAAGTTCGGCCGGCAGCGGCCATACGGGTTCAGGTGCATGCCGGGCGGGCAGGCCCGGTAGAATCGCCCGCCATTCGGGACGCAGCGCCCATACGGAGTACGGTGGCCACCCGGCCCGCAACCGCCCTCGACGCGCGTGATGCCGTCGCCCACCGGCCCGGCCGGCAGCACCGCCATTGCCTGGGCAGATGCGCCCGCCGCCATTCCAGCCACGACCAGACCAGCCAAAACCAACCTTCTCATTCACTTGCTCCTCGACGTTGATGCGTCGCAATCAGTTCAGCACGGTGACGGAGCAAATTGAAGACGGCTTTCGCGCCGATGCTGCGCAATCCCGGTGAACCGCCGTTCAAGTGTCAGCATTGCCCCGGCGCGCGGCACACCATACGCTGCCATCAAATAAGCCGGGATGCCCCCGCGACACCACCCGGAACCCAGCCAATGCCAGCCATCCCGACCAGCAACGCGCCCCTGTCGCGACACGCCATGGCCTACGTGCTGGCCGGAGGCCGCGGATCGCGACTGCACGAACTGACGGATGCGCGCGCCAAGCCCGCCGTGTATTTTGGCGGCAAGAGCCGGATCATCGACTTCGCGCTCTCCAACGCGCTGAACTCCGGTATCCGCCGCATCGGCGTGGCCACCCAGTACAAGGCCCACTCCCTCATCCGCCACCTGCAGCGCGGCTGGAACTTCTTCCGGCCGGAGCGCAACGAGAGCTTCGACATCCTGCCCGCCAGCCAGCGTATCAGCGAGACGGCCTGGTATGCCGGCACCGCCGACGCCGTATTCCAAAACATCGACATCATCGAAAGCTACGCCCCGCAATACATCGTCCTGCTCGCCGGCGACCACGTCTACAAGATGGACTACGAGCCGATGCTGCAGCAGCACGTCCAGTCCGGCGCGGACGTCACCATCGGTTGCCTCGAGGTGCCGCGCGAGGAGGCGAGCGCGTTCGGCGTGATGCATGTAGGCGCCGAGGACCGCATCCTCGCCTTCCTCGAGAAGCCGGCCGACCCGCCCGGGATGCCGGACAAGCCGGACATGGCCCTGGCCTCCATGGGGATCTATGTGTTCGAGACGGGGTTCCTGTTCAATCAGCTCCGGCGGGACGCCGCCGACCCGCATTCGGCGCGCGATTTCGGCCGCGACATCATCCCCTACATCGTCAAGCACGGCACCGCCGTCGCCCACGGCTTCTCCCGCTCCTGCGTCCGCTCCACCTCCGAATCGGAGGCATACTGGCGCGACGTGGGCACGGTGGACGCCTACTGGGCCGCCAATATCGACCTCACCGACGTCCTCCCCGCCCTCGATTTGTATGACCGGGACTGGCCGATCTGGACCTATGGCGAGATCACCCCGCCGGCCAAGTTCGTCCACAACGACGAGGGGCGCCGCGGCATGGCCGTCGACTCCATGGTGTCCGGCGGCTGCATCGTGTCCGGATCCAAGGTGAAGCGGTCGCTGCTGTTCACCGGCGTCCACGTGCACAGCTTCGGCGCGCTGGAGAACGCGGTGATGATGCCCTACGTCTCGGTCGGCCGCGGCGCGCGGCTGACCAACGTGGTGGTGGACCGCGGCGTGGTCATCCCCGATGGCCTCGTGGTCGGCGAGGACCCCACCCTGGACGCGCAGCGCTTCCGCCGCACCGGCAAGGGCATCTGCCTCATCACGCAACCGATGATCGACCACCTGGTCGGATGAAGGTGCTCGAGGTGGCCAGCGAGATCTTCCCGCTGGTGAAGACGGGGGGCCTGGCGGACGTCATGGGCGCCCTGCCGCCAGCCTTGGCCAAGCAAGGGCTGGAGGTCCGCACGCTGGTGCCGGGCTACCCGGCGGTGCTGGCCGCGTTGGGCGAGGCGGACACCGTCTACGCCGTATCGGCCCTGCAGGGCGGGGCAGCCCGGGTGCTGGCCGGGCAGGCGGCGGGGCTGGACCTGTTTGTGCTGGACGCCCCGCATCTGTTCGACCGGCCCGGCAATCCGTATCTCGGCCCCGACCGCGCGGACTGGCCGGACAATGCGCGGCGCTTCGCCGCCCTCGCCCGCATTGCCGCCGATATCGGCCTGGGCGCCGTGCCCAGCTGGGTGCCCGGCGCCGTCCATTGCCACGACTGGCAAACCGGCCTGGCCCCGGCCTATCTCGCCCTAGCCGGCGGTGCCCGGCCCCGCACCGTGATGACGATCCACAACCTCGCCTTCACCGGCCAGGTGCCGATGGCGCTGTGGCGGGAGCTGGGCCTGCCGCCCGAGGCGCTCGGCACCGACGGGGTGGAGTTCTACCAGTCGATCGGCTTCATGAAGGCCGGGCTGTTCTACGCCGACGCCGTCACCACCGTCAGCCCGACCTACGCCGCCGAGATCCAGACCGCGGCGTCCGGCTGTGGCTTCGACGGCCTGCTGCGCGCCCGGGCGGGGCAGGGCGCATTGCACGGCATCCTGAACGGGCTGGACGACACCGTGTGGGACCCCTGGACCGACCCTCACTTGCCCGCCCGCTTCCGCCGCGGCCACCTCCGCAACAAGCCGAAATGCAAGGCGGCGCTGCAATCCGGCGTGGGGCTGGCGCCGGATCCGGCGGCGCTGCTGGTCGGCATCGTCAGCCGGCTGACCGGGCAGAAAGGAATGGACCTGTTGCTGCAGGCGCTGCCGGCCCTGTTCGCCGCCGGTGGCCAGCTCGTCCTGCTCGGCTCGGGCGAGCCGGAGCTGGAGGCGGGGTTCCGCGCAGCGGCGGCGGCGCATCCCGGCCAGGTGGCGGCGGTGATCGGCTATGACGAAGCGCTGTCCCACCAGGTCATGGCCGGGTCGGACGCGATCTTGGTGCCGAGCCGGTTCGAGCCTTGCGGCTTGACCCAGATGTCGGCCATGCGCTACGGCGCGATCCCGCTGGTAAGCCGGGTCGGCGGCCTGGCGGACACGGTGGTGGACGCGAACGAGGCGGCGTTACGCGCGGGTGTGGCCACCGGAGTGGTGTTCGACGCGTCGGAAGCCGGGCTGCAGCGCGGCCTGGCCCGTGCAGCGTCACTTTGGGCCGACCGGCTAGCTTGGGCGCAGATGCAGAAGGCCGGTATGGCGACCGACCTCGGCTGGGGTGCCTCGGCGGCGCGGTTTGCGGCGGTGCTGCGCGGTGGTTGAGGTGATCGGTGCCGAGGAGCATATACAGAATGCGGTATTGGGGCGTCATGAGCAGGAAACGTGAGGCGTTGGAGGCAGAGCGGAGGCCGATAACCAATCTGCCCTGAGGATGCGCGGTTCGCGGCAGCGACCGATGCCTACATCGTCATCTACACCGGCTTGCCCGACCTCGTTCTCATTGCGCGCGTCATGCATGAGGCTCGACGGCGATGACACCCCGGCACGGCGCCGCAACCCGCAAGCCTTGCCGCCGTTGGCCCGGCCGCGTTAGGACGGCGCGACCAAGGAGAACACGATGCAGGACGCCGCGCGGGTGATCGCACCCGAGGCCCTCCCGAACCCGGCGCTCAAGCTGCCGGCGAACCTCACCGAGCAGACCGTGCTCGCCGTGCAGCACTGGACCGATCGCCTGTTCAGCCTGACGCTGACCCGCGACCCCGGTTTCCGCTTCGAGAATGGCCAATTCGCCATGATCGGCCTGATGCTGAACGGCAAGCCGATGCTGCGTGCCTACAGCATGGCCAGCCCGAACCATCACGACACGCTGGAATTTCTTAGCATCAAGGTGCCTGACGGCCCGCTCACCTCCCGCCTGCAGCACATCAAGGTCGGCGATAAGGTGCTGGTCGGCCGCAAGCCCACCGGCACGCTGCTACTGCACAACCTGAAGCCGGGGCGGACGCTCTACATGGTCGCTACCGGCACCGGCCTGGCCCCGTTCCTCAGCCTGGTGGCCGATCCAGACCTCTATCCGCTTTTCGACCACGTGGTGCTCACCCACACCACCCGCCGGTCCGCCGAGCTGGCTTATGCCCTGCACCTGACCGAGCACCTGCCGAACCACGAGTTCCTCGGGGAGGACGTCAGTGCCAAGCTGATCTACTACCCGACGACCACGCGCGAGCCGTCCAAGCACATGGGCCGCATCACCGACCTGATCGAGCAGGGCAAGCTGTTCACCGATCTCGGCCTCCCCCCGCTCGACCCGGCGCATGACCGCGTCATGATCTGCGGCAGCCAGCACATGCTGGACGATCTCAAGGCGATGCTGCTGGCCCGCGGCTTCACCGAAGGCAACAGTACCGAGCCTGGCGAGTTCGTGATCGAGAAAGCCTTCGCCGAACGGTAGCTCTTTCCCAGGCAGGACACTTCCTTCTCCCTCTCCCGTCCTTCACGGATGAGGGGGAAGGCCGAAACCGCCACCCTGGCCACTCCGCCAACTGGCCGTATATGTTCGCCGAAACGCACAGGACGCGACATGCGAGAGTTCCCGGTCACCCACGCCCCAACCCCGAAGCCGCATCCGGCCGACGATACGCTCCGCTTCGGCGAGACGTTCACCGACCACATGGTCCAGATGAACTACGACGAGGGGCGCGGCTGGCACGACCCGAGGATCGTCCCCTACGCCCCTTTCATTATGGACCCCGCCTGCTGCGTGCTGCACTACGCTCAGGCGGTGTTCGACGGGCTGAAGGCGTTTCGCGGTGATGACGGCCAGGTCCGCATCTTCCGCGCCGACCGGCACGCCGCACGGCTGAACCGCTCCTGCCAGCTCCTCTGCATCCCGCCGCTCGACCCGGAGCTGGTGCAGCAATCCTTCCGCCAGCTCGTGGCGCTCGACCAGGATTGGGTGCCCTCCAAGCGCGGCACCGCCCTCTACATCCGCCCCACCGTGATCGCGACCGACACCTTCCTCGGCGTCCATCCGTCGCACAGCTACCTGTATTACGTGATCCTCAGTCCGGTCGGCGCCTACTATGCCGAGGGCCTGGCCCCCGTGAAGATCCTGGCGACGGACCAATACGTCCGCGCCGTGCCCGGCGGCCTGGGTGCGGCCAAGACCGCGGCCAACTACGCCGCCAGTCTGTATGCCGCCGAAGAAGCCAAGCAGAAGGGCTACGCCCAGGTCCTCTGGCTGGACGGCCGCGAGCATGAGTTCCTGGACGAGGTCGGCTCGATGAACATCATGCTGCGCCTCGGCGACACCGTCGTCACTCCGCCGCTCACCAACGGCACCATCCTGGACGGCATCACCCGCAACTCCGCCCTGCAGCTGCTGCGCGATTGGGGCATCCCTGTACAGGAACGCCCGGTCTCCATCCACGAGGTGACGGAGGCGCACCGCGCCGGGCAGCTGACCGAGATGTGGGGCACCGGCACCGCCGTGGTGATCTCCCCCGTTGGCGAGCTGGGCTTCCGCGACGAGCGGATGACGATCAACGGCGGCAAGACCGGTGAGCTGACGCAGCGGTTGTTCGACGCCATCTCCTCCATCCAATACGGCACGACAAACGACCGGCACGGCTGGATGAGCGCAGTCTAGCGCCGTACGTAGACTCCTTCTCCCCCTCCCCTTGTGGGAGGGGGCGGGGGGGAGGGGTGCAGCACGCACGCACGATCGGGTTTGCTGAGGGCAATGTCGTCCTTGAGCGCCTAAGCCCGGGACAGCGGCACCTCGAACCCCTTCTTCACGCCCGGCCGCGCCATCAGCGTATCGAACCATCGCCGCACGTTCGGGAAATCCGCCAGATCCACCTTGTGCCGCTCGTGCCGCCACGCCCAGCCTAGGATCGCGAAGTCGGCCACCGAGAGCGGCCCGGCCACGAACTCCACCAGCGCCAGCCGCCGCTCCAGCACGCTATACAGGCGGCGCGTTTCGGCCGAGTAGCGCTCCAGCCCATAGCGCTGGTCCACCGGGTCGCTGACCCCCAGGAAATGGTGCACCTGGCCCGGCATCGGCCCGAACCCGCCCATTTGCCACATCAGCCATTCCAGCACCGGCATCCGCTGCCGCAGGTCCGCCGGTAGGAACTGGCCGGTCTTCTCGCCCAGATATAGCAGGATGGCGCCGCTCTCGAACACGCTGATCGGCTGGCCGCCGGGCCCCTCGGGGTCGATGATCGCAGGGATGCGGTTATTCGGACTGATCGCCAGGAAGTCCGGCTCGAACTGCTCGCGCTTGGTGATGTCCACGACGTGGACGGAGTAGGGCAGCCCCATCTCCTCGAGCGCCACGCTGATCTTGCGGCCGTTCGGCGTGTTATAGGTATGCAGCTCGATCATGGCGCATTGTGCTCCCTCAATGTGCACGGGAGGGTAGGCGGCGGCGTTTGCAGGGGCAAATGCCGCCGCGGCCGGATGCCGGCCAAAGGAACGCTGCGAGACATGACCATCGACGTATCGACCGCCGCATTCGCCGATGCTGAGATACCCGCCCGCATCCTGGAGATGCAGCGCCGTGCCTACCACCGCGACGGCCCGCCGCCTGCCGCCCAGCGCATGGCGGCGCTGAAGGCGCTCGGCCTCGCCCTGCGTGCCAACGCCGACGCGATCGCGCAGGCCATCTCCGCGGATTTCGGCAACCGCGCGCCGCAGGAGACCATTGTCGCCGAGCTGGTGCCCTCGCTCGGCGCTATCCGCAACGCCCGCGCCAACCTGCGCCGCTGGATGCGCCCGGAGAAGCGCCACGTGGACATCAGCTTCCAGCCCGGCCGCGCCTGGGTGGAGTGGCAGCCGCTCGGCGTAGTGGCGATCGTATCCCCCTGGAACTACCCGCTGCTGCTAACCGTCAGTCCCCTGGTGGACGCCATCGCCGCCGGCAACCGCGTGATCGTCAAGCCGTCCGAGTTGGTGCCGCGCTTCGCCGCCCTGTTCGCCCGCCTGATCGCCGAAGCGATCGACCCGGCCACCGTCAGCGTCGTCACCGGCGGGCCGGAGGTGGGGCAGGCGGTGTGCGCGCTGCCGCTGGACCACCTGCTGTTCACCGGCTCCACCGCTATCGGCCGCCAGGTCGCCCGCGCCGCCGCTGAGACGCTGACCCCGGTGACGCTCGAGTTGGGCGGCAAATCCCCCGCCATTGTCTGCCGCGACTGCGACCTTCAAGCGACGGCCAAGACCATCGCGCTCGGCAAGTTCTTCAACGCCGGGCAGACCTGCATCGCGCCAGATTACGCACTGGTGGCGAACGAGAGCGTAGAGGCGTTCGCTCAGGCGGTGATCCACGCGGCGAAGGTGATGTATCCCCGCATCAGCGCCAACCCCGACTACACCACCATCGTCTCTGACCGCCATCACGAGCGCCTGCACGCGCTGCTGCGGGAGGCGGAGGCGGGCGGCGCCCGCCTGCTGCGCCTGGACGACGCCTACGCCGAGCGCCGCATCGGCCCTACCGTGGTGCTGAACCCGCCGCTGGACGGCGCGCTGATGGGCGAGGAGATCTTCGGCCCGATCCTCCCCGTGATCGGCTACCAGGAAATCCCCGATGCCACGGCGTTCGTGAACGAGCGTCCCCGCCCGCTGGCGCTCTACCCCTTCACCAAGAACCCGGAGCAGCTGGCGCGGGTGATGGGCCGCACGGTCTCGGGCGGCGTGTCGATCAACAGCGTGTTGATGCATTGCATCCAGGACGATCTCCCGTTCGGCGGCGTGGGGCCGTCGGGCATGGGCGCCTACCACGGCCGCGACGGCTTCCGCCGCTTCTCCCACGCCCGCGGCGTCTACCGGGCCGGACGGTTCAGCGGGTTCGAGTTCCTGGCGCCGCCGTATGGGCGCAAGATGCAGGTGGCGCTGAAGGCGATGTTGCTGCGGTAGGACTTCGTCTCCCATCCCTCGCGGGAGGGGACGGGCGACCGCCGTTGGAGGTGCGCCG
>CAXSEG010000026.1:9262-23223 GCA_964235545.1 uncultured Acetobacteraceae bacterium
CCGAACAACTCCTCCCCCCTTCTGTACAGACCGGGGTCAAGGGTTACGTGTTCGGGGACATAGGTGACGGTTTGGGGCACTGCTGGACGGTGGCGCACACCGTCTGCGCCACCGTCCGGCGGATGAAGACGACATCAACCTACGCGATTGCGATCGGTCCGTTCGAAACGCGAGGCAAGATCATTGTCGAGGTCGATGGCGCTACGATTAGATCGAATGTTCAAATCATAAGCGACCCTCGCTGACCTGCTCCCCTCACCGAGGCCCAGCCGCCAAATACATGGACCGTTTAAGTGCCGACCCCCAAGATACCGCACCATTTCCGACGCCAGCCCGTGCGATGATTTGTCCAGCAGTAGCTCCGGCCACCTTATCAGCGCGCGCGACCATTGCCGAACGCTACCGCGCTGCGCCACACTCCCCGGCGGAGCCCTGCGATGACCTTCCAAGCCACCGTTTGCCCGCACGATTGCCCCTCCTGCTGCGCGCTGGAAGTGGACGTCACCGAGAACCGCATCGGCACCGTCCGCGGCGCCGCCGCCAACAGCTACACGGCGGGGGTGATCTGCGCCAAGGTCGCGCGCTACGCCGAGCGGCAGCATCACCCGGACCGGCTGACCACCCCGCTGCTCCGCACCGGGCCGAAGGGTTCAGGGCAATTCCGCCGGGTCGGGTGGGACGAGGCGCTGGACCGGATCGCCGGGCAGTTCACCACCCTTGCCGCCCGGCACGGCGCCGAGGCGGTCTGGCCATACTACTTCGCCGGCACCATGGGCCACGTGCAGCGGGACGGCATCAACCGGCTGCGCCACGTGATGAAATACTCGCGCCAGAAGCTCACCATCTGCACCGCCGCCACCGAGGCCGGCTGGCGTGCGGGGGTCGGCCGCATCACCGGCCCCGACCCGCGGGAGATGGCGCAGAGCGACCTGATCGTCATGTGGGGCGGCAACCCCGTCGCCACCCAGGTCAACGTCATGACCCACATCAGCCGCGCCCGGAAGCAGCGCGGCGCCAAGCTGGTCGTGGTCGACCCCTACCGCACCGGCACCGCCGCCGTCGCCGACACCCACCTGGCCGTCCGGCCCGGCACGGACGCCGCCCTCGCCTGCGCCGTGATGCACTGCGCCTTCCGCGACGGGTATGCCGACCGTGCCTACATGGCGCGCTACGCCGACGTGCCGGACGAACTGGAAGCGCACCTGCGCAGCCGCTCGCCGGAGTGGGCGGCGGCGATCACCGGGCTCGGCGTGGCCGAGATCGAGGCCTTTGCGCTCGCCTACAACAGCACCGACCGTGCCTTCCTCCGCCTCGGCTACGGGTTCAGCCGGGCGCGCAACGGCTCGCAGATGATGCACGCCGTCAGTTGCCTGCCCACCGTCACCGGCAAGTGGCAGCACGAGGGCGGCGGCGCGTTCTGGAACAACCGCGACATCTACACCTGGGACAAGACGCTGATCGAGGGGCTGGATCAGCGCGATCTCTCGGTGCGCATGCTGGATATGAGCCGCATCGCCTCCGTGCTCAACGGCAACCGGCAGGACCTGGGCGACGGCCCGGCGGTGCACGCGCTGCTGATCCAGAACACCAATCCGGTGACGGTGGCGCCCGACAGCAACCGCGTCCGCCGCGGCTTCGCGCGCGAGGACCTGTTTACGGTCGTGCACGAGCAGTTCATGACCGAGACGGCCGCCATGGCGGACATCGTGCTGCCGGCGACCACCTTCCTGGAGCACGACGACATCTACCACGCCGGCGGCCACAGCCACGTGCAGGTCGGCCGCAAGCTGGTGGAGCCGCCGGGGGAATGCCGCTCCAACCATGCGGTGACCGCGGCGCTGGCGGCGCGGCTCGGCGCCAAGCACCCAGGGTTCGACATGACGGCACTGGAATTGGCGGACGCGACCCTTCAGGCGTCCGGCTACGGCAGCGTGGCGGAGGTGATCGCCGGGCGCTGGGTGGACCGGCAACCCGGTTTCCGCGAGAGCCACTTCCTGGACGGCTTCCAGCAGCCGGGCGGCCGATTCCGCTTCGCGCCGGACTGGGCGTCGGTCGGGCCGGACCATGCCACTATGCCGACGCTGCCGGACCACTGGGCCGCCTATGACGGGGCGGATGGTGGCCAGCCGTTCCGGATGGTGACGGCACCGGCGCGGCAGTTCCTTAACACCAGCTTCACGGAGACGCCGACATCCCGCAAGCGGGAGGGCCGGCCGGAGGCGATGCTGCACCCGGACGATGCAGCACGGCTGGGCGTGGCGCCGGGTGACCGCCTGCGGCTCGGCAACAGCCGCGGCGAGGTCGTGCTGCACGCGGCGATCGGCATGGGCCAGCAACCGGGCACGGTGATCGTCGAGAGCATCTGGCCGAACGCGGCCTTCGAGGGGGGCATCGGGATCAACGCCCTCACCAGCGAGGACCCGGCCTTTCCCAACGGGGGTGCCGTGTTCCACGACACGGCGATTTGGGTGCGGGCCGAAGCCGCCGCCCTGGCGATGGAGCCGCTGGCGATCGCCGCCGAGTAATGATGCGCGGTCTTCGGCATAACTAGCTCGTCGGTCGTGTCTGCCATCGGTTACGCTGTGGCCGCCGGGAGACGGTAGAGCGCCGTGTAGAGTTGCGCCGGGGCGGCGTGCCACCCATTTCAGGGATGACGGAGGATTTGCTCATGGCCAATTGGTTCGGCGGCGCCGGCAAGGCAGACGCAGAGGAAAAGGTTTACCCGGTTCAGAAGTCCGATGCGGAGTGGAAGCAGACGCTCTCGCCCGAGCAGTTCCGCGTGCTGCGGCAGCACGGCACGGAACGGCCCGGCACGCACCCGTTCAACTACGAGAAGGGTACCGGCGTGTTCGCCTGCGCCGGGTGCGGCCAGGCCCTGTTCACGTCCGACACGAAGTATGAGAGCGGCAGCGGCTGGCCGAGCTTCTTCCAGCCGATCGAGGGCGCGGTGGAGACGACGACCGACCGCACGCTCGGCATGGTGCGGATCGAGGCGCATTGCAGCAAGTGCGGCGGCCATCTGGGACACGTCTTCCCCGACGGGCCACGGCCGACCGGTGACCGCTATTGCATGAACGGACTGTCGCTGACGTTCGAACCGGGCTGACTTGCGGAGCTGTTCCAGGTCGTTGATGGTCCGCGTCCATCAGCACCTGGAGGCGGTATGTCGCTAGAAATCAAGGTCGGCCCGCCGCAGCTCGCGATCCATGAGGGCAACACCGTGCTGATCACCGAGCCGGACGGCCAGGTCCCCTGGCCGACGATGATGGGCCTGTATTTCCTCGACACCAGGATAATCAGCGCCTGGCTGCTGTATGCGAACGGCGTCGAGTGGGAGCTGCTGAACAGCGGCACGCCGCTCTATTACCTAGCGCGCATCTATCTTACCAACCGCGCGATCCCGACCGAGGCGGGTGACATTCCCGCCCGGACGCTCAGCCTGGAAATCGGCCGCCGGCTCGAGGGGGGGATGCACGAGGATTTCGACAT
This sequence comes from uncultured Acetobacteraceae bacterium, assembly GCA_964235545.1. Taxonomy (GTDB): domain Bacteria; phylum Pseudomonadota; class Alphaproteobacteria; order Acetobacterales; family Acetobacteraceae; genus LMUY01. The sequence continues at coordinate 12,752 of CAXSEG010000026.1, forward strand.
CACCAATCACGGGCCGATCGCCGTCCGCTTCAACCTCGAAGTGGTGATCCGCAGCGATTTCGCTGACGTGTTCGAGGTCAAGTCCGATGATATCGTCCGTCGCGGGCGTATTACCAGCGAGTGGTCCGACGTGGACCAACGCTTGATCAACACCTATGGCAACCGGGATTTCCACCGCGCCGTTTGCGTCTCGGCGGAGATGACGCCGGTGGCCGCCGTGTATGCCAACGGCCGGATCAGCTTCGAGGTGTCGCTGCCGCCGGGCGGCACGTGGCACACCTGCCTACGCTACGAACTGCATGACGGGGGAGCGGCGACGGCGGCCCCGGTAAGCTGCGCCCATGTCGCCAACAGCAACACCGACCGGATCATGCGGGAGTGGCGGGCGAGCGTCACCAAGCTGTCGAGTCCGAACCTCGCGTTCCAGCATTTGTATGACCAATCGCTGGACGACATGGCGGCGCTGCGGCTGCCGTTCGCGACCAGCACCACGGCGACGATGAAGGAGTTCGTGCCGGCCGCCGGGTTGCCGTGGTTCGTGGCCCTGTTCGGGCGCGACAGCCTGATCGTGGCGCTGCAGAACGCGATGGTCTACCCGGATTTCGCACAAGGCGCGCTCGACGTGCTCGGGCAATGGCAGGCGACGGAGCGCGACGACTATCGCGATGCCGAACCCGGCAAGATCCTGCACGAGCTGCGCCGGGGGGAATTGGCGCATTTCAAGCTGATCCCGCATACGCCGTATTTCGGTACGGCGGACGCGACGCCGCTGTACCTCGTGACGCTGCACACGGCGTGGCGCTGCACCGGGGACCTCGACATGGTACGGCGGCAGATGAAAGTTGCCGAGGGCTGCCTGCGCTGGATCGACGAGTGGGGCGACCGCGACGGCGATGGGCTGCAGGAGTACCAGACGCGCTCGCTCAAGGGCTACGAGAACATGGCCTGGAAAGATTCGGGCGACTCGGTGATGCATGCCGACGGCAGCAAGGTCATCGGTCCCAAGGCCCTGATCGAGTTGCAGGGCTACGTATTCGACGCCTGGACGCGCATGGCCGAGATCTACGATGCGCTCGGCCAGCCGGACCGGGCGGCGGAGCTGCGGGAGAAGGCGGCGGTCCTGTATCAGCGGGTGGACGAGCTGTTCTGGAACGAGGCCGAGGGCACGTACGCCTACGGCCTGGACGGGGATAAAAGGCCAATCCTCAGCGTCGCGTCCAACCCCGGGCACCTGCTGTGGTCCGGGATCGTGCCGCCGGGCCGGGCCGGGCGGGTGGTGGCGCGGTTGACGCAGCCGGATATGTGGAGCGGATGGGGAATCCGCACGTTGTCGGCCAAACATCCGTCCTACAACCCCTACTCCTACCAGAACGGGTCGGTCTGGCCCCATGACAACGGGCTGATCGCGCAGGGCTTCAAGCGGTACGGCTATGCCGATGCAGCGAACGCCGTGGCCAAGGATATCGTGGGTGCGGCCAGCTTTTTCATGCTCACGCAGTTGCCGGAGCTGTATGCCGGCATCCAGCGGGACGCCACCAACTTCCCCGTCCAATACCTGGGCGCCAACGTGCCGCAGGCCTGGGCCGCCGGCAGCGTGTTCTCCCTGGTGCAGGCCATGATCGGCTTCCAGCCGGACGCGCCGAACGGCCAGTTGGTGATCGACCCGACGCTGCCCGAGTGGCTGCCGGAATTCACATTGCGGGACCTGCGCATCGGGCAAGGTGCCTTCGACATCCGCTTCACCCGCAGCGGCAGCGAGACCGGCTACGACGTGCTGCGCGGCGACCCGGCGCGCGTGATCCAGCGGCCGATGACGGTGTGGGCCCCGGCTAGTTGAGGCGGCCATGAAGTTCCGCCGGTCGCAATCGATCCACGACCTGCCGCAACGCCGCTCCGATCGTGGCGATCTGGACCGGGGTGACGCCCTCCTGCGACAGCACGCGGAGGCTGTCGACGTGAAGCTGGATCGCGCAAGGGTCCCATTGCCGGGCCAGCAGCAGGCGTTCGATCAGGGTGCATAGGCTGAGCGCCACCTCCCCCAGCCCGGCTTTGCCGAAGACGCCGGCGACGCCGACAAGCGAGTTGCTCATCCGGTAGAGCTCCGCGGCCTCGCGGCTGTCCGGGCCCGGCCGTACCTCACCTGCGAGCAAATGCAGCGAGCGGATCGTCTCGGCAATGCTCGACAAGCCCCGGTCCCGCAGGCCTTCGAGGTTCTGCTCGGCGTTGGCGACGGCTTCGGTGACGGTGATCCCGCCTGGCCGGTTGACCAGGCGGCCGAGGGCTCGCGTGTGTTCGGGCAGATGCTTCGTCATAGCAGGGCGGCTCCCTTTCCGCCGAGCATGGCGTCAATCTCGGACTGCGACAGGTTCGGTGCCTTGGCGTCCCCCAGCTTCAGCGAGAGATCGTCACAGCGCCGCCCCTCCAGGCCGGGGGGCGGGCCCATCTTCTGAAACCGGCGGTCAGGCCCGGTATAGGTGGGGCCTTCGATGAAGGGCCGGGCATCCCTCGCCAGCCATACGACCCGGTCATACAGCACCTTCGGGGTGATTGGCTTGGCGATGACGAAGTTCGCCCCGCAGTCGCGTGCCCGAAGGATGTTGCCCTGCAAGGTATGCCCGGCGAGCAGGATGACGGATGCCGTCCGGATCCCCGCGATCTTGCTCCGCCGCACCCAGCGGATGAAATCGAACTCGTCCGGCCCGTCCTCCGGCTGCGTGGTCCCGACCACCACCAATTGTGCCGCGTCCCGCTCAAGGTGGTTCTGCGCCTGCACGGTCGATGCCAGGCGAGAGATCGAGCGGACCCGGAAGCCGCTGAACACCTGGGAGAGGATCTCGGACTCGAGCTTGTTGGCTTCGACGAGCAGCACGTCGAGCGCCCCGAAATAAATCCGCGCCTCGAGCTCGGGTGCCGGCTTGGTCACGCCCCGAACAACTCCAGCACACCGCGCTCTGCTTCGGGCTCGCAAGGCTGGCCCGCGATCCGGTCCGCCAGAGCGGCGGTCTTGAGCCGGCCCAGCGGGCCCGACACGTCCAGCGTGCTATCCGGCACGATATCGGCCAGCGCTGCCAGGAACGCGGCGAGGCCGGCGAGGTGCTGGCTCAGGCGGTCCAGCGCCTGCCAGCGCTCGACCTCCGCCACGCCCGCGGCCCCGAGCTCGTCGGCGGTCACGGCGAGGTCCGCGAGTTCCTCGGCGCCTGCAAGCAGCACGGCCGTCAGCTTCGCAGCCATTAGAACAGCTCCACTGCGCCGCCATCGTCCGCCGGGCGGGACGGGCGGCAGCGTTCGGCGGCGAAGATATCGGCGTCCGGACCCGCCAAGGCGAGCTGCCGCGCGCGGCCGGCGACCGGCCAGTATTGGATCCGGCGTCCGCATTCGCCGCGCAGGCTGCCACCCGTGACAGTGATCCGCTCACGCCGGGCGAAGCGCTCGGCGAAATCGGCGTTGAGCGAACCGACATCGGTCAGGCCGCGCAGCATGCGGGCCCCGCCGAACAGCTTGGCCTCCAGCCTCTCGCGCCGGGCACCGCGCTGCAACAGGCCGTTGACCAGCAGCTCCATCGCGTGGACGCCGTGCTCCGCGCCTGGCGGGCCGGGCCCGTCATGGCCTGGGAGCAGGAAATGGTTCATGCCGCCCACGCCGGCCCGACGGTCCTGCAGGCAGGCCGCCACGCAGGATCCGAGGATGGTGGTGAGCACGATGGCCGGATCATCCGTGACGTGGAACTCACCCTGGACGATGTTGACCCGGCGCTCCGCGGTCACGTCAACGTCCCGAACACGGCTTCGATCTTTTCCCGCAACGTCGCCACGGTAAAGGGCTTGACGAGGAAGTTGTTGACGCCGAACTGGACCGCGCGCTGCACGAGATCGGCATCGCCGCGCCCGGTCAGCATGATGTAGGCCGTCTTCGCCGTCGGTGGATAGGTGCGGACGGCGCGGAGCAGGCCCAGGCCATCGAGCTTCGGCATATTGAAGTCGCTGATGACCAGGCTGACCGGGCTCGCGACGAGGCTGCGCAGGCCGGCCTCGCCGTCCGGCGCTTCGTCGAACTCCCTGAAGCCGAGCTGTTGCAATCCGCCCCGCACCAGCAGGCGCATGGATTGCTGGTCGTCGACGATCAGCACCTTGAGGGCGGCGGCGGACGGCATGCGCGATCTCCCGGCTTGGCGTTGCAGGCGGCGAGCATGGCGGTCGCGGCCGCGTGGAGCGGTACTTGCGATTGCACGCTGCCGAGCTCGAAGGCGGCCTTGGGCATCCCGTAGATGACGCTGGTCGCCTCGTCCTGCCCGAGGGTACGACCGCCGGCTTCGCGCAGGGCGAGCAATCCCTGCGCGCCGTCGCGGCCCATGCCGGTGAGGATGACGCCGACGGACCGCGCCCGGGCGGTGAGTGCCACCGATGCGAACAGCACATCGACGGAGGGACGGTGGCCGTTGACGGCGCCGGTGTCGGAAAGGCGGCAATGCCAGGGACCATTGGGCGGGCCTGCGAGCCCGAGATGGGCGACACCGCCGGGTGCGAGGTAGACCTGGCCCGGGGATAGTGGCGCACCATCCCAAGCCTCCGTCACGGATGCGGCGCAGGATCGGTCCAGGCGCTTGGCGAAGGAGGCGGTGAAGGCGGCCGGCATGTGCTGCGTGATGACGGTCGGCGGGCAGTTGGCGGGGAAGCTGGAGAGGATCGCGAGCAACGCCTCAACCCCGCCGGTCGAGGCACCGATGGCCAAGACGCGGTGCGCCGGGACGAAGCCGATCGCCGCCGTCGGCAGCGGAGCGTGGCGCAACGGGTGCAGCCGGGCGCCTCTCGCGGCACGCACGATCTCGGGCAGGCGGTCGAACCCGGCGGTGTCGCCGAGGCGGGGCTTGGCCACGCAGTCCACCGCACCCAACTCGAGCGCCCGCAGGGTGGCCTCGGCCCCGCTGCGCGTCAGGCTGGAGATCATGATGACCGGCATCGGGCGCAAGCGCATCAGTCGCTCGAGGAAATCGAGGCCGTTCATGCCGGGCATCTCGACATCGAGCGTCACGACGTCCGGGTTGAGCTCCTTGATCGCCTTGCGGGCCTCCAGGGGGTCACAGGCCTGGCCTACGACGGTGATGTCCGTATCCCGCTGCAGCACGCGGCAGATCATCGCCCGCATGGTCGCGGAGTCGTCGACAATGAGGACCTTCGTCATGAAGCTGACCGTCGCTGGTAGATGGTGATACCGGTGCTGCTGAAACGGGCAGATGCGGGGCCGGTGACCCGCTCCGAATGGCCGACGAAAAGGGTCCCGTTGGCGGCCAGCAGCGGCTCGAAACGGGACCAGATCAGCTGCTGCTGCGCTTCGGTGAAATAGATCACGACGTTGCGGCAGAAGATCGCGTCGAACGGGCCCTTCATAGGGAATGGCTTGATCAGGTTTAGCGCCCGAAAGGTGATCAGGCGGCGCAGGTCGGGGCCGGCACGCCATCCCTCGTCGGTCCGGTCAAACCAGCGTTGCAAGGTTGCGGGGGGGATGGAGGTCAGCGCCTCCGCGGGGTAGAACCCGTCGGTCGCTTCCTGCAAAACCGTCGTGTCGATGTCTGTCGCGAGGACGCGGATGTCCAACTGGGACGCCTTCGGCAGCAAGCCGAGGATCGTCAGCGCGATCGAATACGGTTCCTGCCCGGTGGAGCAAGCGGCTGACCAGAGCCGCACCCGGCCGCCCTGCTCCGCCACGCGCAGCAACGGCGGCAGGACCGTCTCCCTGAGATGGGCGAAGTGATGCGGTTCACGATGGAACCGGGTGACGTTCGTTGTGAGCGCGCGCATCATGCGCCCCCTCTCCTCCGCCCCGTCCTGCTGTTCGAGCAACCGGCAATACTGGCCAAACTCCGTCAGGCCGAGGGCGCGCAGGCGTTTGCCGAGACGCGAGTAGAGCAGCGCCGCCTTGCTCTCGTTCAAGGCGATACCGGTCTCGGCCTGCAGCAGGTCCGAGATGGTGCGGAAGTCCCCTGGCGTGAGAAGGAATTCGCCCTCCACCATTCCACCTGAGGAGCCGGACCGGTGCAACGCCCCGCTCATGCCGCCTCCGCTTCTGCTCTCGGCATCACGCGATCCAGCGAGATCAGGCTCACCATGCGGCTGTCGATGGCGAGCAGTCCCTGCACGAACGTGCGCACGCGGCCGGATGCGAGCTCCGGCGGCGGTTGCACCGTGTTCTCGCCGACCGTGATGATGTCCGACACGGCGTCGACGAGCACGCCGATCACCTGCGTTCCGACTTGCGCCACGATGATCACGTGGCGGGCCGTCGGTTCCGGCGGCTGGAGGCCGAGCCGGGCGGCGAGATCGAGAATTGGCAGCACTGCACCGCGCAGGTTGATGACGCCGCGCACGAAGGGCGGCGAGCGCGGCAGCGGCGTCGCCGGCACCCAGCCGCGGATCTCCCGCACCGACATGATGTCGACGCAGAACTCCTGTTCGCCGATGCGGAAGGCAATCAGCTCGAGTTCACGGGGGGTGGTAGACACGGCGCTTTCAAGCATAGGTCAGTCCTACGTCCAGGCGGGTTTCGGCAAAGGCGGTGTCACCCCTCGCCTCGGAGATCATGCTATCGACATCCAGGATCAGGGCGACCCGCCCGTCCCCCAGGATGGTTGCGGCGGCGACACCGGACACCTGGCGATAATTCGCTTCCAGGCTCTTGATGACGACCTGCTGCTGGCCCTGGATGGCCTCCACCAGCAGCGCCGCCCGCGTACCGCCATCCGCTTCGACGAGGAGGACGACGCTGGCGGCATCCATCGCGGCCTGGCTCCAGCCGAGCACCGTGCTCACGGACAGTAGCGGGACGTAGCTGCCGCGGATGTTCAGCACGCGGGCGCCATCCGCCACCTCGTGGATGCAGTCGGCGCGGGGCTGCAGCGTCTCGATGATCGCCGTCAACGGGACGATCAGGGTCTGCCCGGCGACCGTCACGACCATGCCGTCCAGCACCGCCAAGGTCAGCGGCAGGCTCAGGGTAAAGGTCGATCCCTGGCCTGGGCGCGACGTGATCGCGATGCGGCCTCCGAGGGCCTGGATCGAGCGCCGGACGACGTCCATCCCGACACCACGCCCGGAAATGTCCGAGATGGTAGCGGCCGTGGAGAAGCCCGGCAGGAAGATCAAATTGTCAATCTCCTCGTCGGTCAGTGGCAGGTCGGGCGGGATCAGGCCCTTGGCCACGGCACTCTCGCGCACCCGGCCGCGGTCGATCCCGGCGCCGTCATCCGACACTTCGATGACGATGCGGCCCGAACGGTGCATCGCGGCCAACCGCACCGTGCCTTGCTCGGGCTTTCCGACACGGCGGCGCTCCTCCGGCCGTTCCAGCCCGTGATCGATCGCGTTGCGGATCATGTGGGTGAGCGGGTCGGCCAGATGTTCAATCACCGTCTTGTCGACTTCGGTGCCTTCCCCGTCCGACAACAGGCGGACCTGCTTGCCGGTCAGCGCCGCAACCTCGCGCACCAGGCGCGGCATGCGTGCGAACACGGATTTGACGGGCTGGGCGCGGATCGCCATCACGCTGTCCTGGATCTCCCGGGTCAGGTTCTCCAATCCGTCCAGCCCGACGGCGATGGCGGAGGAGTGGCCCAACCCCGCCTCGACCGAGCGCTGCACCAGCATCGCGCCGTTGATGACCAGTTCGCCGACGAGGTCGATCAAGCGGTCCACACGGTCGAGGTCGACCCGGATGGTGGCCTTCGCATGGATTTGGGGCTCGTCCCGGACAGGCGCGGCCGCAACGCTCGGCGGCGGCGAGGGGGCCGACCCTGTAGGGCCCTGCAGGTCCCGGGTCAGCGCCATGACGTCCAGCGGCGGCGCGTCCGCCAGGATGGTGCCCGCAGCCGCGGCGGGGGCGATCTCCAGCTCGCAATCACCCTCCACGAATTCGAATACGTCCTGGATGGCCTGCTCCGGATGGACCGTCTGCAGCTCCACCGTCCAGCTAAGATAGGCGCCCTCGGGATCGAGCTCCGGCAGGCCAGGTAAGGCGGTCGAGTCGAGGGTGACGACCGTCGTCCCCAGCAGCGCCAGTTCACGCAGCAACAGGGCGGCATCGTTGGCCTTGGCATACATCGCGGGACGCGGCCGGAACCGGACGGTCCAGGCCGTGACATCGGGAATGGTGACTTGGACCGGATGGAAGTCGAATCCCGAGAAGCCATCGTCATCGGGTGCCGCGGCCGGCGTCTCGGGCGCCTGCACGACACCGGGTTCCGGTTCGGTGAGCGCGGCCAGCTCGGCCGCAGAATCGGCGATGCGTCGCTCGTCCGGACCATTGCCCCCACGCGCGCCCCGGACGAGGTCGGCCAGGACGTCCGCCGCGCGCAGCATCGTTTTCAGCATGTCCGGGGTCGGGGACAACCGGTCCGATCGGAGGGCGTCCAACGCCGTCTCGAACACGTGGGCGAAGCGGACGAGGCTGTCGAGGCCGAAGGCGCCGGCGCCGCCCTTCACGGAATGCACCGCCCGGAACACGGCGTTGACGGTCTCGCCGTCACTCGCGCCGTTCTGGAGCACGAGCAAGCCGCTCTCCAGTTCTGCGAGCTGCTCCTCGCATTCCTGGAAGAAGGTCTGCCGGATGGCCTCCATCGGATCCATGGCGGGCTACGCCGCCACGCGGCGCAGGGCGTCGACAAGCTTGGCCGGGTTGAACGGCTTGACGATCCAACCCGTGGCGCCAGCCTCGCGCGCCCTCGCCTTCTTCGTGCCGTCACTCTCCGTGGTCAGCACCAGGATCGGAATGGCGCGGTGGCGGCTGTCCTTGCGCACGCCCTCGATGAAGCCGAAGCCATCCATGCGCGGCATGTTGATGTCCGTGACGATCACGTCCGGCTGCTCGCCCTGCAGCACCGCGAGCCCGTCCACGCCGTCCACCGCCTGGATGACCCGGTAGCCGGCTTCGGACAGGGCCAGATGCAGCATGTCCCGCATCGTACGCGAGTCGTCCACAGTCAATACGGTCTTGGTCACGCGCTTGCCTCCCTGACGGAATGGGCGAAACTGGATGCGCCGAAAATGTGGGCAGCCTCGGTGAAGGCCTGCGACGGGGTCTCGATCCGGAACGGCTGGCCGTCCGCCTCCCAGGTGTGCCGTGCGGCGAGCAGCACCTGGAGGCATTGTGCGCCAAGCCGTTCGACGGCCGAGCCATCGAGGACGAGGGGAGCCCCCCGTCGGCTCAGCAGCAATGCGGCTAGCGGCTCAGCCTCGGTAAGGCCGAGGACCGGCGGCAAGATAGCTGGAGCGGGCTTGCTCCTTCTCGTGCTTCTCATTGGCCGTGGCATGCGGTGCCGGTCGGCAGCACGCGGCTTGAAGCGGACCAATTCCTGCGACCCATGCGCCACCCCGTTCCTTGCCGGCAGCCGGTGCTGCCCGACGAGGCAGCAGGCGACGCGATCGGCTGATGGAGGGCAGATTACGGGGGGCTGGTTGAGAACCAGTTAACGGCGGGCGTGCTGCCGGTGGTTTTAACCGTTCGCGAGAACCGCGCCGACCCAGTGCGCGGCGGCGAGCGTCGCGGCATCCTCCCCGATACGGCCCACGATCTGCAGCCCGAGCGGCAACCCGAGCGGGCCCGTGCCGGCGGGGATGGTAACGCAGGGGACGTGCAGGCTGGTCCAGATCAGGTTGAGCGCCGGGTCACCGGTCCACTCCAGCCCAGCTGGCGCCTCGCCGGGGGCGGAGGGGGTGAGGAGCACGTCGTGCCCGGCCATCGCGGCCGGGAAACCATCCCGCGTGCGCGCCAGGACAGCTCGCGCGTCGTCGAGCGCCTGGGCCGTCCGGGCGGCGCCCCATTCCAGCCGTTCGCGCAGCCCGGGGCTCAGCCGCTCGCGGTGGAACAGCAGCTCCCACGCCATCGAACGGGCGCTTTCGGCCTGCATCACGACCTGTTGGGAATCCGGGATGGCCTCGTACTCGGGCGGCAGCTCCATCTCCGCCACCAGGGCGCCAGCGCGCCGCAGCTGCTCGCCGGCGGTGGTCAGCAGCGCCCGCGTGGGCTCGTCGGCAGCCTGCCAGGCGGGGGAGCAGCACAGGCCGACCCGCAAACCGGCGACCATGGCGCGCTCGGGGTCCCCCAGCTCCCGCCCGGACACGGCGGAGGCCAGCAGGGCGCAATCGGCGACGCTGCGGGCCATCACGCCGACCGTGTCCAGCGAGAACGACATCAGCTTCATGCCGTGGCGGTCGATGGTGCCGTAGCTCGGCTTGTAGCCGACGACCCCGCAATACGCCGCCGGCCGGATGACGCTGCCCGCCGTCTGCGTGCCGTAGGCGAATGGGAAATAGCCTGCGGCGACGCCCGCGGCCGAGCCGCTGCTGGACCCGCCCGGGGTGTGCCCGGCGTTCCAAGGATTGGTGGTGGGACCGGGCTTGCGGGTCGCGAACTCGGTGGTGACCGTCTTGCCGAGCACGGCGGCGCCAGCTGCGCGCGCGCAGGCCACGGCGACGGCGTCCGCG
>CAXSEG010000027.1:0-23137 GCA_964235545.1 uncultured Acetobacteraceae bacterium
GCCGCTCCACCAGATCCTGCCCGGTGATCGCCTCCGTCACCGGATGCTCCACCTGCAGCCGCGTGTTCATCTCCATGAAGTAGAACGCGCCGCCCTCGGCGATGAACTCCACGGTCCCAGCGCCCACGTAGCCCACGGCGCGCGCCGCGGCGACGGCTGCATCGCCCATCGCCGACCGCCGCTCGGCCGTCATGCCCGGAGCCGGCGCCTCCTCCAGCACCTTTTGATGGCGCCGCTGCACCGAGCAATCCCGCTCGAACAGGGAGATGGCGTTGCCATGCGTATCGGCGAACACCTGGATCTCGATATGGCGAGGCGCGGTCAGGTATTTCTCAAGCAGCACGCGGTCATCGCCGAACGACGCCGCCGCCTCGCGCTTGGCCCCATCCAAGGCGTCGCCGAACCCGGCCGCCTCCGTCACCACGCGCATGCCCTTGCCGCCGCCACCCGCACTGGCCTTGATCAACACGGGAAAGCCGATCCGTCCGGCCTCCGCGTGCAGCAGCGCCGGATCCTGGTCCGCGCCATGATAGCCCGGCACCAGTGGCACGCCGGCCTCCGCCATCAGCGCCTTGGCCGCGGCCTTGCTCCCCATGGCGCGGATCGCGGCCGCGGGTGGGCCAATAAACATGACGCCAGCTTCGGCACAGGCGGCCGCGAAGTTGGCGTTTTCGGACAGGAAGCCGTAGCCGGGATGCACCGCCTCCGCCCCGGAGCGCCGGGCCACGTCCAGGATGGTGTCGGCGCGCAGGTAGCTGTCGCGCGCTGGTGCCGGGCCGATCGGCCATGCCTCATCCGCCAAATGCACGTGACGCGCCGTGGTGTCGGCGTCCGAGAACACGGCGACCGTGGCGATGCCCATGCGGCGCGCCGTGGCGATCACGCGGCAGGCGATCTCGCCCCGGTTAGCGATGAGGATCTTCCTGAACATCACATCCGGAACAGTCCGAAGCCGCCAGCCGCCCGCCGCTGCTCGGACCATTGCGGCACCGGCGCGTTCAGGCTGGCGGACAGGCCGAGCGCCAGCACGCGCCGCGTATCCGCCGGGTCGATCACGCCATCGTCCCACAACCGGGCGGACGAGTAATAAGGATGGCCCTGAGCCTCGTACTGGGCGCGTACCGGCGCCTTGAACGCCTCTTCCTCCTCCGCCGACCAACTGCCGCCCTTCGCCTCCATTGCGTCCCGCCGCAGGGTCGCGAGCACGGAGGCAGCCTGCTCGCCGCCCATCACGCTGATCCGGGCATTGGGCCACATCCACAGGAAACGCGGCGAGTAGGCCCGCCCGCACATGCCGTAATTGCCGGCGCCGAAGCTGCCGCCGATCACGATGGTGAACTTCGGCACGGCGGCAGTGGCAACGGCGGTGACCATCTTCGCCCCATCCTTGGCAATCCCGCCCGCCTCGTACTTCTGGCCCACCATGAACCCAGCGATGTTCTGCAAGAACACCAGCGGAATGCCACGTTGCGCACACAGCTCGATGAAATGTGCCCCCTTCTGCGCACTCTCCGAGAAGAGGATCCCGTTATTCGCCACGATGCCGACCGGATAGCCCCAGACATGCGCGAACCCCGTGACCAGCGTGGCCCCATACAGCCGCTTGAACTCGTCGAACTCGCTGCCATCCACGATCCGGGCGATCACCTCGCGGATGTCGAACGGCCGGCGTGTGTCGGTGGGGATCACCGAATACAGCTCGCCCGGGTCGTAGCGCGGCGGCACCGGCGGAAGCATCGCGACCTCGGGCCGCTTGACGGTGTTCAAGGACGCTACGATCTGCCGCGCAAGGCCGAGCGCGTGGGCGTCGTTCTCGGCCAGGTGGTCGGTGACGCCCGAGGTCCGGCTGTGCAACTCCGCACCGCCCAAATCCTCCGCAGTGACGACCTCGCCCGTCGCGGCCTTCACCAACGGCGGCCCGGCCAGGAAGATGGTACCCTGGTTGCGCACGATGATGCTCTCGTCGCACATCGCCGGCACGTAGGCGCCGCCTGCGGTGCAGGAACCCATCACCACGGCCACCTGTGCGATCCCGGCCGCGGACAGCTGCGCCTGGTTGTAGAAGATGCGGCCGAAATGGTCGCGGTCGGGGAACACCTCGTCCTGGTTCGGCAGGTTGGCGCCGCCGCTATCCACCAGGTAGACGCAGGGCAGCCGGTTCTGCAGCGCGATCTCCTGCGCGCGCAGATGCTTCTTCACGGTCAGCGGGAAATAGGTCCCACCTTTCACCGTCGCGTCGTTCGCCACCACCATGCACTCGCGCCCGGCGACGCGCCCGATGCCGGTGATGATGCCCGCAGAAGGCACCTCGCCATTGTACATCCCGTGCGCGGCCAGCTGGCCGACTTCGAGGAACGGCGAGGCCGGGTCGATCAGCCCGCGGATGCGGTCCCGCGGCAGCAGCTTGCCACGGGACAAATGCCGCTTGCGGGACATTTCGCCGCCGCCCTCACGCACAGTATCGGCCAGCGCACGCAGATCGCCGACCAAGCCGCGCATGGCCTCCGCGCTGGCCTGCGCATCCGTGGAGCGCACGTCGAGACCCGTCCCGAGTACCGGCATCGCGGATCAGCGGACCCGGCGCGGCAGGGCGGACAGGCAGGCCGCCGCGAGCCCGACCTTCACGGCATCCCCCGGCAGGAACGGCAGCATCCCGGACGTGACCGCCGCCGCCCCGTCGTGCAGCCAGAACGCCGCCAGCCAGGACACGCCAAAAGCGTAGATCACCGCCATGGCAAGCAACAGGCATCCTACCCGGCCGGCGATATGGCCCATCCAGCCCCGGTCCCGCATCGCCGCCAGCATGACGACGACGAGGAGGTAGGACAGCAAATAGCCCGTCGTCGGCCCGCCGATTGCGGTCGCGCCGGCCAGCACCGGCAAACCCGCCAGGGCCATGCCTAAATACGCGGTGACAGCCCCCAGTCCAGCAGTTCGGCTGAATGCGCCACCGATCAGCAGCACGGCAAAGGGCTGCATGGTCATCGGCACCGGCCACATGGGGACGCGGATGTGAGAGGCCACCGTCAGCAGGGCCGCACCGGTGACAACGGCCAGCATGGTCCTGGCTGGGGCCGCTTGGAAAGCAATGACATGGGACTTGGACAAGGACAGCTCCTGCGCTACGATTGATACGGCTGGATGACGCTACGCCGTCTCGGCAAACAGCTCGCGCCCGATCAGCATTCGCCGAATCTCGCTCGTCCCCGCCCCGATCTCATACAACTTTGCATCCCGCAACAGCCGCCCCGTCGGATAGTCGTTGATGTACCCGTTCCCACCCAGCGTCTGGATCGCCTCCAGCGCCATCCACGTCGCCTTCTCGGCCGCGTACAGGATCGCCCCCGCCGCATCCTTGCGCGTCGTCAGCCCGCGGTCGCACGCCTTCGCCACGGCATACACGTAAGCACGAGCGGCATTCATCGTCGTGTACATGTCCGCGAGCTTGCCCTGCATCAGCTGAAACTCGCCGATCGCCTGGCCGAACTGCTTGCGCTCGTGCACATAGGGCAGCACCGCGTCCATGCACGCCTGCATGATGCCGATCGGCCCGGCGGCGAGCACCGCGCGCTCGTAATCCAGCCCGCTCATCAGCACGTTCACGCCGCGGCCGAGCGAGCCCAGCACGTTCTCCTCCGGCACCTCGCAATCCTCGAACACCAGTTCGCAGGTGTTGCTGCCGCGCATGCCGAGCTTGTCCAGCTTCTGCGCCGTGCTGAACCCCTGGAACCCGCGCTCGATCAGGAACGCCGTGATCCCGCGCGGCCCGGCCGTGGGGTCAGTCTTGGCATACACCACCAGCGTGTCCGCGTTCGGCCCGTTGGTGATCCACATCTTGCTGCCGTTCAGCACCCAGCGGTCGCCGCGCTTTTCCGCCCGCGTGCGCATGCCCACCACGTCCGACCCGGCGCCCGGCTCGCTCATTGCCAGCGCGCCAACATGTTCGCCGCTGATCAGCTTCGGCAAATACCGCGCCTTCTGCTCCGTGTTGCCGTTACGGGCGATCTGGTTCACGCACAGGTTGAAGTGCGCGCCGTAGGAGAGCCCGACGGAGGCGGAGGCGCGACTGATCTCCTCCATCGCCACGCAATGCTCCAGGTAGCCCATCGCAGCACCGCCGTATTCCTCGGGCGCCGTGATGCCGAGCACGCCGAGGTCGCCGAACTTGCGCCACAGATCGGCCGGGAAGTCGTTCTCGCGGTCGATTGCGGCAGCCCGGGGGGCGATCTCGTCGGCGGAGAAATTAGCCACCTGGTCGCGCAGGGCGTCCACGGTGTCGCCAAGGTCGAAATCCAGGCCGCGGAAGCTGTTCAGCATTGGTCGGTCCCTGCCAGTTCATGCCATGGCCGGGCATGACGGTGGTTCTTGGTGTTAATTTACCCCATCAAGCAACGCCAACGCCGCTTCCGGGTCAACCCGGCCGTCGTATAGCGCACGTCCGACGATCACGCCCTCGATATTGGCATGGCCCAGTCCCTGCAAAGCCCGCAGGTCGTCGAGGCTGCCCACACCGCCGCTGGCGATCACTGGAATGCTGCTGTTGGTCGCCAGGTCGGCAGTCTGCTCCAGGTTCAGCCCACCCAACATGCCGTCCCGCCCGATATCGGTGTAGATGATCGCCGCGACCCCCGCATCGGCGAACCGCGCGGCCAGCTCGGCGGCCGAGAGGGTGGAGGTGGCGGCCCAGCCATCCGTCGCCACGAAGCCGTCCCGCGCGTCGATCCCCACCGCGACCCGGCCCGGGAAGCGGCGGCAGGCCTCGCGCACCAGCGCCGGGTCCCGCACCGCAGCGCTGCCCAGGATCACCCGGCGCACCCCCGCCTCCAGCCAGCGCGCCACCCCCGCCATGTCCCGGATGCCGCCGCCCAGCTGCACCGGCACCCTCGCGGCAGCCAGGATCGCGGCAACCGCGGCGCCGTTCACCGCCTGCCCGGCGAACGCACCGTTAAGGTCCACCACGTGCAGCCAGCGGCAGCCGGCCTCCTGCCAAGCCCGAGCCTGGGCGGCTGGGTCATCGCTGTAGACGGTCGCCTGATCCATCTCGCCCCGGCGCAGGCGCACGCAGGCGCCATCCTTCAGGTCGATCGCGGGATACAGCGTGAGGGCCATCACGCCACCGCCGGCAGCATGGTGTCCAGCACGCCCAGCACGTGCTCGGTGGTGATCAGCCTCGTGCACTCGAACTGCCGCGGCGTGCCGGCCTGGCGCGGGCACCACAGGAAGTCCTTGTGGTCGAACCGCAGCTTGGGGTCGTTCCAGCAGCTGTTGCAGGCGTGCCAGTTGTGCACCCGCCAGGGTGTCGCGAACTCGTTGGTGGGGTGGGTGAAGCCGCTGATCATCAACACGTTCGTGCCGGCCGCCCAGGCCAGCCAGGCCAGCCCGCTGGACAGGCCGACATAGCCGGCGGCATGCCGCAGCCACTGCGCCCGTTCCGTCAGCTTGCGGTCCCCGGTCTGGTCCTCGGCGCCATGCGGGATGTGGGTCCAGAACAGCCCCGTGCCGTGCACCGGCTTCTGGTCGATGCAGACCACTCGGTAGCCGCGCTCCTTCAGCCGCAACACCACCGCGCGCCAGCCGCCGGGGTTGTTCCAATACTTGCATCCGCTCGAGCTCTGCACGCCGATGCACACGTACGGCTCGGGGATCGGCCGGCTCTCATCCGGCAGCGCCAGCTTCGGCGCCTCCTCCGCCGGGTCGACGCCCAGGATATATCCGGCGGTGCGGTGCAGCCCCACCATGCGGAAATCCGTGGGCTGCCACACCGTGTCCGGATCGTCGAAGAACAGGCCGAGGCAATAGCTGGCGTAATACGCCTCCGGCTTGACCTCCTCATGCGTAATCATCGTCACGTGCGGATAGGCGCCCTTGAACAGCGGGATGATCAACGCGGACATAGCACAGGTCAGCTGGCAGCCATGCAATTCGGCGAAGCGGGCCGCGTAGGAGAACCAACCCATCGTGTCGCCCAGCGTGCCGATCGGAAACTGCACCAGCACGGGGCGGCCCCGCGCGTCGTAATCGTGCTGCAGCACGAGATCCTCGCCATCCCACACCTCGATGCGAAAACGGACGAACCAGCGCTTGCTGCTATTGATGAACCCCTGCTTGAGCGTGGTCTCGAACAGCGTGTTGCCGCTGCCCAAATCCCGCAGTCGGACGCGCCAGGCGCGTCCACCCTCTTGCAGCGGCAGCACGACCCGGCAGCCCAGGTTGAAGTCGTAGCGGATGCCGCGCGGCCCCACCTGGGTAGGAAAGGCGGCTGGCGGCGGATAGGCCGGCTTGGCCGGCGGGTCGGCGGCGCCGCTGGCGGTCTCCGGCCCAGTGTCGACGCTGGCGGACACGGCACTCTCACTCATTCCGGTGCACCGATGGTAACGTCATTGTCCACCGGCACCTCTGAACGCTTCCCCACGCCGATGCAAACCCCAGCCAGGCAACTACGCCAGCACGCGCTCCACATGGACGGCGCGGCAGTCCATCTCGTAGTCGAGGCCGATCACCGGCGGGCGGCAGAAATGCCAGGTTACCCCGTGCCGGCCGGCGCCCCTGGCCACCAATCCCTGCGCCAAGTGGGGGTAGATATCGTGCACGGTGTAGATCTGCGCCGCCGTGGTGGCGGCCCAGGTGCCGCCCACGGCCTCCATCCGGCGCTCCATCGTCGTCATCACGTGGGCGATCTTCTCCGCCATCGCGTCCGGCGTAGTCTCGCCGTAGCGCACCGTGCGGTCGCGGTAGGCGCCGGGGGCCTCCATAGACTCGGCGCTGCCCGCGATCACGAAGGAGGCGGGAGCACCCGGTGACGGCACCGCCAGGGTGAAGGCGTGGAAGCTGGGCCCGGCCGGCTTGTGCAGCTCCGGACACACGTTGCTGCGCGCGACCGGGTTCACGTCACCCGCGAAGATGCCCCAGCGCGCCAGCGTGCCGACATACTCCCGGTTGAACGCGATGAAACCGTCATCGGTGAACGGCGCCGGGGACCGTAGCTCGCAGGCGCAGAATGCGGTGAACGGCAGACCCTCGGCCGTCATCAAGGCCTCGATGCGCTGAAACCCTTCGGCCAGCGACACCGGGTCCAGGAACCGCAGGCGGTGCAGCGCGAAACCCGGCTTGGCCACCACCCCGGCCGAATACTGGAATGGCCCCGGGATGAAGCGGTAGGCGTCGCGTTCGATCGTTTCCGTCATACCAGGCCCCACCGGTTCGCGGCCGGCATTGACGCACGCCGTGGCTCTGGCAAGCAAGGGGGATGCCCCTGCTCTCCGTCCGCGGCCTCATGCGCAGCTTCTACGGCGTCCAGGCACTGGCCGGCCTGAACCTGGACGTAACGGCGGGGACCATCACCGCGCTGATCGGCCCGAACGGCGCCGGCAAGACGACGGCATTCCAGTGCATCAGCGGCGTGGTCCGGCCCGGCGGCGGCACCGTCCACCTCGCTGGGCAGGACGTGACCGGCTGGCGCCCCGACCGCATCACCCGCGCCGGGCTGACCCGCACGTTCCAGATCGCGCGCGGCATCCCGCGGCTGAGCGTGCTGGAGAACCTGCTGCTCTACGCCCAGCATTTGCCCGGCCAACGCCTGCTGCCCGCCCTGCTCGGGACGGGGCACCGCGCCGAACGCGCGGCCTTGGAGCGCGCCTGGGAGGTGTGCAGCCGCCTGAACCTGCTCCGCGTTGCCAACAACCCCGCCGGCGCACTCTCCGGCGGGCAGAAGAAGCTGCTGGAGATCGGCCGCGCGCTGATGGCCGAACCCCGCCTGATCCTGCTGGACGAGCCGATCGCCGGCGTGAACCCCAGCCTGGCGGAGGAGATCGCCGGCCGCATCCGCGCCCTGCGGGACGAGGGCGTCACCTTCCTGGTGATCGAGCACCACATGGACCTGATCGCCCGCCTGTGTGACCCGGTCATCGTCATGGCGGAGGGGCGCCGCCTGACCGAAGGCCCGTTCGCCGCCGTGCAGGACGATCCGGTGGTGCAGGAAGCCTATATGGGGCGCCGCCGATGGACGCCCTGATGCAGGCGGAGGGGATCGTGTGCGGCTACGGCGCTGCCGACGAGATCCTGAAGGGGGCGGCGCTGCAGGTCGGCCCTAGCGAACTGGTGGCCATCGTCGGGCCGAACGGGGCGGGCAAGTCCACGCTGCTGAAGGCGGTGGCCGGCCTGCTGATGCTGAAATCCGGCAGCATCACGCTGGACGGGGTGGCCGTGCACGCCATGCCGTCGCGCGAGCGGTCACGCCGCGGCATCGCTTTCGTGCCGCAGGAGAACAACGTGTTCCCGAGCATGACCGTGCGCGAGAACCTCGAGATGGGCGGCTTCGTTGACCGGACCCGCCTGGCGGACCGGATTGCCGCCGTGCTGGAACGGTTCCCGATGCTGGCGGACAAGCGGCGCCAGCAGGCCCGCACGCTGTCGGGCGGCCAGCGCCAAGTGCTGGCGATGGCGATGGCGCTGATGGTGCAGCCCCGGCTCCTGCTGCTGGACGAACCCTCCGCCGGCCTGTCGCCCAAGGCGGCGGACGCGCTGTTCGACAGCATCGCGCGCATCCACGCGGACGGCACGGCGATCGTGATGGTGGAGCAGAACGCCTACGAGGCGCTCGGCATCGCCGACACCGGGGTGGTTCTGGTGGACGGCCGCACCGCCCGCGTCGGTCCGGCAAAGGCGCTGGCGGCAGACGCTGAGGTCCGGCGGCTGTTCCTGGGCGGCTGACTGCGGCGGCGCTGGCGCAACGCCGCCCGCGCCCTATAATCCGGCGCAAAATCTGAAACCCGGAGCATGCCCCCGTGAGGCTCAGAGCCTGCATCGCCGTCCTCACCCTGACCGCATGCGCCCTCCCCGCCCTCGCCCAGCCGGCACCGCCCGGCCGCGACGAGTTCTACTGGCTGGGGGAGATTAACAAGGCTAGCATCGTGATCAACACCGACGAGGGGCTGCTCGACCGCAACCTCGCCCCGCACATCGCCGCCGGGCTCGCCACGGTGCTGCGGGCCGGGGCCCAGCCGGGCGGTTCCCGTCCCACCCTGGTGATCACCTTCGAGCCGCTGCTGATCCAGGCCGCGGGCGTCGAAGCCACCCTGATCCACGCCGGGCGGTCCAGCCAGGACATGCTCTCCACCATGCGCGCCGCGATCATGCGCGACGAGCTGCTGCAATTGGCGGAGCAGCTGAACAAGACCACCGCGACGATGGTGCGCCTGGCCGGGCAAAACGTCGGCACCATCGTGCCGAACTACACCAACGGCGTCGCGGCACAGCCCAACAGCTACGGTCATTACCTGCTGGGCTTCGTCGCCGGCCTCCAGCGTGACGCGGAACGGATACGGCAGGCCTATGTCCGGTTGGACCGCTCGGCGATGGGCACCACGGTGCTCAACGGCACCAGTTGGCCGTTGGACCGCGAGCGCATGGCCCACGACCTCGGCTTCGCGGCCACGGTGGACAATGCCTACGACGCCGCGCAGATCTCGCCCGCGGAAATGCCGGTCGAGCTCGGCGCCGTCAGCACCAGCATCGCCCTGCACGCCGGCGCCTTCGTCGAGGACACCATGACGCAGTATGCCCAGGCGCGTCCCTGGGTCCTGCTGCGCGAGGGCGGCGGCAACACCTACGTCTCCAGCGCCATGCCGCAGAAGCGCAACCCCGGCCTGCTGAACGACACCCGCGCCCAGGCCTCGATGGTCATCACACTCGGCTTCGGCCGCGCCATAAGCGCCCACAATATCCCCCCCGGCATGGCCGACCCAAAAAGCGTCCGCGACAACACCGCCGTGCTCGGCGGCACCACCCGGATGCTGCAGGGCTGGGACCGAATCCTGGGCGCCCTGGTAATCGACCCGGCGCGGGCGCTGGAGGAGCTGAACAGCGACTGGGCCGCCTCGCAGGAATTGGCGGACGTGCTGATGCGCAAATACCGCCTGCCGTTCCGCGTCGGCCATCACTTCGCCTCCGAAGTCGTGGACTACGCCCGCGCGCACGACATCAAGCCGAGCGACTTCCCCTATGCCGAGGCGCAGCGCATCTACGGTCAGACCCTGCACGAGATGCAGGTCGAAGGCCAAGCCGAAGGCGGAGCCCTGCCGATGAGCGAGGCCGAGTTCCGCGCCACGCTCGATCCCGTCGCCATCGTGCGCGACCGCGTCACCGCCGGCGGCCCACAAGCTGCCGAGATGGCACGCATGCTGGCCGAAGCCAGCACGGCGATCGCCGCCCAGGAAAGCTGGATCGGCGAGCAACGCGGCCGGATCGACACCGCCCTCGCCGCACTCGACGTGGGCTTCGGCACGATCCTGCCAATTGGGCAGCAATGAGCGGGCCACAAGCTTAACCGGTGCGCACCATGTAGGGTGCGATGCGCATTCCCTAAGCCGCCTCGGAAAGCACCAGGCGCCGGCGGGCTATGGCAGCGAGTGGCAGCGCCGCATACACGTCCTTGACCGCCTCCGTGATCGTCAGGCCAGCGAGTTGCGGCACCAAGCGCCGCCCGGCCTGCTCCCAGAGCCGGGCAGTCCGCAGCACGAACCGGTGGGAAACCGGCGGCATGTACAACACCCGGTCCCGCCGCTCGACCCGGAACAGGCTGGCGGCCAGCAGGCGGCCGATCTGGCCGGGCGAGTAGGGCTGCCCCTGGCCGAAGGGTGTGCTGTCCACATGCGCCCACAGGCCGACCCGGTTGGGGGCCACGACCAGCAGCCGGCCGTCATCGCGCAGGACGCGCCACACCTCCCGCAGCATGCGCCGGGCGTTCTCGGCATTTTCCAGCCCGTGCACCAGGAGGATGCGGTCGATACACTGCCCGGGGAACGGCAGCGCACTCTCCTCCACCCAGCAGGACAGGCTCGGGCCATCGCCGGGCCAAATGCCGGGAAGCGCCGGCGCGGGGGTGGCGGCGATGCAGCGGGCGGCGCTGTCCCGCCAGACGCGGAGATATGGCCCAGCATGGCCCAGGCCCAGCACCGCTTGCCCCGTCAGATCCGGCCACAACTCGGCCAGCCGCTGCCGCACCAGACGGAGCGTCACGGCACCCTGGGCAGTGGCATAGAACGCCGCCGCAGCTTGCTGAGCCTCCGTTGCCATCGCAGCAACATAGCACGGAACGGACGGGCCGGCAGGTATGGGTCACTGGCAACCCCATCGCCTCGCGCTCAAGCGGCAGCCAGCTCGGCCAGTTTGGCATGGAGCCGGGTCCGGGCCGCCCGGGCGAGCGAAGGTTGCAGCTCGGTCGCCGCCTTCGTGCACCCCGCCACCCGCACGTCGAGCGGGTCCGCCACCCCGTTCAGCTGCAACGTGCCGGACACGCCCGGCGCCATGTCCAGCACCGGCACGAAATGCAGCATCACGTCCGATCCACGGATGACCCGGCCCGCATGGCCGAAATTGCCCAACCGCAGCGTCGCCGGACAGTCGAGTGCGATCATGTCGATGTCCTCGCCCGCCTGTATGCTCGCGATCACCTCGAGGAACTCGGCAACCTCGTGGCTCAAGCTGCCGGTGTCCCGCGCGAGCGAGATGGCCGAGCTGCCAATCGCCTGCAGGCCGAGCGCGCTCTCGGCCGTGACACTCAACGTGGAATCGACGCCGAGCTTGGCCTGGGCCGAGTTGACCGACACCTCCCACATCGTCCCCCACAACTCCTCGGCGGCGCTATCCTGCCGCAGGACGGACGCGGCGATCGAGGCACTGAGCGCATGGACCTGCCGTGCGGACGCCTCGATCGCCCCGATCCCGGTGGAGGCCGCTTCGGCCGCCTCCATGATGCGCGCGACGCGGGACGCGACAGCTTCCGCCGCGGCACTGCTCTGCTGCGCCAGCCGCTTCACCTCGCTGGCCACAACGGAAAAGCCCGCACCCGCGTTGCCCGCGCGGGAGGCTTCGATCGTGGCGTTCAAGGCAAGCAGCCGGGTCTGCCCAGCGATGTTGCCGATGATGGCCACCATGCGTTCGATGTCCGCCGCCGCCTCCCGGGTTTGCTGCATGCGCCGGCTCGCGGCCGCCGTCTCGTGCAGCGTCGACAGGGCGCGCGCCTCGGTATCGGCAGCCTCGCGCCCGATATTGCGCAGTGCTTCGCTGAGGGAGTGCGTCGCGCTGGAACTGGCCTCGATGCTCGCCACCGACTGGGTCAGCTGCGCGCCGGCCTCGCGCCCCGAAGCCACGATCGCGCACGCCGACCCGGTCAGCTGCGTGGCGGTGGCAGCCACGCGGTCCGACGCTTCGGACACGCGCCGGAACACGCCGCCGATCGCGGCACCGAAGCACCGCACCAGCGCATCCGCCTTCGCCTGCTGCTGGGCGGCGGCCTGGTGGCTGCTTGCCTGCTCGTCCAGCAGGGCCTGGATCCGCCCTAGATTCGTCGCGATGGCAGACTGCATCGTCGCGAGCGCCCGGAGCAGGTCGGCCGTCTCGCTGCGGCCGCGCGGCAGGATCGTGTTGTCCAGGCGCCCATCGGCAATCAGCCGGGCGACGTGGACCGCCGTGCGGACCTGCGGCACGATCGCCCGGGACAGGACGACGGTGATCAGCACGGCGGCCAGCGCGGACAGGGCAAGCGCGATCAAGCCGCCCCGGACCGTCTCCGCCTCCACCGCGCCGACCTGCCGGCGCAGACGGAACGCATCGCCGGCGAACAGCTCGACCGCGGTATCGAATTCGGTGCGCAGCGCGGCCCGGTCAGCCCCGGACGGCGAGCCGGTGCGCATCTGCTGCAACCGCGCGATCAAGCCCGCGGCCGCCCGCTGGCCCCGCTCGGACAACGCCCGGTCCCGTGCGATCTCAAGGCCACCGACGATATCCGTCACCGTGACAGGGGCCAGCCCGTCCGAGCCCGCTGCCAGCACCTCGCTCTGGGCTTCGCGCAAATAGTTCATCGCCATGAACGCGTCGTCGTACAAGCGGAGGCTGATCCCGGCGAGATGCTGTTCGGCAACACGGCTATGTAAGCCGAACGCGACCGTCACCATCGTCAGTGCCAGCGCCCCCATCAGGATCTTCAGCCGGATCGGCACGCAAGCTCCCCTTTGGCGGTCGCACTCGGCACCGGACTAATCGACCGTGACGGCGAGATGCATGCGGGGGTGGATCTGGCACTGCACGTCGAACGTCCCGGCCTTGGTGAACTGCACGTCCTGCGCCGTGCCAGGCGCCTGCTCAGGGCTCTCGAACTTGAAGACGGGCGCGTCGACAAAAACCTGGTGGTCGAACACGTCCTCGTTGGTGAAGTGGACCGTGTCACCGCGCTGAAGATGCAAGGACGAGACCGCGAATGCCCGGCCCGCTTGCACCACGGTCACCACACGCCCGGCAAAGGCATCCGGGAACGGGGCGGCGAGCGCCAGCAGGACCAAACCGCACTGCCACGGGCGGGACACCCGGCTCACCGCGTTACCGTGTCGCGCTGCATCGGGGCTAGCTTCGCCAGCAGCCGGTTCTGTGTGTGGTAGGGCACGCCGACCTCCTCCATCGCGTCCTGCAAATCCTCCGCGAGCGCGTTGAACTGCACCTGCCGCAGGCCGAGCGCCTGGTGAGAGCGTGCCATGTCCCGGCCGCTGTAGCTGCACGGCCCGCCGGACAGTTGGCAAAGCTGCTCCAGCAGCAGGCGGCGGAAACGGGTCATGTTGGTTTCCGCGAAGCTCGGCCCGACCAGCGGGTCGGCCAGCCAGCGCGGCACGGCTTGGTCGACGATCGCCTGCAACCCGGCGTCGCCACCAAGGTCCTCATACAATTCGGCCCTGGCCCCCTGCGCCGTGCCAGCGAGGACGGCTCCGGCCAGCACGGCCTGGCGGATGTGACGCATCATGGGCGAACCTCCTTCACGTGGCATCAGAAGCCGGCTTGCAGGGAGAGGTACACGCCGTCCTGCCGCCCCTGGCGCGCGACGGGCCCGAGATCGGCGTAGGCCAAGGTGACGGAGACGTGCTTGTCGATGAAATAGGCGGCGAACAAATCCAGCGCCGGCCCTTCATGGGCGAAGTGCAGGTTGCTCGGCGCGGTCCGCAGCTCGGCGCCCACGGCGAGGTTGCGGGTGAACAGGTAGGCCAGCGAGCCCTCAAACTCCGGTTGGTAGCTGTCCGACCGATCCCCGCCGAAGCCCAGCAGTCCGAACTGGTTGGCCTTGGTCAGTCGTACGGTCACGTTGGCCAGGATGCTCTGCGCCAGGAACAGCTTGGTCGCCGCGGCATAGACATCGACGCCTTGGCTGCTGCGGGCGCCGATGGCGTGCAGCACGGCATGCGCGTCGTTGGACTCGAATTGCAGCCCTACGGCGAGCTGCGGCAGCCAGCTATCCTGGTCGTAGACCGCATCCCCGAGCAGGCGCAGCTTCAGCCCGGCAACGTCCTCGTTGATGGTGAACCCCCGGCCGAGGCCGAGCCGTGCCCCTGCCTGCCGCGTGTCGAACCACTGGTGGGTGTAGGACAACTCTACCCGGTTGTACAACCCGACGGACGCGCCGACGCTCTCGAGCGTGAAGTCCGACAAGTAACTGAACGTGTCGTGCACGTTGGCTCCGACCGCATCCTTCGTGCCATAGCCGCTGATCAGTGCCCAGGGCACCAACCCGCCCCCGCCCGCGCCCTCCAACTCGGTGACGCCACTGGTCGCCAGCAACCGGCCACTCTCCAGCGACTGGGCGAACGCGCTCCCGGACAGCACCCGCAACGCGAGGAGGACCAGGATGACAAGGATTTTTCCGTGCATGGCCAATCGTAGGCCCGGCAGCACTACCAACTCCTTAACGGCCTCTGTCTTCAGGGAGTGCCGTAGGGTAGGATGCGCTTTGGCATCCTATAAGCACTCGCACAAAGGCGACTATGCGCAACCGTCATGGCAAGGCCGGACGGGTTGAAGCTCCACCCAAACCCCATCGGAGGAGTCGTTCTTCGGACCCCTGACGACAAGGATCAGCAGGCGCCCGCTAGTTCAGCCTTGTCCGCAGCCCCTCTACCGCCTCGCGGATCCAGTCCGCCTCCCGCCCTCCGGCACCAGCGCCAGGAACTTGCCGAAGCAGCGCAGCGCAGCGCCCACATGGTCCAGCCGCTGGTTCACCATTCCCGCCTCCCGCCACAGCGCAGCATAGTCAGGCGCGATCCGCAGCATGTCCTCCAGCGTGCTCAGGCCACCCGCCACGTCCCCGGCATCCAGGCGGCGCAGCTTGATGTTGTTCTGCAGCCGCAGCAGCACCGCACGGGCCGCCATCGGCGCGAGCAGGCCGGGGCGCAACTCCGCCTTCGGCCCTTCCACCCGCTTGATCATGGCCCGCAACGCCCGCGCGTCCACCGGCTGGCCGCCGTCGAACACGTCCAGCACGAGCTGACCCTTGCGGCCGGGCAACGCGATCATGAAGTGCCCCGGGAAATCCACACCGAATGCGTCCCACCCGGCGGCCCGCGCGCAGTGCAGCCATAGTATGCCGAGTGCCACCGGCAAGCCGCGGCGCCGCCGGATGACGTGGATCAGGTTGGCGTTGGACAGGTCATCGTAGCTGTCGCGGTCGCCGGTATAGCGCCAGCGCCCCGTCATTAGCCCGGCCAACGCGCCAGCTCGGACCGAGGGGTCGTCACCGGGCCGGTCCGCCGCCAGCGCCACCGCGTCACGCGCCAGGGTGGAGAGGTGGTCCCGCGCCGCCGCCCAATCCTCCTCCGGCGCATCGATGCGGGCGAGCTGCAACGCGGCACCGGCCAGATCCAACTCGCCATCGGGCAACTGGCCGATCGCATCCAGCGCCAGCCGGGCTTGCGCCTGCTCCGCCTCCACGCTCACTCGGCTAAGGTCTGCTCGACCGGCACCGGCTCGGGCACGCGGGCAACCGGTTCGGGCACATACAGCGCAGCCCCGTTGTTGCGGAACTCGTCGCTCTTCTGCTCCAGCCCGGCCAGCCGCTCGGCATCCTTGCGGATGTCCTGGCTAATCTTCATGGAGCAGAATTTCGGCCCGCACATCGAGCAGAAATGCGCGACCTTGTGCGCCTCCTTCGGCAGCGTCTCGTCGTGGAACTGCCGCGCGGTGTCCGGGTCCAGGCCGATGTTGAACTGGTCCTGCCAGCGGAACTCGAACCGCGCCCGGCTGATCGCGTCATCCCGCAGTTGTGCCGCCGGGTGACCCTTGGCGAGGTCGGCGGCGTGGGCGGCAATCTTGTAGGTGATCACCCCCGTCTTCACGTCGTCCCGGTTCGGCAGCCCCAGATGCTCCTTCGGCGTCACGTAGCAGAGCACGGACGTGCCGAACCAGCCGATCATCGCCGCCCCGATCGCAGACGTGATGTGGTCGTAGCCCGGCGCGATATCCGTGGTGAGTGGGCCGAGCGTGTAGAACGGCGCCTCGCCGCACAGCTTCAGTTGCTTCTCCATATTGACCTTGATCTTGTGCATCGGCACGTGGCCGGGACCCTCGATCATCACCTGGCAGCCTTTCTCCCACGCAACGTGGGTCAGCTCGCCCAGCGTCTCCAGCTCGGCGAACTGCGCCGCATCGTTCGCATCGGCGATCGACCCCGGCCGTAGCCCATCGCCCAGCGAGAACGACACGTCGTACTTGCGCATGATGTCGCAGATTTCGCCGAAGTGCTCGTACAGGAAGCTCTCGCGGTGATGCGCCAGGCACCAGCGCGCCATGATCGACCCGCCGCGGCTGACGATCCCGGTGACGCGCTTCGCCGTCAGCGGCACATAGGCGAGGCGCACGCCGGCGTGGATAGTGAAATAGTCGACGCCCTGCTCCGCCTGCTCGATCAGCGTGTCGCGGAACACCTCCCAATCCAGCTTGTCGGCATCCCCACCCACCTTCTCCAGCGCCTGATAGATCGGCACCGTGCCGATCGGCACCGGCGAGTTGCGCATGATCCAACCGCGGATGTTGTGGATGTTGCGGCCGGTGGACAGGTCCATGACCGTGTCCGCCCCCCAGCGCGTAGCCCAAACCAGTTTCTCCACCTCGTCCGCGGCGGAGGAGGTGACGGCGGAGTTGCCGATGTTGGCGTTGATCTTCACCAGGAAGTTGCGCCCAAGGATCGTGGGCTCCAGCTCCGGATGGTTGATGTTGGCGGGGATGATGGCGCGGCCACGGGCGATCTCGCTGCGGACGAACTCCGGCGTGATGAACGCGGGGATTTCGGCGCCGAAATCCTCGCCATCCGCGCGGCGGGCCTCGGCGCCCTCGTGCATGGCGGCGCGGCCAAGGTTCTCGCGGTGCGCGACGTAAACCATTTCCTCGGTGACGATCCCGGCGCGCGCGAACTCCAGTTGCGTCACGGGGGCACCGGGCTGGCCGGCCCAGAGCGCCGGGGCTGCCGGACACTCGGAGACCAGGCGGTCGGTGTTACCGTTATCCTCCGGCGTCACCACTCGGGCCACGGGCGTCACGAACCCGCGCTTGGCAAGCCAGGCTTCGCGCACCCGTGGCAGACCTTGCGTAAGGTCGATAGTGGCCGTGTCGTCCGTGTAAGGGCCGGAGGTGTCATATAACCGGACCGGCGGCTCCACGGCCGTGCGGTCCAGTGGAACCTCCCGGAACGGAACCGCCAAATCGGCCCGACCCGGCGGCGTGCTGTAGATCTTGTGCGATCCGGCGATCGCCCCCGTCGTCACGGCGCTCGGCTTTTGCTGGTAAGTCATTCTGGCGCTCCCATTCGCGGCGAAATGAGGGCACCATCACCAAACGGGCTCCCCATCCCTACGCCGGCATGATCCGGATCAGGTAACAGGGTCACCGTGTTGCACCGTGCCACGAGAGGGCACGTGCCAACGATATCTCAGTCCCTTATCGGGGCTCCCCTTGGCTGGAATGAGCGTCTGCCGCCGTAGCGGCCTTGTCAATCGCGCCGATCAGCCGTGCATCGTCTTGCGCGCAGGTTCACCCTGCTGTGAACTACTGCCGGCCTTGCGTGCCGGAGTGTGCGCCTCGGTCATGATGCCACGCATGTCCCGTAGGAACGCAGCGCCCTTGAGCGTCCGTTGCACGAGTACGCTGCGGCGGTCGGCGGGGTCCACCTTGCGGCGGGCAAGGTCCAACTCACCGAGACGGTCCAATGCGCGCGTGATCGCGGGCTTGGACACATTCAGCTCGGCCGCGAGCCCACGGACGGTATGGGCGCCTTCCTGCAGGTAGCAGGTGAGGAACACCCCAAGCTGGCGTGCCGACAAATCCGGCCCATCACGCCGGACAAGGGCCACGACCGTGTCCCGCAGGATGCCGACCAACTGGTCGGCGGAAGATGAAGTAGCCATAATATGGTCCTTTTCTACCCCGCAACGGTCCAGCTAGGCTGAACGGCTGGGTTGCTATGGTTAGGCTGCACATGTCTACGGGGAGACGGTCTTGCAAGCTAGTGTCGCAAGTGGCGCTCGCCCGGTAACTACTTCTACGACATAAGTTTAGATGCCGATAACGTTACCAAATAGGTTGGATCATGACCGGAATATGAAGGAAATTTGAGATTGCTGTGAATGCAGCCCGTATCGCCTGGGCTTCCCCGCCTTCAGGCCGTCCCGGCGTGGTCGAATCGTTCCACGCATAAGTGTCCAAGTGTAACCAAGACGTCGACTGCGTCACGAAACGTTGAAGAAACAGAGCAGCCGTCACTGCCCCTGCCATTGGTTTGGAGCTGACGTTGTTGAGGTCGGCGACCTTGCTCGACAACCATGATTCGTACCCGGGCCAAAGTGGCATGCGCCAGACCGGGTCGTGCTCGGCCTCGCCAGCCGCCAGCATCGCCGCCGCCAGCCCCTCGTCGTTGCAAAACATCGCCGGCAGGTCGGGCCCGAGGGCCACCCTCGCCGCGCCGGTCAACGTCGCCGCGTCGAACAGCACGGCAGGCTGCTCGTCGGACGCCTCCGCCAGCAAGTCGCACAGCACCAGCCGGCCTTCGGCATCGGTGTTGCCGACTTCCACGTGCAGGCCGCGCCGGGTCAGCAGCACGTCGGACGGGCGCATGGCGCGGCCCGAGACGCTGTTCTCCACGCAGCCGAGCCGCAGCACCAGCCGGACCGGGAGGTTCGCCGCCATGATCATACGGGCGAGGACGAGCATGATGGCAGCCCCGCCCATGTCCTTCTTCATCCGCAACATGCCGGCGGAGGTCTTGAGGTCGTAGCCGCCCGTATCGAAACAGACGCCCTTGCCGCAGAGCGCGACCAGCGGCGCGTCCGGCGCTGCCGCCGACCCTTGCCAGCGCAGGCTCGCCACCACCGGCGCCCGGTCTGACCCGGCGCCCACCGCGGCGATGGCGGGGTATTCGCGCACCAGGGCGGCGCCCGTGACGAGGCTGGTCGCCGCCCCGAACGCCTCGCCCACCCGCACCAGGGCGGCGGCGAGTTCGGCCGGGCCAAGCCGGTCGGCCGGCATGTTGATCAGGTCACGCACGAGCCAGGCCGCCCGCGCCGCCTCAGTCTCCGGCCCGCGCGGCGCGGCCAGGCGGGGCGCTGCGCGGGCCGGCTTGAACGCGGTGAACTGGTAGGCGCCAAGGCAGAAGCCGAGCGTCGCGTCGGCAGCGGGGAAGTCCCCCGGCAGGATGTCCCACACCCCCTCGGGCAGGGCGGTCAGCGCGCCGAACAGATGCGGGTCCCGCTTGTCCCCGAGGCCGAATACCGCCCCTTCGATGCCCGTGCCGCCGGGCAGCAGCCGCAGCTCCCCCGCCGCCGCGGTGAAGCCGCCGGCACGCAGGAAGGCGGCGTGGGGTGAGTTGGCGAGGAACGCGCCCAGCCCGTCGGGGCGGAGAGCGTGAACGGGCAAGCCGGGCGAACCCGGCTCGGCCAGGCAGTCCAGGTCACGGTCGAACATCCCGAGGTTGTCGCCCATCTTGCTGCGTCCTGACAAGCGCGCTCGGCGCGAACGACCGCTTGCATTTGCCGCCGCCGCGCCCAACCATTGCCTCATGTCGGGCTTTCCCTCCCGTGTGAAGGCCGTGCTTGGGCCGACCAACACGGGCAAGACCCATCTCGCGATCGAGCGGTTGCTCGCGCACTCGTCCGGCATCATCGGCTTTCCGCTGCGCCTGCTCGCCCGCGAGAACTATGACCGCATGGTCGCGCGCAAAGGTGCCAAGCACGTCGCCCTGATCACCGGCGAGGAGAAGATCGTCCCGCCGGACGCGCGTTGGTATGCCTGTACGGTGGAGGCGATGCCGCTGGACCGGGCGGCCGAGTTCGTCGCCGTGGACGAGATCCAGCTCTGCGCCGATGCCGATCGCGGCCACATCTTCACCGACCGCCTGCTGCATGCCCGCGGCATGGTGGAGACCATGTTCCTGGGGGCGGAAACCATCCGCCCGCTGTTGCAGCGCCTGGTGCCACAGGCGGAGATCGAGACGCGGCCGCGCCTGTCCCAATTGCGCTTCGCCGGGCCGGAAAAGCTCGTGCGCCTGCCACCCCGCACCGCCGTGGTCGCATTCTCGGCCGGCGAGGTCTACGCCATCGCCGAACTGATCCGGCGGCGCCGCGGCGGCTGCGCCGTGGTCATGGGCCGGCTCTCGCCACGCACCCGCAACGCCCAGGTGGCGCTGTACCAGGACAAGGAGGTGGATTTCCTGGTCGCAACCGACGCGATCGGCATGGGCCTGAACATGGACGTGGACCACGTGGCCTTCGCCCGGCTCGGCAAGTTCGACGGCCACCGCCCGCGCCGCCTCGCCGCCTCCGAAGTGGCGCAAATCGCCGGCCGGGCGGGCCGCGGCATGCGGGACGGCACCTTCGGCACCACCGCCGGCTGCGCGCCGATCGACGAGGAACTGGCGGATGCTGTGGAGGACCACCGGTTCGAGCCGCTGGAGCAACTCGCCTGGCGCAACGCCGAACTGGACTTCAGCCATCTCGACGCCTTGCTCGGCAGCCTGCAAGCCCCCCCGCCCAGGCCCGGCCTAGTGCGCGGCCGCGACGCCTCGGACCTCGAGACGCTCGAGGCGCTGGCGCGGGAGGAGGAGATCCGCCGCATGGCCGGCGGTCGGCGCATGGTCCGCACCCTGTGGGACGCCTGCCAAATTCCAGACTTCCGCAAGCTCGCCGATGACAGCCACGCCCGGTTCTGCGCCCGCGTGTTTGGCCACCTGGCGCGAGAGGGCCATCTGCCGGCCGATTGGCTGGACGGGCAAGTGGCGGCGCTGGACCGGGCGGACGGCGACATCGACACGCTGATGCAGCGGCTGTCCGGCGTGCGCGTGTGGTCCTACATCGCCGCCCGGCCGGACTGGGTGAAGGACGCCACCGGCATGGCGGACCGCGCCCGTGCCGTGGAGGACAAGCTTTCGGACTCGCTGCACGAGAAGCTGACGGCGCGTTTCGTGGACCGCCGCTCCACCCTGCTGCTGCGCCGGCTGGACGACGCTGCCGGCGAAAGCCTGCTCTCCGCCGTGACACCGCGTGGCGAGGTGGTGGTGGAGGGGCATTCCGTCGGCCACGTGGAGGGGTTCACCTTCGTCCCCGACCCGTCCGCCGTGGGGGACGAGAAGCGCCTGGTGCTGCGCGCCGCCCGCCGTGCCCTGCGGCAGGAGATGCCGCGCCGGGTGGACGCGCTGGTGCAGTCCACGGCGGAGGCGTTCACCCTGGCGCCGGACGGCAAGATCGGCTGGGGCGGCGGCGTGGCGGCGCGGCTGCGACCCGGCAGCGCCATGCTGCGCCCGTTGGTGGAGGTGATCGACAGCGAACACCTGGACGGGCCGGGACGCGAGTTGGTCCGCATCCGGCTACAGGCCTTCGTGACGGGCTTGATCGAGGCCGAGCTGGCCCCAGTGCTCCGCCTGTCCGCCATCGCCGAGCCCGCGCTGCGCGGCCCGCTGCACCAATTGGGCGAGGCGGGCGGCGTGGCCCATGCGGTGGAGCTATCGCCGACGGACCGGGCCAAGCTGAAGCTGCTCGGTGTCCGGGCCGGGCGCTTTGGCCTGTTCAGCCCGGCGGCGCTCAAGCCCCGGGCCATGGCGCTGCGGGCCATGCTCTGGGCCGTGGCGCACCGCGCACCCCCGGCGGAGCTGCCGGCGCCGGGGCTGGTGTCGCTCGCGGTCCCCGCAAATTGGCCTCCCGGCTTCGCCTTTGCCATGGGCTGGCTGGAAGCCGGGCCGGTGTTGCTGCGGCTCGACATTGCCGAACGGATCGCCGCCGAACTGGCCCACGCGACCCGGCGGCGGCCGACCGCGCTGCCAACCGGCCTTGCCTCCCGCCTGTCGGTCAAGGCCGAGGCGATGCCGGCCGTGTTGCGCACCCTCGGCATGCGCGTGCTCCCCGCCGTCGCGTTGGAGCCGGAGGCATTCGGCCCGCCGGCACCGGCGATGCTGTCCGCCCAGGCCGGGCGGATCGCCACTCGGCCTCGGCCCGCCACCGAGCCGCCGCCGGTGCGGCCGGACAACCCGTTCGCGGCCCTCGCCTCGCTGCGCCGCCGCCCATGACGAAGCCCCCGCCACAATGAACAAAGGATGAGCGAAGCCGAGGACCGCACCTGGCAGCGGTTGGACAAATGGCTCTGGTGCGCCCGTTTCCTGAAGCTGCGCTCCGGCTGTGCAAATTGGGTCGAGCGGGGGAGCATCCGCATCAACCGCCAGCCCACCGACAAGCCCCACGCGCGCCTGCGGCCCGGCGACGTGCTGACCTTCCCGGCGGGAGACAGGATCCGCGTGGTCCGCGTGCTCGCCCTTGCCACAAGGCGCGGCCCGGCGCCGGAGGCCCGCGCCCTGTACGAGGACGTCCACGAGGAGGTTGCAGCGCCACCTGCCGAGCTTGGCTTGCACGAGGGGTGAAACGGCGGCATACCGCCCCACCTCATGCCCGTATCCGGTCGTTGGAGCCAAAGCGTATGACCTACGTGGTCACTGAGAACTGCATCAAGTGCAAGTATATGGACTGCGTCGAGGTCTGTCCGGTCGACTGCTTCTACGTCGGCGAGAATATGCTGATGATCCACCCGGACGAGTGCATTGATTGCGGCGTATGTGAGCCCGAATGCCCGGCCGAGGCGATCGTGCCGGACAGCGACGACCGTGCCACGGCATGGGTCGAGCGCAACCGGAGCTTCTCCCTGCAATGGCCGAACATCACGCGCAAAGGGACCCCGCCCGAGGACGCCGACGCTTGGAAGGACAAGCCGGACAAGGAAGCGCTGTTCTCGCCTAATCCCGGCTAGGGTCTGTCCCCATTGCGTAGGTCACGGCCGTTCTGATTCACTGTCGTTC
>CAXSEG010000028.1:0-1727 GCA_964235545.1 uncultured Acetobacteraceae bacterium
CGCCTGCAGGAACAGCGTCAGGATCGACAGGTCCCCGCCCGCCACGCCGCCTGCACTAACCGTCTGATCCACGCCGTACCTCCTCGAACGCCGCGCGGTTGCACGCTCTCAAGGCCGACGCAGGGTGTGCCGCACCGCTCGTTGACCATGCGCGCCGCGACGACGCTGAGCCGCTTGCGCATGACTGGCGGCATCTCGGATGAGCTCGATCCCGAGCTTCCCCATCTCGACCCTCGAAATGTCGTCGTCAGGGCGGATCGCCCAGCGGAGTCTTGCCGGGAGTTACAGACAATGCACTCCACGTAATCGCAGGCACGGTCTCTGTTGCGCAGATAAAATCAACCGTGCCTCCACGGTTAATACTCTGCGTAAAATTGATGGCATCCGTATTGATGTTGCCAATAAGCTTGTTTTCGCCATCAGGCCAGACCGTGTATGTGTAGAACCAGCTAGCTCCACCCCTGATATGCTCCTCGCGGCCAGTCCACTGCACGAGCTTGCCTATTTCTATGACCGGAGAGATGATGGGAAAGCCAGATTCATAGAACTTGACCCATGGTGTGCCATCAGGCTTCCGAAAGAAGACTGCTTCGGCCCAATAGCGCGATCCGTATTCAGGATGATTTCGTATCCCCTCCTTTACGACCGCTCCAGTGCAAGTCCGTTGCAGCATTGTGTCGAGGATAGGCGACTTGACCGGATCGTTGGCTATCGTGAACGCACTATGGGACAGCACGGGCGTGTAACCGGCCGCCACCGGCTGATCATGCCGGTGCGCCAGGACGTAGTGCAGCGAGATGTCCAGGTCGGCCTCCGGCGCGCCCTCCGGGAACGGCCGCACGAAGCCTCCGGTGAACACGGCCGCCGCCGCCGCATCGAGCGAGTCTGATCCCGAGTTGCTCACCACACTGACCGCCCAAATCCGCCCGTCAGGCTTGATCACCAGGCGGACTTTGACAGTGCCACCCTCATCATTACTCGATGCGTGTCGGGGATAGTAGGCGTGCACGTCCCACCATGCCTGTAGTTGCCGCATCAGGTCGCGGCGGCCCGCGTTCGCTGGCTCTACTGGGTTCGTGATGCTGAAGTCTTGGGACAACGCGGGCGCGCAGCAAGCGGCCACCGCCGTCAGAACAAGAGCCGCGGCAAGGGTGGCTGAAGGGACCGGCAACCGCATGGGACATTCTCCCGTATTTGGAGTGGCACCAGCCTTCCAGTGAAATAGGGCCACAAGCTGTAGCATTACAGCTTGTGGCGGATAGGTCCAGCTGTATTCAAACGAATGGCGTCATCTACCAAGCCCGAGGTGCATCGGGTCAACCGCCGCTACCGCCGGATGGAAGCGCCTCGTGACCGCCAAGACCGAAGCGGTGGGCGCCAGGCTTACCTACAGGCGAAATCGATGGTGCCCGAAGGGCGTTCGGTGGTGCCTGTGAGGTGGTTTAGGCCCTGCGGCAGCATCTTGAACGAGGTATCGTAGGCGGCCGTAAATTCGACCTCCTTGCCAGTGACCGTCACCGGCAAGTCCACAGGGTCACGCATGCCGAGATAGAGTTTCAGCCATGGCATACCATTCGCTTGGCGAAAGAACTTTGCTTTCATGACGTTGAGCGCCGCCCAACCGTTGCCACTCTGCGCACCCCCGATCGACCCCGGAAGGTATACGCCGTCGCAGGTCTGCTGATCGAACACCTTGAGCGGAGATGGTTCGACCAGAGGCGACTGAC
>CAXSEG010000028.1:1737-22928 GCA_964235545.1 uncultured Acetobacteraceae bacterium
CGATCCCGTATCTAACCTCGCCGGTGCTGCCAGGTGTGTTCGAATGGTGTGCATCTTCGATGAAGCCGGGAAGACCCCTGGAGGAGTGTGGAGCCACAACAGTCCGCCGTGCGACGACATCGCCCTGGGTGTCGTTGGGCCGGCTGCGCACCTGCACGGAGCGCGCGGGCGGCCGAACGGTGCTGACCACTGGTCGCGATACCGGCCGCACCGCCAGCTGCACGCCTGACGCTTGCTGCGACACCGCCCGGGCCTCTCGCGGCAACGAGGTTGCGGGTGGCGCGGACGGGAGGGCAGCGTCCTCGGTCGGCGACGCCACCGGCGACGGTTGCGCCACGGCCGTCACCGTCCGTGCAGGAACCGGAGAGGTATCGACCGAGAGGGCCAGGGCGGGTCGTAGTCGATCGCGTGCAACCGCGCTTGATGGCGCACCCGGGTTGAAATCCGGGCTCGCGGCGGCGACCGAGACGAGCGCGGCGCCAACGACGATCATCGATCGCTGGAACCCGCTGACCGGGAAATTTTCGGCGGAGTCCGCCAGGACGCGCTCGATCCGATATTGCAGTGTGGAGGCTCGTGCCATGGCCAGCCCCCGCAGCAGCGGTCCTGACCGGCGGCCCATTTCGAGCAGGACCTCGGCATAACCGGTGCGGTCGCCCGTTACCATCATGGCATGGTCGTCGCTGGCAAGTTCGGCGAGTGCAGCCAGTCGGCGATGCAGCAGCCATGACACCGGGCTGAACCAGAACAGCGCTCGATTGAGCTGCGACAGCACCAGCAACGCGAAATCCCCGCGTGCGACGTGGGCACACTCATGGGCGATGGCGGCCTGGCACATAGCGGGGGGCCAGTCTACGACATCGGGCGGCAGCAGGATGACGTTGCCGACCGTCACCGGTGCCGCGACCGCCCGGCTGATCCGGATATGGGCACCTGGTTCCGAGGTTAGGTGTGTTGGCGATGCCTTGCTCAGCAAGTGCAAGGACAGCGCAACGCCCACCACCAAGCGCAGCACCATGATTGTGCTCACCAGGAGATACGCGGCCTCCAACCAAGATGCTATCGCGGGCAGTCCCTGGACGTCGACGGCGGAGATAGGTCTGGACGACACGGCCGGGATGGCTTGCTGCTGAAGATCGGACTGGCTGATCAACCATGCTGCGGGATGGCCCAGACCTATGGGCAACCGGAGTGGAGTGGCCCACTGGAGCGCCGGCATGGCGAGGGACGCCGCCAGGACGACCGTCCATGTGATGAGCAGCAACTGTGCTCGGCGGATGCGAAGCACCCAAACGACGAGTTGGACAGTGGCAGCCAGGAGCACGGTGCGGAGCGCCGCCTCTCCCAGCACGCCCAGCATCACTGGTCCCCTTTGGCCGCGTCGATCCGCTTTGCCAGCAGCTTCAGGACGAGTGGGTCCAGCATGCGCGCGTCGGCCATGCCGACGAGCACGTCCTCCACCGAACCGTTGCAGAACCACGTCACGATGCGCTTCACAGCCCGGGCGGCAACGTCCTGCCGGGCTTCGGCAGCACGGAAGATGTAGGTGCGGCCCTCGGCCCTGTGAGCGACGTAGCCTTTGTCTTCGAGCCGCCGCAGCACGGTCCGAACGGTCGACTCCTTCGAGTTGCGGCTCAACTGCGACCGCACCTGGTCGGCCGTGACTTCGCCCGTGTCCCAGACGATCTGCATGACCTCAAGCTCGAGTTCGCCGAGGTCGGACATGCCTTCATCCATGGAGTGCAATCCCCAATGCTACGCTATGTAACGCCGCTTTTGCGCGCGGCGCCACCCGGCTTCGTTCAAACCATGCCAC
This sequence comes from uncultured Acetobacteraceae bacterium, assembly GCA_964235545.1. Classification (GTDB taxonomy): domain Bacteria; phylum Pseudomonadota; class Alphaproteobacteria; order Acetobacterales; family Acetobacteraceae; genus LMUY01. The sequence continues at coordinate 3,554 of CAXSEG010000028.1, forward strand.
CTTCGGCGCGGGCGGAGCCGGAAACACGCTCGGCCAGCGCCGCCGACACCCGGGCGATCACGCCCTTCCAATCCCCGGGCTGCGCCTGCCGGAACTGGCGGAGGGTGGGGTACCACGGGCTGTCCTCGCGGCCGAGCAGCCAGCGCCAGTCGGTGTCGAAGCGGTTCAGCAGCCAGACCGGTTTGCCGAGCGCACCCGCCAGGTGGACCACCGCCGTGTCCACGCCGATCACCAGGTCCAGCCCGTCGATCAGGGCGGCGGTATCTGCCAAATCCGCCAGCTCGGCCGTCCAGTCATGCAGCCGCGCGCCCGCTGGAAGGGTGCGGGCGCTCGCCGCGTTCTTCTGCAGGGAGACGAAGCTCACTCCGGGCTGGGCGAGCAGCCGTGTCAGCAGGGCGAACGGGATGGAGCGCAGTTGGTCGTACGAGTAGGTTGGGTTGCCCGCCCAGACCAAGCCGACGCGCAGGCCGTCCAGCCGGCCGAGGCGGTCCCGCCAAGCGGCGGCGGCGGCCGGCTCGGCGCGCAGATAGGGCGTGGTGCCGGGGATCGTCTCCAGCGTGGTGCCGAGCGCGCGCGGCAGGCTGAGCAGGGGGCATTGCACGGCATGCTCCGGCACCGCGTCATGTGTGGTGAGGACGGGCACCGCCGGGTGGAGGCTGGCCAGCAACCGACGCGTCTCGGGCCTGACCAGCAGGACGGTGCGCGCGCGCTCGGCAGCCAGGGGGACGTAGCGGCAGAACTGGACCGTGTCGCCCAACCCCTGTTCGGCGTAGAGGAGCAGGAGCGTGCCCGCCGGCAGCGCCCGGCCGTCCCAAAGCGGCGTGCCGAACGGCCGCGCCTGTTGGCCCTCCAGCCGCCAGCGGTATTCAAGCCCCTCCCAGCCCTCTGCCAGCCGCCCGGCCACCAAATGGAGGATACCGAGATTGTAATTGACCGACGGCTGTTCAGGCTCGATCGCCAGGGCGGCGCGGTAGACCGCCTCCGCCTCCGTCAGCCGCCCCGAATCCTTCAGGGCAATGCCGAGATTGTCGCGGACGCTCACCATGTCGGGGCGGCGGCGCACGGCCTCGCTCAGCCGCGTGATCGCGGCCTCGAACCGCCCCAAATCCCGCAGCACGGTGCCGTGGGTGACGACCGCCTCCAGCAGATCGGGCTTGAGGCGCAAGGCCTGGCGGCTGCATGCCTCGGCCTCCGCGAACTGCCGCAGCATCTGGAGCGCTTGGCAAGGTTTACGAACGCCTCCGCCCAGCCGGGCTGCAGCCGGGTCGCCTCGCGGAAACTCCCCGCCGCGGGGTCGTGCAGCCCCTGGGCCTTCAGCGCCAAGCCAAGATTGAAATGCGCCTGCGGCAGATAGGGCGCCTCGGCCAGCAGCGCGCGATACCCCGCGGCCGCCTCCGCGAATCGCTCCTGGCGCTGGAGAACGACGCATCGCTCGAAGTGGGCCTGGAGCTGCTCGGCATTCCGCGTCATGGCCACGGACATCGCATGGCGCACGCCGGTTGACGATGATGAATTCGGCCCGGCCAGCTCACCCGGAGACCGCTACAGGTTACCGGTCTACGACCATGGGCGGAGTGGACGCTATCACGCCCACCCCGCCGCAATCCTACTCCGCGGCTGCCACCGCACCGGTCGCGATCGGTGCCTGCTCCAGCGTCGCGTCGTGGCGCAGGGCCAGCACGATGCCCACCGCCATGAAGCCGACCGCCGACAGGCACCAGAGCCCGGCGTTGAAGTTGCCCGTCATGTCCCTGAGGTAACCCATGGCATACGGGCCGAAGAAGCCGGACAGGTTGCCGATCGCGTTCACCGTCGCGATGCCGCCCGCTGCAGCGGCGCCGGACAGGTACGCCGTCGGAAGCGTCCAGATCACCGGCAGGCAAGAGAAGATGCCGAAGCCCGCCACCGTCAGCGCCGCCATCTTCATCGTCGGATCCGGCAGCAGGGTGGAGAGGCCAATGCCCGCGGCGGCGATAAACAGCGCGAACGCCGCGTGTCCCTTCCGCTCTTTGCGGGCGTCCGAGCGGCGGCCCCACCAGATCATGCCGACCATGCCCACGAAATACGGCAGCACGGTGATGAAGCCGACCTGCACGTTGCTCAGGCCGCCGAAGCCCTTGATGATGGTCGGCAGGAAGAAGCTCAGCCCGTAATTGCAGGCGTTCGCGCCGAAATACACCATTGCCACGGCCAGCACCCGGGGGTTCATGATCGCCTGCAACACGCTATAATGGCGTGTAGCCTCCCGCTGGCGGCGCTCGTCCGCGAGCCGGCCCATCAGCCAACCGCGCTCCTCGGCACCCAGCCACGTCGCATCGGCGGGCTTGTCGGTCAGGTAGAAATACACCACGCCGGACAGGATCACCGCGGGGGCAGCCTCGAGGATATACATCCACTGCCAGCCATGCAGGCCCATCCAGCCGTCCAGTCCCAACAACAGGCCTGAGATGGGGGCACCGATCACGGAGGAAAGCGGGATCGCCGCCATGAACAGGCCGATGATCCGCGCCCGCTCGGTCGCCGGGAACCACAGCGTGAGGAAGAAAATGATACCGGGGAAGAAGCCGGCCTCTGCGAAGCCGAGTAGCACCCGCACGGTGTAGAAGCTGTATTCGCCGGTGATGAACGCCATCGAGCCGGACAGGATGCCCCAGCTCAACATGATGCGGGCGATCCATTTCCGCGCGCCGAACTTCTCCAGGAACAGGTTGGAGGGCACTTCGAAGATGAAATAGGCGATGAAGAAGATACCGGCGCCGAACCCGAACGCCGTCTGCGACAGGTTCAGGTCCTTGCTCATCGTCAGCGCCGCGAAGCCGACATTGACCCGGTCCAGGTAGGCGACGAAGTAGCAGAGCACCAGGAACGGCACGAGCCGCATCGTCACCTGGCGTATTGTCCGGCTTTCCAAATCCATCGCACGTCCCCCACACGCCGCTTGTTGCGGCATTGCTCTTGGCAGGGAGTGTGGCGGAGGCGGATACGGCTGCAAAGGCCTATTTCAGCGGGTCGTGACCCCAGTTCATCAAGGACTTGCGCCATCGCGTATCCGTCACGTCACCCTGGGGGCGCTGCTTGCCGTGGCGATGGACGTAGCCCACCACTTTGCGCATGGCGGCGAAGTCGTCCTCGTCGAGGTCGGCGGCTTTCTTCGCGCGTAGGGCCAGGATGCGCCGGCCCATCTCGTGGCCGACCGACTCGTCGCCGTCCTCATGGGTGACGCGCTCGCCCTCATGCGTCATCCCTACGGACTGGCTGTCCTCGCTGTCCAGCCATGTGCGCAGGCTAGCCGGCGGCATGTTCACGGCCTGGTGGAAGTCGCGGGCGATTGCCTGCCGCTCGGCGTCCGTCAGCTCAGGCATGCAGAGCCTGCTCCAGCTCGGCCTTGGTCATGCGGCTGCGGCCCTTGATGCCCTTGGAGGCAGCCTGCTTCATCAGGTCGGCCTTGGTATGGCTGCCGCGATAGGGCGCGGTCTTCGCCGCCACGTCCTTCGGCTGCGCGGAGAACTGCTTGCCCTCGGCGCTGTCCGCGCGCTTCTTGGCGGTGGTGCGCTTGTATTCGCCATCGGTCAGCGCCTCGCGCGCCTCCTTGGGCAAATAGCGCTCTCCGGTCTTGCCGCTCTGCTCGCCGGACTTGGTGCCCCAGTCCTCGCGCTGCCACTCCACTAGGTGATTGTCCGCCGGCTTCTCGCCCTGGTAGCCGCCGCCCTCGTGCTTGTATTCGTTGACGGCCAGCTGCGCCTTGCGCGCCGACCATTGCCCCGGCTTGCCGCCCTTGTCGCCGTTGGTGACCTCGGCCTTCACCTTGTCCCACAGCTTCGGGTTGGTCCGGTCGGCGGTTCCTGTCATCGCGATGTCCTCCTGCGACCCGCAACGCCGTGACATCGCCCCGGTTCGAGTGAACCTAAGAGCCACGTCCACGTTGCGGCGACACACCGAAGGAGCCGTGCCGTGAACCGTTTAGCGTTCGTTATTGCCGCTGCTTTGGCCCTGGCCGGCTGCAACGGGGATAGTTCGCCGTCCAACGTCGGCGCACGGGTAGGCAACTCGCTCGACAACGCGAGCGTGGTGACCGGCAACGCGGTCGGCCGCGCCGGGGTGGCGACGGGCGATGCCCTCCAACGCGCCGGCACCAGTGTATCGCGTGCAACCTCCCCCTGACGGCCGACCCTCACTCGTCCGCGTAAGGGTTCTTCGTTCCGCGGAACTGCAGCCGAACCGGCACGCCGGGCAACCCGAAGGTATCGCGCAACCCGTTCACCAGGTAGCGCCGGTAGTCTTCCGGCGTCTGCTCCGCCCGGGTGCCAAAGATCAGGAAGGTTGGCGGCCGTGCTTTCGGCTGCGTGATGTACCGCAGCTTCAGCCGGCGCCCGTCCACCAGCGGGGCCGCGTGCCGCTCCAGCGCCGCCTCGAACCAGCGGTTCAGCTCGCCCGTGGCCACGCGGGTGTTCCAGATGGCGTGCGCCCGGCGGATGGCGGGCAGCAGCTTGTCCACGCCCACCCCCGTCATCGCCGACAGCGTCACCACCGACAGCCCACGCAGCTGCGCCAGGCTCGTCTCCAGCCGGTCGTTCACGGCGCGGCGGGCGGCGTTGCGGTCGGGCACCGCGTCCCACTTGTTCAGCGCCAGCACGCAGCCGCGCCCCTCACGCTCGATCAGCCGGGCGATGTGCAAGTCCTGGTCGTGGATCCCCTCCACGGCGTCCACGCACAGCACCACGATCTCCGCCATCTTCAGCGCCTCGATCGTGGCTGAAGTGCTCATCTTCTCCAGCCCCTCCTCCACCCGCGCCCGCTTGCGCAGTCCGGCGGTGTCCACCAGCTCGATCAGGCCCTCGCCGTCGGCGAACCGCACCGCCACCGAATCGCGGGTCAGGCCCGGCTCCGGCCCGGTGATCATCCGCTCCTCGCCCAGCAACTGGTTGAGCAGGGTGGACTTGCCCGCATTCGGCCGCCCCACGATCGCCAGGTGCAGCGGGCGGTTGAGGTCGTCCTCCTCCCGCGGCTCCGGCAGGCGGTCGGCGATCTCGCCCATCAGGTTGGCCAGCCCGTCGCCGTGCTCGGCGGACACGGCCAGCGGCTCGCCCAGCCCCAGGCTGTATGCTTCCATCGCCGCTTGCGCCCCGCCGCGCCCCTCCGCCTTGTTGGCGACCAGCAGCACCGGGCGCCCCTGGCGGCGCAGCCAGGCGGCAAAGTGGCTGTCCGCCGGGGTGATGCCGGCGCGGGCATCCACCACGAACACCACAAGATCGGCGCCGTCCACCGCCGCTTCCGAGCTCGCGCGCATGCGGCCATACAGCGTCTCGGGCGCGCTCTCCTCGAGCCCCGCCGTGTCCACCAGCCGCACCATCCGCCCGCGCAACTGCGCCGTCGCATCCTTGCGGTCCCGCGTGACACCCGGTGTATCGGCGACCAGTGCGTGGCGCCGGCCTGCCAGGCGGTTGAACAGCGTGCTCTTGCCCACGTTCGGCCGCCCGGCGATCACCACTACGGGCAGCACGTATCAGCCTAAGGCCGAGAGGGTCGAATCGTCCGTGACCACGAGCAGCTTGCCCTGCGCGCCCACCATGCCGACCGAGACCTGGTCCGGCAAATCCATCTCGCCGAGCACGTCGCCCGTCGCCGGGTTCACCGCGATCAGCTTCTCCGTCGACCCGGCACAATACAGGTACTGCCCGCCCAGGATCGGCCCCGTCCAGAAGATCGGGTCGCGCGACTTCTCGATGTTCTCGTAGCGCGGCAACTGGCTGAGCCAGCGTACCCGGCCATCCGCCTTGGCCAGGCAGGCGAGGGTCTGGTCCTGGGTCAGCACGAACAGCCAATCCCCGGCGATCCAGGGCGTGTGCTCGCCCGCCGCCTCGCGCTCCCACAACCGGCGGCCGGAGCGCAGGTCCAGCGCCAGCAGCAGGCCGCCGACGCCGATGGCATACACGACGTTGTCCGAGATCACCGGCAGGCCACGGATCGCCGAGAGGTCGGCCAGGCTGTTGCGCCCGCGCGCCGCAGCCAGGCTGTCGCTCCAGGCCAGGGTGCCGGTGTCCGCCCGCAGCGTCACCAGGTCGCCGGAGCCGAACCCGCCCACCACCAGCCCGTCGGCATAGGCGGGGGCGGGCTCGCCCAGCACGCTCGTGGCTGCGGCGGTCGCCTGGTAGCTCCACAGCCGCTTGCCGTCGGTGGGCGAGAGCGCCAGCATCCGGTTGTCCAAGGTGGTGACGAACAGCCGGTTGTCGGCAACCGTCGGGGCGGAGCGCGCCGGCGTGTCGATCGACGTGCGCCAGCCGATCTTCCCGGTGCGGGCGTCGAGCGCCAGTGCTTCGGCCCGCCCCGTGGTGGCGAACACGGTGCCGCCGACCACCGCCAGCCCGCCGCCGACATTGGTGCTGCGGTCCTTCTTCGGCTCTGTGTCCGTGTTCCAGCGGCGGGTGCCGCTGGCCAGGTCGAACGCGCTCACGCTGCCGTCCGAGTCCATGGTGAACACCTGGCCGCCGCCCACGACGGGGGTGGCCGTGATCTTCTGCCGGTAGCCGCCGCCCTCGCCGATGGACCGGCGCCATGACCGGCGCAGATCCCCGAGCTGGACGTTGTTCATCACATGCGCCGCGGTGCCGCCGGATTGCGGCCAGTCCGGGTTCAGCACCGGTTGCGGCAGCGTCACCGGTGTGTGGAATGCCGTGTCCACCTGCAAACCGCGCGTGCTGGCCATCACCGTCTCGCGCTTGCCCGGCAGGGCCGGCTTGCTGCTCTCGAACAGGTCCTCGATGTAGGAGCAGCCCGGCAATGCCGCCGCGGACAGGAGGGAGGCCGTGCGCAGCAGGGCGCGCCGGTTCAGCCCGGGGCGGCTCATCCCTTTGCCTCCAGCGGTGCACCGAGCAGCGTCAGCAAGGCACTGGCCCGGCCACGCAGCCCGTCCGCCGCCAGCGGGTCCGTCAACACGGCGCGGAGCAGGCGGGTTGCCTTGTCCTTGTCGTCCTGCCTGAGGGCGACCAGCGCGTCCACCTCCTCGGCCAGGGCGCGCCAGGGATTGCCCGCGGCCTCGAGCGTGGCGGTGCGCGCGCCGATGGCGGCCGGGTCACCCTTGTCGACTGAGTGCTGGGCCCAGAGCAGGGCGGCCAGGTCCCGCAGCGGCGCGTCCACGGCGCCGTCATTGCCGACGCCATCCCACAGGCCGAGCGCCGCAATGCTGTCCCCGGCATCCCAACGCAGCGCGGCCTCGCGCAGCCGGGCCAGGGCTGCGTAGCCGGCCGGCACGGAGGCGGCGACCTTGGCGAAGGCATCGGCGGCAGGCAGGCGGCCGGGATCGTTGCCGGGCTGCAAGGCGTCGGCCTCGTGCATCGCGGCCAGGAACGCGGGGGCGGCGGCCTGGGCAAGTTGGCGCTCATGCCACTTCCAGCCCTGCCACCCGCCCACGCCGGCCAGCACCAGCAGCACGACGATTCCGCCGGCCACGCCGTACCGCTTGGCCATGGCCCGGGCACGCTCGTCTCGCAGGTCCTGGTTCAGCTCGTCGAAAATATCAGCCACGCTGCGACAAATCCCTCTAACCGGCACGGGACCATAGCGGTGTGCCAGCACGCGGGAAACCCTGCGTTCATCTTTGAGTGCTTTGCTGCGGTCCATGGTCCCATGGCGTTGGCTTCTCCTCCTGTTGTTGCCGGGCCTCGGCGGATGCGTGGCCACGGAGGCGCTGGTGGGCGTGGAGGCAGCGAGTGTCACCGTATTCGGACGGGACGTGGTGGATATCGGCGTCTCGGCCGTAACGGGGCGGGACTGCTCGGTTGTGCGGCTGGACCGCCGGCAGACCTACTGCGCCCCGCGGGAGACGCTGCCCGAGAAGCCGCCCTACTGCTCGCGCACCCTGGCAGACGTGCAGTGCTGGGTGGACCCGGAGAGCTTCGCCGTCATCCCGCGGCAAGTGGTGGACGCCCCCGCCCTGACACCGGAGCAGGTAAGCCAGGTGCAGGCACGCTGGCCGAAATCGCTCAATCTACTCCGCAACGATGGATCGCCTTCACAACGAGGCACGCCATGACGTGAGCCGGGCAGGATCATGCTTTGCCCTCTTAGCCACCAGGCGGATGGCGGCGGAGTTCGGCGTCGAGCACGTGGGGCTCGGCACGGACACGCTGGGACTGGTCGGCCCGGCGACGTTCGACAGCTACGCGCAGCTGCCTGGCCTGGTCGCCGCGTTGCTGGCGGCAGGCTCTCGGACAGGACGGCGTTCGCAAGCTGCTGGGCGGCAACTACGCGCGTGTTCGCGGCCACCATGGCCAGCTAAAAGCGGTGACCCTTGCGAAACGCCAGCTCCACCCGCAGCAGGGCCAGGTCCCGCCTGACCATCTCCAGCGCCGTCGTCCAACCCGGCCCCGGATGCATGCGGGAACGCTGGCCGACGAAGATGTCGAGATCCTCCATGTGCCGGGTCGCCGCCTCCAGGTCTTCCATCCCGCACGCGGCGAGATCGGCCGGCGCAGGCGTCGGTGCGCCGCTCACGGCTGCCCCGCTGCGGCCACGTCCGATGGTCCGTACCGGCCCAGCTCCGCCCGCACCCGATCGGCTTGGTATTCCATGACGCGGACGCTGATCACGGTCACGCCCCGGTCGAGTGCCCTCTTGTGTAGCGCGAGCCGCTTCGCCTCGTCCGGCGCGGCCGCGATGTCCGCGATCGAAGCGGCATCGACCGGATGCCGCTTAATGTCGGCACCTGGGACGCGCAGGAGGCGGCTCGCCCGGACCGCTTCCGTCGCGCGGTCGAACCGGTCGTAGGCGACGATGAGCGTCTCATAGGCCATGGTGCCTCCTATGCTTCGGGACCCGGTCCGACATGTGTCCGCACGACGGTGCAAGGGCCGGCCCCGGGCCGCGACCGTTCCGGGTCTGACCGGCAAACAAAATCGCGGTCCATTTGCATGATGCGCCACCTCCGTCAAACCGCTTCTGGCCACGGTTGCAGGTGATGTCGGAGCGTCGCGAGGATGGCTGCCAGAGCAGATGCCTACCTGGCAGCCCGCAAGAGCCACCTCGCACCGGTTCGGCAGGTGGCGTTGGTCGGTGACCCAGTCATAAAGGGTGGACCCGGATGGCAACCGAAGCGCGACTTGCGTGGTTGACGCCTCGGATCGGAGTTCAGCAAGTGGAAGACAGCCCGAAACGGATACTGCTCGCCGAGGACGAATACCTCGTGCGGCTACTCGTCAAGGACGAGCTGGAAGAGAGCGGTTTCGTCGTCCTGGAAGCCGGACACGGCCTGGATGCGATCGCGATGCTGGAGGAGCCCGACGACATCGACCTTCTGGTGACCAACCTGCGCATGCCTGGAGCGGACGGGATAGACGTCGCCTCGGCGGCCCGGGCCCGACATCCGGGCATCCCGATCATCTTCATCAGCGCGACACCACAGCATCTGACGTCGCCCCGAACGCCCACCCCCCATCACCTGATGTCGAAACCGTTCGATACGGCGAACCTGGTCGAGTTGGTGAGGACGCTCCTTCGGCCAGGCTGAAGCACGCCATACCTAGCCGTACCCAGGTCTAGTAGCGTGGCGGCGTTGGGCTCTGGCGCTGGAGCATCACATGCAGCAGGTTGGCTGTGCGCTCTAGCTCATCCAGATCGGCATACAGCGCCCGAATCTGCTCGCCTACCCGGTCATCCGCCGGTCGTAACAGCCCGCTGCTGGGGGCCTGGCTAGCCTTATGGAGGGTGCGTAACGCCGTCATAGCACGGGCGGTTGGGCGCTTATACCGCCTTCATAGAGCCCTGAGCCGGATAGGACGGGCGTCCAGGCGACGTTGACCGAAGGCCGCGACACCCGGGCAAGCTCCCAGTAATCCAAATCCCGCCCGGTTGGGCAGCCATCGGCTTCCCACTGGAAGTAAGCCTGTTGACGGATGTCCTCGTCAGTCCAATTCACCATCGGCGTTGCCATGCTGAGTACTCCACAATGTTGGGTGCTGAGACGAGGGCAGCAGGACGGCGCATGAGCCATCCAGCCGCCACGAAGCACTCCACCCTGCGCTTGTCCCGGTATTGGATCACGGCGACCTTAGCGGGGATACAACACTATGCCGCGCCGCCAGACAGTGCGGCAGGTTCGGAAACTACTCATGAAATCGCAGGCAAGTACTCGGCCGTCTGAAAGGTAGGTGTCCTGACGACGGCCATCCCACAATCCGCTGCCCGATCGGGCCATTGCGCGCCGAGGCCGACCGGAGCGAGCTGGGGCGTGACCGGCGGCGCCTTTTGCCGAGCCGTCCCGTCACGCGCGCCATCGTGCCCGCCACCCACGCCGGCCTGCGGGTCTGGCCAGGAGCATCCGCAGCCGCGCCATCCGGTGCAGATAGGCCTCGGTCTCGCCCGCGCCCGCCCACGCCTCCTCCATGACCCGCAAGGCTCCCGCCAGGTCCCCGACCCGCTGCAGCGTGTGGCTGTATTGCTCCAGCAGACGTGGCTGGCTGGGCTCCTTGGCCAGCGCCTCCACGTGCCGGCCGACTGCATCGTCGTGCCGCCCCGCCCTCCCCAGTGCCAGGCCCAGATGGGACAGTAACACCGCGTGATGCGGGGCGACCCGCACGGCTGCCTCCAGCAACCCGACCCGCCGGGACACAAGCCACGTGCGGCTTGCCTGCACCATCAGATATTGTGGCGACTCCGCCCGCCGATCCCTCGCTTCGGCCACGAGCGCAGCCGTGTCGACCGTCCCATCGCAAGCCGCCATCACCAGGCGCGGCAGCAAGCCCAACTCCATCAGGAACCCCGTCACGGGATGTCCCGCCCCCGGGAGCCGCACCTTGATGAAGCGGCTCTCCCGCTCCAGCAAGGCAATGTGTTTACGGTCATGATCGGTCGGGTCGTAGAGGACGTAAGCCTCACCCGGCGTCGCGAAACCCGCCATCCCCTCCCACACGGCACGGAAGCGCACGCTATCGGCGGCCCAGCGCCGCTCGAACCGCACCACCTTCGGATCGATCGAGTATTGCGGGGACAAGGCGACCGCGCAGTCCGCCCCCGCCCACGCTCCGAACCGCAATGCCGCGTAGGCGCCCATACTCGACCCGTATGCGACGACGCGGCGGTAGCCGCGCGCCACGGCGCGTACCGCATCAAGCGCCTCCCGCAGCTCCGGATGCTGATACCAGTCGTTGTCGCGCGAGATGACGTGGATCGCATCGATCCCCCGCGTCTGAAAGAAGTGCTGACCGAAACCCGGCCGCTCCAGCGTCCGTCTATCAGTATAGGAGTCGAACGTGACAATGCAGCATCGCTCGGAGAAGCCCCCCACACGGGATACCCGAAGCTCCCCGCTCCTGAACAAATCCTCGGTGACTGGCTTTCCGTCCTGGCTGGTCTGCACCGTCCCTCCCGGCCCTGTCCCCGCGCCTCGGTCTATAAGACGGAACGATCGTTTACCTCAACCAGACGCCAGCGGGATGCGACCTAACTGTTCAGCGCCGCCATGACGGCTTCATAGGCGGCAACCAGACCGTCCAGCGCGGCCTTCGCCTGCTTGACCGCACCTTTGTCACTGCTATCCACGTCGCCGGACGCCTCCTCCGCCTGGCTGACGCCGCCAGACAGGTCATCCCGCAACGTCTCGAGCCGCTCGCGGAGAGCACTGGCACCCAGCGCCGGGTCAGCCCGCCATTCCGCGATCACTTTCTCCGTCTCCCGAGCCATCCGCGCAGCACCCGTGCCGGCACCGGACAGCTTGGCCAGCCGCTCCAACGCATCCGGAACCGGCGAGGACGTGGAGCGGGATTTGAGTGAAGGCTTGGCCATACCCGTCTATCTATCAGGCGAAGCCGGCTTTGGGACGGGGTTATATGCGGTTCGCGCACGACGCACGCGCCTAGACGTGAGTTAGCGCATCATTGGCCGTTCTGCCAAGGAACGAGCCGACGGTTTCCCGGTCGAAGCGATGGTGGAGCCAAGCTCTGTCGAACAAGCGTCCTGGCATGTCCCATCTCGTTCCGAGAACGCTATTCAGTACAACGATATAGGCTTCTCGGCGTCCCTGTCCGTCCCCGCTTGTCCTTGCCAATCCCAAGCTGTCATGTGGGCTGAGATGTGGGCCAGGAACACAGCTCCGGATGAGCAAGCTGAACGCGCTAGGGGTCAAGCGGCAAAACAAGCCCGGCCGCTACGGTGATGGCGGGGGGCTGTGGCTTCAGGTCCGTGACGCCGACCACAAGAGCTGGTTATTCCGCTACACGTCGAGCGGACGGCAGAGGCAAATGGGCCTGGGTTCGCTCGAAACCGTCTCGCTTGCCGAAGCGCGAGACGCCGCCCTAGCAGCCCGCAAGCGCCTTGAAGGCGGCGTCGATCCGATCAAGGCCAAACGCCAGAAGGCCTTGGAGGAGAGCGGAAGCGACCGGAGCACCTTCCGAGAGGTCGCCGAGCTGTATATCGCAGCTCACAAAACGGGTTGGAAGAATCCCAAGCACGCGTGGCAGTGGGACGCCACCTTGAAGGGGCATGTCTTCCCGGTCTTCGGCGACAAGTCGGTGGCTGACGTCGATACGGGCGACGTCACACGGGCTCTGGAGCCGATCTGGCATAAGATCCCCGAGACGGCAGCGCGCCTCCGCGGCCGGATTGAGGTTGTCTTGGATTACGCCAAGGCCCGCGGCTGGCGAGAAGGCGAGAACCCGGCCCGGTGGCGCGGGCACATTCAGAACCTGCTCCCGGCCCGTGACAAGATCCTGAAGGTGCAGCACCACCCTGCCCTACCGTGGCGCGAAGTCGGCGCCTTCATGGTCGACCTACGGACCGAAGTCGGTACCAGCGCTCGGGCGGTCGAGTTCATCATCCTTACCGCCGCACGGACGGGTGAGGCGTTTTTGGCCACCTGGGGCGAGGTGGACTTAAAGGCGAAGACCTGGCGCGTTGCAGCTTCTCGCATGAAAGGTGGCGTGGATCATACAGTACCTCTCAGCGTGCCCGCGATCGCCTTGCTGCACGACTTGAAAGCAGACAACCCGCTCCCGTCCGACTTCCTGTTTCCCGGCAAGCGGGCGGGCAAGCCGCTGTCCAACATGGCCGGAGCGATGCTGCTCCGCCGGATGAAGCGCGGCGACATCACCGTCCATGGCTTCCGCTCCACGTTTCGGGATTGGGTAGCTGATGCCACCGTGCACCCAAGGGAGATAGCTGAAGCCGCGTTGGCGCACGTCCTCGGGAGCAAGGTGGAGGCCGCTTACCAACGATCGAAGCTACTGGCCAAGCGCGCTACCCTGATGGAGGACTGGGGGCGGTTTTGCGATGAACCAGCCGCTCGGCCAGGCGAGGTGGTGCACATCCATGCTGCCCGTGCATGAACGTTTTGTAATGTCGATTTCTCTTCGTCGTTTGCCTGGGTGCCTGTCACGCTTTTCACACGGCGTCCGGTGGGTTGGCGCTGCGGAGACGACACATGCCCACACAGACTTACAGCATGGAACCAATAGCGGTTCCGATCCTGAAGGCCAGCGCCATCAGCGGCATGAGCCGGTCGGCTATCTACCGCGAGTTGGGGGCAGGGAATCTGCGGGCGGTCAAGCAGGGAGCGCGGACGTTGGTGCTGGTGGATCCGATAAAGGGTTATTTGGCGGGGCTGCCGGAGGCGCGGTTTCGAATGACGAGTGGGTTCAAGTCTCGGAACGACGATCGATCTCGCCATGAGCGGACAGGATGACGAGCTTCGACGATTGAGGGAGGTGGAACAGATACTTCTGCAATTCCGTCGCGAGCTAACACAGGCATCACGGCTTACCGTTGAACCTGCGGAAGAAAATGCCGGACGAGTTGGCTGTATAGTCGCAATTGCAGCAACCATCACTCTCTGCAAAAATATCAGTTTGAGTAACGCCGAGATCAAGCCGCTCGACTTGGTTTTCAATGCGTTTGAAGATGCAGAGCTAGGGGTGAGTAGTTCGTTATTCTCACCCCTACGCCGAAAGGGGCGTCCCCCGATTTCACAAACGGAACTGAGGCAGAGAGGGTTATTGGGTGCGGCTGTCCAAGCCTTGCTAGGTGAGATCAGCTTAGACGAAGCATGTCGCTGGGTCGCACGTCGCGCAGGAAAGCTTGCCGCAGCGAAGAGCGTGAAATCCGCAGATCTTTGGAACGCCCTCAAAAAGTGGCGCGAGCACGCAGACGGGCTTGAACCAGACGCTTGGGACAATATCGCTTACAGGTTTTCTTGCGAGCAAATGGCTTCCAGAGGGAAGTCTGGCGTGTCAGCCGCCGAAACCCTCTTGTCTCAAGCGGCCGAGTTGGAGGTAAATCCAACTTAACCCCAGCTAAGCTGGGGCGATCTTTGACCACTGTCCTCCCCAGACGCACCGGGTTGTCCGGTGCCGTTTGGAGACACAGGGATGCACCCCAGCGCCTTTGAGCGGCTTCGCAACGCAAGCCTTGATCCACTCGCCTTGCCAATTGCCGACGCCGTCACCTTCAGCGGCCTGAGCCGCAGCGAGGTCTATCGCCAGCTTGCCACCGGCAAATTGCGCGCGGTGAAGTCCGGCAGCCGCACGCTGGTGTTGGTGGAGTCCATCCGGGCTTACTTGGCCAGCCTGCCCACTGCCACGTTCCGGCCCGCGAAGGCCGCATAACCAAAACCCCCGCGACGCGGCAGGCGTGCGGGGGTCGGTCGTCTGGTAAGCATTTCGGCGGCACCGAATGTGTAGTCCGGCTCGGTTGACTTCGCAAGCGACTTCCGCGTCCAGACTTAGGACGCTCCCATGTATAGACGTGACTCTCTCGATACGCTTCGCCTCCAGCGCGGGGTCGAACACCTCCACAAACTCGGCACCCGCGCCACGGCCGAGGCTCTGGCCGAGATCGCCGACCGGATCGGCGGCTGGCCCGCGCTCCTGTCGGTTCTGACTGAATACGAGCGGCGGCTAACACCAGCGATGGTCCGGGCGGCCCAGGGCGACCGGTTCGCGCCGAAGCCGATGCGGCAGGTGGCGCGGTGAGCACCATCCAGATCCGGGAGTGGCGGCCGATGCGCAAGGGCAGCCTGCTGGGGTTCGCCAAGATCGAACTGCCATCGGGCATGATCTTGTCCGACGTGACGATCCTGTCGGGTGAGCGCGGCGCGTGGCCAGCCCGCCCTCCAAGCCAATGGTCGGCCGGGATGGCGTGGCGCTGACGGACGCCAACGGCAAGGTCAAATACTCGCCGCTGGTTGAATTCACGTCGAAAGAGATCCGCGAGCGGTTCTCCAGCGCTGTGGTCGAGGCCCTGCGCGCCGCCCACCCGGAGGCGCTCACATGAGCCGCGTCCTCTCCTCCGCCGAGGTCGGGCGGTTGGTGGACGTCACCGCCGCGCTGGGTCCGTGGGCCATGCCGCTGGTCGAGGCCCTCAGGTCCGGCATTATCGCCGTGCAGTTTCTCCACCGGACGGAGCGGGCGCCGTTGGGCGACATGCGCCGCAGCGAACTGCCGCTGCTCGCCTGGATTGGCGATGACGACGAACTCAGTTGCGGCCCGGATGGTTGGCGCCCTGCGTTGGCTGCGATCCGGTGGGCACGAGGCGCCATGCTGCACGCAGCTGGCGGCGAGGCTGTGCATTACGCGAACGCGGTCATGGGGGCGCTGGCCACCGGTCGCCTACTGCTGGTCGAAACCAGCACGGCTCACGTGCACGCATGGGCCGCAGCGCTGGCGGGAACACCGACGCTCGTCATCGTGCCCCGGGAGGGTAAGTCGCACCCGGTCATGTCGGCGGAGACGCGGCATTGACCGCCGTCGAGCGCCGCAAGCTGGTGGCCGTCCTAGGACGGCAGACGGTCGAGACGATCGGAAAAGGTGCATGATCGAGATCACCGGCCTGTCCAGCGCCACCGGTCCGCTCACGAAGCGGATCAGCCTCTCGGACACAGGCGCACTCATCAGCGACGGCAGCGCCTGCGTCATGGGGCGCGGGCACGCGAGACGCGTCCACCTGGCCAGCATGACCGAGTTTGCCGACACGATCCGGCGTCTCGACCCCAACCAGGCCATCGCGCTCGGCGCTCTCCGCCCCGACCTGCCGGACGCGGTGGATGTCACGACGCAGATCAAGCTATCGGCGCTGAACGGGTCGGCGCCCGCCGGGCTCATCGCCCGCACGGCCGAACACATCGCCTATCGCCCGGGGCGGGCAGCACTGGCCCTGATCGATGTCGACACCAAGGGCATGCCACCAGCCGTGATCGAGCGGATCAGGGGCCAAGGCGGCTACTGGTCGGCGCTGGTGTCCGTGCTGCCCGCGTTGGCCGAGGTCACCCGGGCAGTCCGAACCTCGACCAGCTCGGGCCTGTCCCGCACCGACACGGGCGAACCGGTGAAAGGCTCGAACGGCGTGCACGTGTTCCTGCTCGTGCAGGACGGGGCCGACGTTGAACGCTTCCTCCGCGATCTGCACGACCGATGCTGGCTGAATGGGCTGGGGTGGCTGATGGTGGGCGCTGGTGGGCAGATGCTGGAGCGGTCGCTGATTGACCGCACGGTGTATGCCCCCGAGCGCTTGGTGTTCGAGGCGCCGCCGATCCTGAAGGAGCCGCTGGCCCAAGATGCCGAGCGCCGAGCGCCCTCTGTCATCCAGGGCGAGGCTGCCGATACCCGGTCGATCTGCCGCCCCCTGACGGTGGTCGAACAGGCCAAGCTGCGGGACCTGAAGGCGGCCGAGCGCCACCGTCTCGCTGGGCCCGCTGATCAGGCTCGCGGCGTATTCATAGAGGCGCAGGCGGCTCGCATCGTGAAGCGGACCGGCTGCTCGCCCGCCGCCGCGCATCGGACCGTCTCGCGCCAGTGCCAGGGCGTCCTCCTGCCAGACGTGGTGCTGCCCTTCGACGTCGCCGACCATGAAGGCGCCACGGTCGCTGACGTGCTGGCCAACCCGGCCAAGTTCGTCGGTGCAACCCTGTCCGATCCGCTGGAGGGCGTGGAGTACGGTCGCGGCAAAGCCAAGGTCATGCGCCGCTCGGATGGCACGCTTTGGATCAACAGCTTCGCCCATGGCCGGACGGTCTATGAGTTGCGTTACGATGCGGCGTCGGTCGAGGCTGCACTGAACATAGGCGGCCCGATCGAGGCGGCCGATCGGTTCGTCAACCTCGTGCTTGCGGCAGACCTGGAGCCAGACGAGGAGCAGCGGCTTCGGGATCTGACCTGCAAGCTCAGTGGCGTCCAGGCCCGGCCGCTCGGGGCCAAAGTCAAGGCGGCGCGCGCCAGCCAGCAGAAGCAGCACGCCAAGGCCGAAGTGGAACGGCGAGCTGCATCGCGCACCGACCGCCGCTTGCAGATCCCGGTCCCGCTCCCGGATGCCGAGCGGGTGCCTGTGCTGCGCACGTTGGACGAGGTGCTCGGTGCGGCCGAGCAGGTCGAGCCACCCATGCGCGACCTGGACGGCCACCCGGTCGAGGTTCGCACCCGGCCACCAATGATGCTTCACGAGCTGACGTCCGAGGGGTCGAACCAAGCGGAACCTGCTAAGACCCGACTGCCGCCACCGTCGCTGCCGCTGCTGACTCGGCATGACCGCTACTCGCTCGCGCACGAAATTGAGCAACACATTGAGTTCACGGCCGAGACAGAGGCAGGCGGCTCTCGTTCGGTTGCGCTGCCGCCCACGTTCGTGGACCACTTCATCGCCTATCGCGACTCCGCCCTGCCCCGCGTCGGCGCGATCGTGACGGCGCCGTTGGTCATGCCGGATGGCAAGCTGCTGGCGCCACCGGGCTTGGACCGCGAGCGCAAGCTGGTGTTCCGGATCGAGCCTCGCCTGATGGACCTGCTGCCATCACCGGACCGATGTTCAGCCCAGGCGACCGCCCGCGCCCTGGACTTCCTTGTCAGCGAGTGGCTGTGCGACGTGGCGGCTGATTTCTCGGGCAAGTGCATCCTCATCGCCCTGGCCCTGACCATCCTGGAGCGGGTTCTGCTGCCGGAGCGGCCCGCGTTCTTCATCACCGCAGGGAAGCGGGGTGGCGGCAAGACGACGGCGATCATGATGGTGATCCTCGCCGTGACCGGGAAGAAGCCGCCCGCGGCGGCGTGGTCGCCGAACGAGGAGGAGCGGCGCAAGGCCGTTCTCGCCTACTTGGCCGAGGGCTTGGCGGCGCTGGTGTGGGACAACATCCCGCTCGGCACGACCATCTCCTGCCCGACGCTGGAGAAGGTGCTGACCGCCGAGAGCTACTCTGACCGCGTCCTAGGACAGTCGGCCAACATCACCGTCCCGGCGTTCACCGTCATGGCGTTTACGGGGAACAATATCTCACCGAAGGGCGATCTCGCGTCGCGGTCGCTGGTGGCCCGGCTGGAGGTCAATCGGCCCGACCCGGAGAACCGCAAGTTCACTCATGCCGATCCCGTCGCGTGGACGCTTGAGCACCGGGGCAGGATCCTGAGCGCGCTCTACACCATCCTGCTCGGGAATGCACAGTTGAAGCCCGACCAACGCCGGGAAGCCAAGACGCGGTTCAAGGGGTGGTGGCACTTGGTTGGCTCGGCTGTGGAGAATGCGGCTGCCGCTTTGGTTCGCGATCAGTTCCCGATCGCTGATGAGGACCGATATGCCACGGCCCTGGATTTCGGGAAGCTGTTCACGGAGGTGGAGGAGGGAGACGAGGAAGGCACGCTGCTGGCCGACGTGTTGGATGTGCTGCACCATGTCTGGCCTGCTCGGTCCTTCTTAGCTTCTGACGTCGCCGATTTGGTCAATTTCCCGAAGGATGGTGAGGCGGCGCACTCCATAATCTTGAAGGGCTTCTTCGAAGCGAGTGGGCGAGGAAACGCAGCCACGTTCACCCCCAAGTCGGTTGGTCGCCGCCTGACCTCGTCGTTAGGAGCGCCCGTGCTCGTTGGCGATCAGATAATGACGCTGGCGAAGGTCAGCAGCGAGAAGGAAAGCCAACAGAAGCGGGCGAGTTGGTTCCAAGTGAGGGTGGCCTGATTTGCGGTTTCTGCGGTTTTTGCGGTTTATTCTAGCCGTTACGCGCGCCCCAGAGAGGTGATTTGGAGATGAATGCCGGAGAGAAACACAGTTGCCGAGACGGCGGAGCGGCTGAAACAAACCGCAAATACCGCACAAACCGCAGATTGTTCGGCCGGCGTTTTCCTAAGCCGCTATCTGCGAGGACAGGCGAGGACTTGATCACATGACGGGATTGTCGGGGCGTCAGCTATTCGAGATCGCGCTCGCCATTGCGGCCGTCATAGCTTGGTGCGCCTTCGCGAAGGTTGTCTGGTCAAGCCAGCGCCGACCGTTCCATTATGACCGCAGTCGATTTCCTGCACCCAGGATCGGGGGCGAGCACGAGACCGAAATTGCCGCGGATTGGGGCGACACTGACGGACATGGCGACGGTGGCGGCCACGGGCACTAAGGATTCTAGAACACCTCAACCATC
>CAXSEG010000029.1:0-9958 GCA_964235545.1 uncultured Acetobacteraceae bacterium
CACCTTCCTGGGCTCGCCCGTCTCCGGCTTGATCCTGGACGGCATGGCCGGCCTGGGCGGGCTGCACGGGTGGCAGTGGCTGTTCATGATCGAGGCGGTGCCCGCGGTGCTGCTGGGCCTCGTTGTGTTGGTCTGGCTGCCGGACCGGCCGGCGGACGCAGCGTGGCTGCCGCAGGCGGAGAAGGACTGGCTGCACGGGCGGCTCGCGGCGGAGCGCCGGGCCGAGCGTGGCGGCCGGCCGCAATCCGTCTGGCAGGTGATGCGCGACAAGCAGGTGCTGATCCTGGGCCTGGTCTATGCCGGCAGCACGGGGACCAACTACGGCCTGAGCTTCTGGCAGCCGCAGCTGATCAAGTCCTTCGGGCTGAGCAACACCTGGACCGGGATCTACAACGCGATCCCGTTCCTGGTGGGCTCGGTGGCGATGGTGCTGTGGGGCCTGCGCTCGGACCGCAAGGGCGAGCGCATGTGGCACACTGCGGCGGCGCTGTTCCTGTCGGCGATCGGGTTGGGGGCTTGCCTGTTCGTGACGGGTCTGCCGGTGACGCTGGTGGCGCTGAGCGTCGCCCTGTGCGGCTGCTACGCACTGAAGGGGCCGTTCTGGGCGCTGTGCACCGAATGGCTGGCGGCGGGCGCGGCAGCGGCGGGGATCGCCCAAATCAACGCGATCGGCAACCTGGCCGGCTTCGTCGGGCCTTTCCTGCTGGGTTGGATCAAGCAGATGACGGGCAGCTACTCGCTAGGCATGCTGCCGATGATCACGCTGGCGCTGGTCGGCGCTGTCGCCGTGGTGCTGAACGGGCGCTCGGCGCGGGCGGAGCTGGCTGGCCGGACGGTGGAAGAAGTCGTCAAATAGGCGGTGGTGGGCGCGACAGGGATTGAACCTGTGACCCTTCGCGTGTGAAGCGAATGCTCTACCGCTGAGCTACGCGCCCGGACCTGCCCGGCGAGCGGCGTATCTAGCGAAGGCGCCCGGACGTGTCCAGCACCGATGGCTTAGCGATCGCTCCAGACCGGGGTGCGCTTGGCCAGGAAGGCATCGATGCCCTCGGCGGCATCCGCTGCGGCCATGTTGCGGACCATCACCGCGGCGGCGTGATCGTAGGCTTCGGCCAGCCCCATCTCCGCCTGCTCGTAGAATGCCCGTTTGCCGATCGCGACCGTCATCCGGCTCTTGGCCGCGATCTGGCCGGCGAGGTCCGCCACGGATGCGGCGAGGGCGGCCCCCGGCACCACGCGGTTGACCAGGCCGAGCCGCAGCGCCTCGTCTGCCGGTACAATATCGCCGGTGAGCAGCATGCCCATCGCCGCCTTGCGCCCGACTGCGCGCGTCAGCGCCACCATGGGGGTTGAGCAGAACAGCCCGATATTGACGCCGGGTGTCGCGAACCGGGCCGTGTCCGCCGCCACGGCGAGGTCACAGGTGGCGACCAGTTGGCAGCCGGCGGCGGTGGCGATGCCGTGCACCTGGGCGATGACGGGGCAGCGCAGCGAGATGATCCGCAGCATGAGGCGGGAGCAGGCGGCGAACAATGCCGGGTGCGAGATGGGGCCGCGCAGCTCCCGCAGGTCATGCCCGGCGCAGAACGCCGGCCCGGCGCCGGCGATGACCACCACGCGGGCCGCCCCGTCCGCGTCGATGGTGTCCAGCTCCGCTTGCAGCGCCGCCATCAGCTCCAAGCTAAGCGCATTGCGAGCCTGCGGGCGGTTCAGGGTCAGGGTCGCGACGCCGCCGTGGTCTTGGCGGAGGAGGATGTCGGATGGCATGGGTCCGGCCCTTCGTTCGTGGTTCTGCGGGGAGAAACGACGGATCAGAAAAACGCCTCGAAGCGGGTGATGACGTCGTCGGGCGCCTCCTCGGCCAGGAAGTGCCCGCTGTCCACGCCGCCGCCGGTCACGTCCTTGGCGCAGTAGTCGCGCCAGATCGCCACCGGGTCGTACCAGCCGCCGACCTTGCCCTTGTTGCCCCACAGCACGAGCATCGGGCATTGCACCTGGCGGCCGTCGGAGCGGCTGATGCGGTCGTGGATCAGGTCGATGGAGGCGGCGGCGCGGTAGTCCTCGCACATGCCGGCGATGGCGGCCGGGTCGTGCGCGGCGCGCAGGTAGTCGTCCAGCGCCTCCGGAGCGAAGAAGGCGGGAATGCCGGCGCCGTGGCCGGTATGCGCCGCGAACCAGGTATCGGGCGATTTGTCGATCAGGTCCTCGGGGAAGGGGTGCGGCTGGGCGAACCAGAACCAGTGGTAGTAGCCGAGGGCGAAAGCCATGTCCGCGCGCTCGAAATGCTCGATCGTGGGCACGATATCCAGCACGGCGAGCTTGGTCACGCGCTCCGGGTTGTCCAGGGCCAGGCGGTGGGCCACGCGGGCGCCGCGGTCATGGGCGGCGACGGCGTAGGTCTCGTGGCCGAGCTGGGCCATGAGGTCGGCCACGTCGCGCGCCATCTCGGTCTTGGCGTAGGGCGCGTGGTCGGGGGTGACAGGCGGTTTCTCGCTGCCGCCATAGCCGCGCAGGTCCGGGCAGACCACGGTGAAGCGCCGGGCCAGCACGGGGGCGACGTGGTGCCACATCGCGTGGGTCTGCGGATTGCCGTGCAGCATGAGGAGGGCGGGGCCGGAGCCGCCGATGCGGTAGCGGATGGCCCCACCGGGCACGGTGCCGGTGGTCAGGGTGAAACCGGGGAAGAACATCGGGGGGCTCCTGCGCGAAGGGCCGGTCGGCCACTACCCGGCCTTGTAGCATGGCGCGGCAAGACGCCCCAGTTGAAGGCTTATCAGGCGAGTATTCGGGGGGACTCTGGAATGGATGGCAGCCGGGTGACAGCGTCCTCCGTCGTGGTGGTCGGTGCGGGTGTGGCCGGGTTGGCGGCGGCGGCTGCCCTGCGGCGGCGCGGCGTGGCGGTGACGTTAATCGAGGCGTCCGGCCGGATTGGGGGGCGTGCCCACACCACCGTGCCCGCCCTACTTGGCACGGCGTTCGATCATGGCGCTTCGTGGTTGCACGCCGCGGACCGCAACCCGCTCGCGGCGCTGGCATGGCGCGAGGGCGAGCGCACGGTCGACACCGGGTTGGTCCGGGTCGAAAGGACGCGGCTGCCTGGGCGGTTTGCGGGGCCGGACGAGATGGCCGCGTATGGGCGGGCCGAGCGCACCTTCGCACAGCAAATGGAGGCAGCGCTCGCCGGCCCGGATTGCAGCCTGGCGGAGGCCGCGGCGCCGGTGGCCAGCCAGCCCTGGTTGCCAGCGGTGGTGAATTGGGAAGCCCCGGTGATCGCCGCCGCGGACGCGCGTTCGCTCAGCCTGCGGGACTGGCATACGAACCAGTTGGAGGGTGCAAATTGGGAGGTGAGGGGTGGTTTGGGCGCCTTCATCGCGCGCCGGCTTGGCCCGGCGGCTGGGGATGTCCGGCTGGGAACGGCTGCGCGCACGATCCACTGGGACGGCCCAGATGTCGCCGTCGATACAGACGCTGGCACAATCAGGGCCGATGCATGCATCGTAACCGTGTCAACCGGCGTTCTCCGGCAGGGGGCGATCGGCTTCACCCCTACCCTGCCGATCGACCTGCAGGAGGCGATCGATGGCTTGCCGATGGGGGTGCTGAACAAGGTGGCGTTGCGGGCCGCCGGATTGGACCGTTTGGACCTGCCGGGTTCCTGCGGCATGGACCAGTTCGTGGCGGCGGTCGACATCCCCGCAATGTCCGTGGTGGCCTGGCCACATGGCGCCGATCACGTGATCTGTTTCGCCGGTGGCAGCCATGCCGCTGCGATCGAACGCGGCGGCGAGGCGGAAGCCTGGGTGCGCGGGCAATGGCGGGCGCTGTTCGGGGCACGGGCCGACCTGGCATTCCAGCCGGGCGCGGTGGTGACGCGCTGGGCTAGCGACCCGTTGTTCGGCGGCTCCTACGCCTATGCGAAACCGGGCAGCGCGGGGGCGCGGGCGGTAATGGGGCAACCGCTGGCGGGCGGCCGTCTGGTGTTCGCCGGGGAAGCGACACGGACGGACGGGCTGGCGGGAACCGTAGGTGGGGCGTTTTTGGCTGGAGAGGAAGCAGCGCGGGTAGTGCTCGGGAATGACGAGAGGAGCGCCGACCTCCACCCGTCCCACTCTATCGGAGAGGACTGGGGTGAGGGAGCTTGGCATCGCATTACTGCTGAATGATGCATGCGCGCGCGGCCCCCACCCCGATCCTCGCCCATAAAGGAGGGGAGAGGGAGAAGGTTGGCGCCAGGCCTTACAGCATCCGTTGCAGGATGATCTTCTGGATGTCGCTGGTGCCTTCGTAGATCTGGCAGACGCGGACGTCGCGGTAGATGCGTTCGACGGGGTAGTCACACAGGAAGCCGTAGCCGCCCAGGGTCTGGATCGCCGCGGTGCAGATGGCTTCGGCCGCCTCGGAGGCGAACAGCTTGGCCATCGCGGCGGCTTCCAGGGCGGGCTGGCCGGCGTCTTTCAGGCGGGCGGCGTTCAGCACCAGCTGGCGGCTGGCTTCGAGCTTGGTCTTGGCGTCGACCAGCCGGAAGCCGACGGCCTGGTGGTCGATGATGGGCTTGCCGAAGCTGCGGCGCTCCTTGGCGTAGCCGATCGCGTAGTCCAGGGCGGCCCGGGCCATGCCCACGCTCTGTGCCGCGATGCCGATGCGGCCCGCTTCCAGCGTGGAGAGCGCGATCTTGTAGCCCTCGCCCTCCGCCCCGATCCGTTGCGAGGCCGGCACGCGCATGCCGTCGAATACCAGGTGGCAGGTGTCGGACGCCTTCTGGCCCAGCTTCTCCTCCACCCGCGCCACCTGGTAGCCCGGCATGTCGTTGCTGACGACGAAGCAGCTCATGCCCTTCTTGCCGGCCGCCGGGTCCGTGATGGCGAACAGGATGGTGGTCTGCCCGATCGCGGCGTTGGAGATGAACTGCTTTGACCCGGTGATGACGTAATCGTCGCCATCCCGCACGGCCCGGGTGCGCAGCGCGGAGGCTTCGGAGCCGGCGCCGGGCTCGGTCAGCGCGAAGGAGCCGATCGCGTCCCCTACCGCCATCGGCCGCAGCCACTGCTCGCGCTGCGCGTCCGTGCCGTAGTGCTGCAGGATCTCGCAGGTGGGCGCGTTGTGGACGCTGACCAGCGTGGAGACGGATCCGTCGCCGGCCGCGATTTCCTCCACCACGCGGGCGTAGGTGACGGTGTCGATCTCGCTGCCGCCCCAATCGGCGGAGAGGGTGGCACCCAGGAACCCCATCTCGCCGAGCTCGCGGATGATCTCGGGCTCGATCCGGCCGGCCTTCTCGCGGGCGGCCGCGGTCGGGGCCAGTCGCTCCTGTGCGAAGCGGCGGGCGGTGTCGACGATCAGGTAGTTGGGGTCGGTCTGGTCCAGCATTGGAGCGCTTCCTCGTTTTCTCGCCGCTATTCCGCGGCCATTGCGACCGGCGGCGCGCTCAGGGCCGCCAGCAGGGCGGACCGTTGCGGCACGGCGTCGGCCATCGCCTTGTGCTTCACCGGGCCGAAGCCGCGGATGTGGTTGGGAATGTCCGCCAGAGCCACCGCCGTGTCCAGCGTCGCGGGGCGCAGGGCGTCGGTGGCGGCGCCGATGCTGCGCTCCGTCTCGAGGGCCAGGCCGCGCTCGGCCCGGCGCTCCGCCTGGTAGCCGAACGGGTCGAGCGGCGTGCCGCGCAGCGCCTTGCCGTGGCGCAGCAGCCGGAACAGCGGCAGGGCGATCCGGCCGGAGATGGCGACCTTGCGGCGGCGCCCGGTTGCCGGGTCGATGCCGGAGATCAAGGGCGGCGCCATGTGGAACACCGGCTTCTCGCCGTAGCTGGCCGCCGCGTGCAGCCGGGCGACCTCATACTCGTCCTTGTAGGCGAGTGCGCGGAACAAGCCCTCCGCCACGGCGCGGGCAAAGCGGCCGGGCTGGCCGAACACCGCGGCCTCGCGCGTCGCCGCACGGTTCACCACGCGGCGGTAGCGCCGGGCCAGCCGCTTGCCCTGGTAGCGTACTAGCTCGGCCTCGCGCGCAGTGACCAGGCCGTCCAGTGTCGTGTGCAGTACGTCCTCGCCGGCCAGCACGGCGTCCGCCAACTCCGGCCGGGCCTGCAGGATGCGGCCCCAGGCGAAGGCGCGGCGGTTCAGCGCCACGGCGGTGCCGTTCAGCTCGATGGCGCGGAGCAGCGCCTCCTGCCCGACGGGGATCAGCCCGGCCTGCCAGGCCAACCCCGTCATCAGCGTGTTCAGCGCCTGCGACTGGCCAAACAGTTTCTCGCTCAGTGCGGTGGCGCGGAGATAGACGCTGGCATTGCCGCCGACGGCGCGATCGATGACCCGGCGATGCAGCCCGGCGTCGATCACCAGGTCCCGGTCGGTGATGAAACCGGCATTGGCCTGCAGGTCGAGGTTGCCGATCACGGCGCCGCCGCGGCGCATGCGCTCCAGCACGCCCTTCTGCGCGCCCACGGCCAGGTCGGCGGCGATCATCATGTCCGCCTCGCCAGTCGGGATGCGGACGACGTCCAGGCTGTCCTTTGCGATCTGCACGTGGGAGACCACGGCGCCGTTCTTCTGCGCCAGCCCCGTGAAGTCGAGCGTGCTGACCTGCTTGCCCTCGAGGCTCGCGGCCATCGCCACGACGGCGCCCGCGGTGACGATCCCGCCGCCGCCGATGCCACCGAACAGGCCGCGCCAGGGGGTTGCCAAATCCGGCAGCACCGGCTCCGGCAGGCCCGCTGCCAGCTCCGCCTCGCGCGCCTGCCACTGCGCCGCGTCGTCGTGCTTCGGCGCGTCGGTGGCGGAGGTCACGAAGGAGGGGCAGAAGCCCTTGAGGCACGACAGGTCCGTGTTGCAGCTGGTGGGGGAGATGCGGCGCTTGCGGCCGTATTCCGTGTCCACCGGCTCGATGGCGATGCAGTGGGATTGCGCGGTGCAATCGCCACAATTCTCGCAGACGCGGGCGTTGATGCTGACCTTCACGTCGGCTGCCGCTATCTTGCCACGCTTGCGGCGGCGGCGCTTCTCGGTGGCGCAGACCTGGTCGTAGATCAGAACGGACACGCCCTCATACGCGGCGCACTCGGCCTGCACCTGGGCCAGCGTCTCGCGGCCGTGGCGGCGGATGCCGGGGGGGAGCTCGCTGGCCGCTGGCAGGCGCGCCGGGTCGTCGGCGACGAGGTAGATGCGGCCGACATTCTCCGCCGCGACCTGGCGGGCGATGTCGGTGACCAGGAGCCCGCCCTCGGTCGGCTGTCCGCCGGTCATGGCGACGGCGTCGTTGAACAGGATCTTGTAGGTGATGCGCGTCTTGGCCGCGACCGACTGGCGGATGGCGAGCAGGCCGGAGTGCTGGTAGGTGCCGTCCCCCATGTTGGCGAAGATGTGGCGCAGCGTGGTGAAGGAGGACAGGCCGGTCCAGCCGACGCCCTCGCCGCCCATGACGCTGAACAGCCCTGTGCCCGGCGTGTTCTGCATCGCCATCACGTGGCAACCGATGCCCGCCATGGCGAAGGCGCCATCGGGGAGCCGGGTGGAGGTGTTGTGCGGGCAACCGGCGCAGAAGGTTGGCGCGCGGGTGAGCAACCCGTCCGGGCGCTCGGCACTGCCGAGGTCCGCCAGCTCCGCGGCCTCGATCCCGAACGGGGGCAGCACCTGGGCCAGTGCGCGGGCCACCAGCTCGGGGGATAGCTCCATCACCGCGGGCAACAGCGGCGCGTCGTCCAGGCCGGTCTTGCCGATGACGGCCGGGCGCTGGTCGGCCGGCAGGTTGAATAGGGCGGAGCGGATTTGCGCCTCCACGAACGAGCGCTTCTCCTCCACCACCAGCAACAGCCGGCGGCCCTTGGCGAACTCCCGCAAACCGACCGTCTCGAGTGGCCAGGTCATGCCGACCTTGTAGATCGCGAGGCCCGGATGCCGGGCCAGTCCCATCGCGTCCAGGGCGTGCAGCGTATCCAGGTGAGCCTTGCCGATTGTGACGATGCCGACCGGCGCCTCGGCGGTGCCCTGGGTGACGCGGTCGATGCCGTTGGCGCGCCACCAGGCGCGGGCCGCGGGCAGCCGCTCGTCCAGCATGCGGCCTTCCATCAGGAAGCGTTCGGCGGGCCATTTCAGGTTGACGTCGATGTTCAGGCCCTGCGGCGGGTGGACGATGGCGGGGGTGACGAAGGTGCGGGTGGAGGGGACCAGCACGGTGTTGGCCTGCTCCGCCGTCTCCGCAATGGTCTTCATGGCGACCCACAGGCCGCTGAAGCGGGAGAGCGCGAGGCCGGCGAGGCCGAACTCGATGATCTCCGCCGCGTCCGCCGGTTGCAGCACCGGCATCATCACTGCCTCGAAAATCTGGTCAGTCTGGTGCGCGAAGGTGGAGGAGTGCGCGCCATGGTCGTCACCGGCGATGCAGAGCACGCCGCCATGGCGGTGCGTGCCGAAGGCGTTGGCGACGCGGAAGGCGTCGGCGGAGCGGTCCACGCCGGGCCCCTTGCCGTACCACATGCCGAACACGCCATCGACGGTGGCGCCGGGGTAGAAATCCATTTGCTGCGTACCGGACAGCATCGTGACCGCCAGGTCCTCGTTCAAGCCCGGCTTGAAGCGCACGTTGGCGGCCTCCAGCAGCTTCTCCCGCCGCCACAGCTCCAGGTCCAGCCCGCCGAGCGGCGAGCCACGATAGCCCGAGACCAGCCCGCCGGTGTTCAGCCCCGCCGCGCGGTCCAGCCGCGCCTGCTCCAGCAGCACGCGGACCAGCGCCTGGATGCCGGTGAGCAGCACGGGCTGGTCCAGCTCCGCATAGCGGCTCTCGAGGGTGATGGGGGCAGTTCCGAGGCCGATGTCCATGGCGTGTTCTCCCGCATCCGATCTGGGACGAGCCTAGCGCCGAATTAGGGGGTGATTGCTGCCATAGATCGAGGCGCGATAGGCTGCAATTGGCAGGATCTGCCAATGCTGCGTTGCAATATAGGAGGATTGCCCGTGAGGCTGGATCGGATCGATCGCGCCATCCTGGATCGCCTGCAACGCGACGGGCGCGCCACGACCAACGAGTTGAGCGATGCGGCCGGCCTTTCCCCCTCTCCGTGCCACCGCCGGCAGAAGCTGCTGGAGGAGGCCGGCGTGATCACCGGGTATGTGGCGTTGCTGGACCAGGACCGGGTGGGGCTGCCGGTGAACGTGATGGTGTCGGTAGAACTCGCCGGGCAGACGCAGGAGATGCTGGAGGCGTTCGAGGCGGCGGTGGCCACGTTGCCGGAGGTGATGGAATGCATGCTGATGACGGGGGCGAGCGACTACCTGCTGCGGGTGGTGGCGGCGGATTTGGGGGCCTACGAGGAGTTCCTGCGCACGCGGCTGACCCGGCTGCCCGGCGTGCGCGGAGTACGCTCGGCGTTCGCGCTGAAGCGAGTGATCTACCGGACCAACCTGCCGCTAGGGCCGAGGCGGTGAGCGGGGCGAAGGGGTGGCAACGCGGATACGACATCATGCTGACATTGGAGGAAGTGGAGTGGGACAGCATCCGATTGCCCAGCAAGTGTAGGGCGAGGTCATACTCGGCACTCGGGCTGGGGGACGTCAGCTTTGGATCGGAAGCGACTCAAGCGTTAGGTCTGGTCATTACGTCTGCTGGCCGAACACCTTCAACTTCAGGTCCTTCAACCGGTCTGCGCCACCCGGCGTCTTCGGGTCCAGGTCCATGGCGCGGGTCCAGGCTTCCAGCGCGCCTTTGGAGTCGCCGCGCTGCTCGGCGATGTGGGAGAGGTCCTCCAGCGCCTCGAACTGGCGGGGTTCGCGCTTTATCACCTCGGCAATGTCGCGCGTGGCGCCGGTCGGGTCGCCCATCTGGGCGCGGGCCTTGGCGCGGCCGAGCCAGCCTTCCTGCAGGTCTGGCTGCAGGTCGAGGGCGGCGTCGAAATCGTCGAGCGCGTCCGCGGGTTGGTTCTCACCAAGTGCGGTCAGGCCGTGCAACAGGAGGAGCTTGGTCGCGGGGGTGG
>CAXSEG010000029.1:9968-17875 GCA_964235545.1 uncultured Acetobacteraceae bacterium
GGGTCCGCCCCCCCCCGGCGTCCCCGCGGGGGGGGCCCCTTCAGCCGGGCGGGGCGGGGGGTCATGGGGGCCCCCGGGGGGGGGTGGGGGGGGGCCGGCGGGCGGGGTTGGGCTAGGGGGAGCGGGTTCGGTTGGTTGCTGGGCCGCAGCGGGGGCGGCGAGCAGCATCAGGGCAGCGGCGATCCACTTCACGCCGGATGCCAGTCGGGCTGCAACACGTCCTCCAGCGACCAGGGACATGAATCTGGAGAGTCCAAACCCGTTTCCTTCACCGCGTTCCGTTACTGCATCACCCCAAGCAGTTCCGATCCACCGCGGGTCCTTCGACAAGCGCCGTAGGCTTGGAGTATCCTCAGACTGGCGCACGACTTGCTGACGCTGCTCTCGGATTGTCCTCTCCCACCTGGTGCCGCGACGCTCGGGCTGGTAACGCCATTTCAACCAATGGGCCAGCAGGACCGCCATCCGGTTGGCGAGTTCACGGCGTTCGCTCTTTCCCACGTCCTCGATCTCGTCCGCCAGGTGTTCAAAATCCAGCAGATCGAACCGGCGCGCGCGGATATGCGCCGCCTGTTCATCCGCCCAGAGAACCATATCGCTGTCGTACGTTGCCATGATGCGATTTTAGCGACGGCGTTCTCTTGGTGGCAAAACAACTACGCAGGAACCGCCTCGGGCTTTAGCGCAAGGACCGCCTCCGGCTTGGGCCCGCCCGCCATCCAGTCCAGCAGTTCGACCGTGTGCACCGTCGGCAGCCCGCCGCCGGCGAGCTGGGTCAGGCAGCCTATGTTGCCGGCGGCGATCAGGTCCGGCGTAGTCTGGCGGATGTTGCCGAGCTTGCGCTCCCGCAGCTCGCCGGCGATCTCCGGCTGCATAAGGTTGTAGGTGCCGGCCGAGCCGCAGCACAGATGACCCTCCGCCGGCTCCACCACCGTGAACCCGGCGTTGCGCAGCAGGCCTTTCGGCTGCGTCAGCACCTGCTGGCCATGCTGCAGCGAACAGGCGGCGTGGTAGGCGACCCGCAGGCCGGGCTTCGCGCGTGTCGGCATGTAGCCGGCGTCGAACAGGAACTCGGACACGTCCTTGGCAAGCGCTGAAACTCTGTCGGCGGCGGCCGCTCCCGGTTCGTTGCGGAACATGTGGGCGTAGTCCTTCACCGTGGTGCCGCAGCCCGAGGTGTTGACCAGGATCGCGTCCAGGCCCTCGCCGTCCGCCTCAGCGGTCCAGGCGGCGATGTTGGCGCGGGCGGAGGCCATTGCCGGGTCATGCCGGCCCATGTGGTGGGTAAGCGCGCCGCAACACCCGACGGCGGAGGGAACCACGACGTCGTAGCCCATGCGGGTCAGCAGGCGGATAGTGGCGGCGTTGATGGAGGGGGCCAGCACCTGCTGCGCGCAGCCGGCGAGCAGCGCCACGCGGCCTTTGCGCTCGCCTTGGGCGCGATGCACACCATCGACCGACTGGCGCGGTGGCAGCTTGGTGGGCGCCAGGTCCAGCATGGCGCGCAGGCGGCTGCCCAGCACACCGCGTGGCATCACGCCGCGGAACGGACGCGCCAGGCTGGCCGCGGTCATTGCCAGGCGGAAGCGTCCTGGGCGCGGTAGGATCTGGGTCAATAGGCCGCGCAGGAGGCGCTCATGCCAG
The DNA here is from genome assembly GCA_964235545.1 of uncultured Acetobacteraceae bacterium. Taxonomy (GTDB): domain Bacteria; phylum Pseudomonadota; class Alphaproteobacteria; order Acetobacterales; family Acetobacteraceae; genus LMUY01. The sequence goes on from CAXSEG010000029.1 coordinate 11,613, forward strand.
GGGCGAGTGTAGGTCTCCTCGATGTAGCGGCGGCCGTGATCGACCAGGTGCATGTAGTTCACGCCGGAGGGGCACGTCGTCATGCAGGACAGGCAGCTGAGGCAGCGGTCCACGTGCTTGACGACGTCGGCGGTGGCGGGGCGGCCGGCCTCCAGCATGTCCTTGATCAGGTAGATGCGGCCGCGGGGGCTATCCAGCTCGTCGCCCAGCAGCACGAAGGTCGGGCAGGTCGCGGTGCACATGCCGCAGTGCACGCAGGTCCGGAGCACGGCATTGGCTGTGGCGGTCTCCGGGTCACGCAGCTGTTCAGTGGTGAAGTTGGTCTGCAAACTCAGGCTCCTGCTGCGAGGCGGCCGGGGTTGAGGATGCCGCCCGGGTCCATGACGGCCTTCACGCGGCGAGCAATCGCGGCGAGGGCGGGCGGTTCGGGAGGGATGACGTCGACGGCGGTGCGGACGGCGTCCGGCGCGCGAAGTAGGATCCAGGTGCCGCCGGTTGCGGTGACGGCCTGGGCGACCGCCTCGTGGGCGGCGGGGTCGCCGGCGAGCCAGACCAGGCCGCCGCCCCAGTCCAGGAAGCCGCGCAGCCCGGTCGCCGCCAGCAGGCCGGGGCCGGAAGAGGGGCGGACGGAAACGCGCCAGACAGCCTCGACGGGTTGGGCGGCAAGAGGCACGACGTCCCGGATGGCACGCCAGGCAGCACGGCTGTCGGTATCGCCGAGGTGGTGAGCCTGGCCGGCGCCGAAATCCTCGACCAGGCGCCTGATGCGGTAATCGACACTGGTCGCGAAATCCTCGATCCGCACCAGGGCGATCGGGGCGTCGAACCCGGCCAGCTCGGGGATCATCTGCGCGGCCTCGCGCGGCAGCCAGGCGGCTGCGGAGACGCCGTAAGGCGAGCCGAGGCCGGCGGAGAGGAGTTTCACGCCCTGCGCCGCGTCCGGGCCGGCGATGACGATGGTGCCGGTGCATTCGGGCGCGGGCAGCACCTTGAGCGTCACCTCGGTGATCACGCCGAGCGTGCCGTGACTGCCGGCCAGCAGCTTGCAGAGGTCGAGCCCGGTCACGTTCTTCAGCACACGGCCGCCGGAATGGAACACGTCGCCGCGACCGTCCACGGCGCGGATGCCCATGACGTGGTCCCGCGTGGCGCCCCAGGCGACCCGGCGCGGGCCTGAGAGGTTGGTCGCGACGACGCCGCCGATGGTCTGTTCGGTACCGTTGCCCAGCAGGCAGGACAGGTCCGGCGGCTCCGCGATCAAGTGTTGGCCGTGCTCGGCGAGGGCGGCCTCTATCTCGCTGAGAGGGGTGCCGGCGCGGGCGCTGAGGATCAGTTCCTTGGGCGCGTAGAGTGTGATGCCGTGCAGGTTGCGGGTGGACAGGGTGCGGGCGGCTTGGACCGGGCGGAGCATGCCGCGCTTGGTACCGGCGCCTTCGACGGCGAGTGGTTCATGGGCGGCGTAGGCGGCGGCGACAGCTTGGGCCACACCGGCTTCGTCCTTGGGAGCCCACCCCTCACCCCGGACCTCTCCCTCGAGGGGAGAGGAAGAAGCGGCAGCAACTTGCACTTATGCGGCTTCTTTCAGGGGGAACACTTTGGCCGGATTGAGCAGCCATTGCGGGTCGAAAGCGGCTTTCAGCTCGCGCTGGCGCTCCAGTTCCGGCTCGCTGAACTGGTAGCGCATCAAGTCGCGCTTCTCGAGGCCGACGCCGTGCTCGCCGGTCAGGCAGCCGCCGACGTCGACGCAAAGCTTCAGGATCTCGGCGCCGAAGGTCTCCGCGCGGTGGAAGCTGTCCGGGTCGTTGGCGTCGAACATGACGAGGGGGTGCAGGTTGCCGTCGCCGGCGTGGAAGATGTTGGCGACCTTGAGGCGGTATTGGTCGCTCATCTCGCCGATGCGGCGAAGCACGAAGGGCAACTGGCTGGTCGGAATGGTGCCGTCCATGCACATGTAGTCAGGGCTGATGCGGCCGACGGCGCCGAACGCGCCCTTGCGGCCCTTCCAGATCGCCAGGCTTTCCTCCGGTGATTGCGACACCTTCATGCTGATCGGGGCGAACGGCTCGCACAGGGCCTTGATACGGTCCAGCAGGCCGTCCTGCTCGGCAACGCTGCCTTCCACCTCGATGATCAGCATGGCTTCGGCGTCCAACGGGTAGCCGGCGTGGGCGAAGGCCTCGCAGGCGTGGATCGCGGGGCGGTCCATGAACTCCAGCGCCACGGGGATGATGCCGCTGCCGATGATGGCGTCCACGCACTGCCCGGCGACCTCGTTGGAACCGAACGCGACCAGCATGGCGCGCGCGCCCTCTGGCTGGCGCAGGATTCTGACGACGACCTCGGTGACGATGGCGAGCATGCCCTCGCTGCCGGTCAGCAGGCCGAGCCAGTCGTAGCCGGCGGCGTCCAGGTGCTCGCCGCCTATGGTGAGCACCTCGCCGTCGATGGTGACGGCGGTGAGGCCGAGTAGATTGTTGGCGGTCACGCCGTATTTAAGGCAGTGCGCGCCGCCGGAGTTCATGCCGACGTTGCCGCCAATCATGCAGGCGAGTTGGCTGGACGGGTCGGGCGCATAGAAGAAGCCCTGCGCCTGGACCGCCTGGGTGATGCCGATATTGGTCACCCCCGCCTGCACGGTGGCACAGCGGTCGTCGTAATCGATGTCCAGGATGCGGTTCATGCGCATCATCCCGACGACCACGGCGTCCGCCAGGGGCATGGCGCCGCCCGAGAGACTGGTGCCGGCGCCGCGCGGGATGACGCGCACGCTCATTGAGTGGCATAGCTTCAGGATCGCGGCGACCTGCTCCGTGGTTTCCGGCAGGGCGACGGCGAGGGGAATTTGGCGGTAGGCGGGAAGCCCGTCTGTTTCGTATGGCCGGAGGCGCAAGGGTTCGCAGATTACGCCGCTATCGGGCAGGATGGCACGAAGGCCGGCTACAATCTCGTCACGCCGGGCGAGCACGTCGTCTTTCGGCTCTGGCAATGCGAGCATGATGTTATCGTTCCCTGGATCGGCCCTTACGGCAATCTGATCACGATCCCAGGATACGGCAAGCTGGCTGGAGGGCTTATTAAGCCGTCAGCAGCCAGGGCGAGGCGGGCTTAACCCTGGCGAGCCTTCATCCGCGGGTTCTTCTTGTTGATCACGTAGACCCGGCCGTGGCGGCGCACGACGCGGCAGTTCTTGTCGCGCACCTTGGCCGACTTCAGACTATTGCGGATCTTCATGGTTCAAACCTGGCTGGACAACACAGAGGACGGCTCACCCTGTCGGGGCACCGCAAGGAGAGGCGCGATTAGAGTGGCGGTGGTGGACTGTCAAGCTCGCATCACGCCGGAGATCGCGGCCCGGGGACGGTGTATGCTTCCCTGCCTACAAGAGCGAAGTGAACCGACCATGCCGGCCATAACTGAGACTGCCCGCCATTCTTCACGGCGTGCGAGACAGGGCGAGGGTGGGAGACCTGCCGCCCATCCTGCACCAGCGACGCCACGTTCTCTGCCCAGTGCGAGCCGTTGGCCGAGATCGAGACACTTGCGGCCTATACGGAGTGGTTGTCCGGCGCGCTGCATGCCTTCCGCGATGGCTGGTATGAAGTGCGGTCTTTCGCGACTGACGAGGCGACAGCGACCGTGTGTGCGTATGGCGTGTTCTCGGCGCGGATCACCGGTCAAGGGGAGCCGGGGAAGGTCGTCCATGCCGACTACGTCTATGTCATGGCGTTCGACGAGCCGGCGATCCGCCACCTGACCAAGATCTGGAACGCGAGCTGGACGATGAAGGAGATGGACTGGGTGTGACCCGGTGGGCGGTTGACGCGGCCCAGAGGGCGGCCGATAGCCCGGCCATGCAGCGCTCCCTCGCCCCCTGGACCGCCTTCCTCCTGTGCTGTTTCGCGGTCGTCGGGCTCATGGGCCTGTTCGCCAGCTATGCCGCTCCGCTGCCGTATGAACGGGCCGAACTGAGGGACTCGGTGCTGGACCGGGCGTTGCAGGCCGGGGACAGCAAGGCGGCGCTGGAACCGCTGCGCGACCAGTTGGATGACAGTGCGGCCACCGTGATCGACGGCCCCGGCGCCCTGCCCGGCCGTGTTGCCGCCGCACGCGCCGCCATGCGCGAGACGATGCGGACGGACGCCGCGGCGATCGGCAGCCGGTTGCGGCTGGAATTGTGCGTAATCACAGTGGTGGCGGCGGGGTTCGGGGCGGCGATGCTGGTGGCGGCGGCGCGGGCGCGCTGAGCTATTCGGCCGGCTTGGCGGCCACCATGTAAGGGATTGCGCGAGTCGGCGCGGTGCGGACGTGGGTGGCGTAGAGGGTAAGGCCGGTGAAAGTCAGGCCGCCGATCAGGTTGCCGAGCACGGTCGGGATCTCGTTCCAGATGATGTAGTCGGACACCGAGAAGTTCCCGCCCATGATCAGCGCCGACGGGAACAGGAACATGTTCACCACCGAGTGCTCGAACGACATGCCGAAGAACACCATGATCGGCATCCACATCGCGATCACCTTGCCGCTGACGGTGGTGGAGATCATCGCACCGACCACGCCAGTGGAAACCATCCAGTTGCAGAGCATGCCGCGGAGGAACAGCGTCAGCATCCCCGCCGCCCCGTAATGCTTGTAGCCGAGGGTGCGGGCCTCGCCGATGCCGGCGATGACCTTGCCGACCGGGCTCGGGTCGGCCTGGAAGCCATAGGTGAAGATGATGGACATCATGACGGCGACCGTAAGCGCGCCGGCGAAGTTGCCGATGAAGACGAGGCCCCAATTTCTCAGCACGCCGCCGAAAGTGACGCCGGGCCGCTTGTCGATCAAGGCCAGCGGGGTGAGCACGAAGACGCCGGTCAGCAGGTCGAAGCCCATCAAGTAGAGCATGCAGAAGCCGACTGGGAAAAGGATGGCGCCGATGATCGGGTAGCCGGTCTGCTGCGCCACGGTGACGGCGAACACGGCGGACAACGCCAGGGTGGCCCCCGCCATGAAGGCGCGGATCAGGGCATCCCGCGTGGCCATGAGGACCTTGGACTGCCCGGAGTCGATCATCTTGACGACGAACTCGGCGGGTTGGAGGTACGACATCTGGGTGGCCCTTGGCTCTGATCTGCCAGGGCAGAGCAGGTTGCGTGCCACTGCTGCCAATTCGGTCCCGGAAGGTCAGCCAGGCGAGTGAGGGGATGTCATTCGATACCCTGCCTGACCACCGAGGCATCGATGTTCCGAGCGCCGTGCAGAAGCCGGACAACCTGCACGCCATCGGGGATTTGGCGATAGAGGGTGAGGTAAGGCGGCTCGACCAACAGTCGAGCACCCGCCGCGATGTCGCGCCGCACCGGTCCTGCCTGCGGATAACGCACCAAGATCATCATCTTGGCTGCTAGCCGATCATAGATGCGGTCCGCCGCTGCTGGGTGCTCGCGGGCGACATCCACCCAGATGGAAAGCAGGTCTTCGCGGGCGAGGATGGTCTGGCGAACCTGCCCCACGCTACGCCTTCGTTACTCCGGCAAGCCTGCTCTGAGCCGCAGTGCGCAGCTCGGCAAAGTCGAGCGGGCCTGCATCACCGCTGGCGATGCCCTCCGTTCAAGCCCGGCGCATGACGTGCACCGGATCCGCCTGCTGCCGCATGACTCGCACGGCCTCACGCAGTACGTCGCTATCGGTTGCAAGCGCACCTTGCCCGACTTGCGAACGAACGAACTGCGCCAGGTCGGTTGGCAGATCGATCTTGAATCGATCTGAACTTGCCATAGCCCGGCCTCCAAACTTCAAGAATGCCGAACACTGTATAGTCGGGCGTGACCAATTTGGGAGATCGTATGGTGGCGACGGCAGACGGTTCACTCACCCCAGCAGCGCAACCACCTCCGCCATGATCTCCGCCGTGTGCTCCCCCACCGCGGGCAGGCCCGTGCGCTGGGCAGGGCGGGCGCCGTCGAAGCTCAGCGGCAGCGCGGGGAGTTTGGTGGCCGTGCCGTTGGGCAGCACCACCGGGACCAGCCCGCCGGAGGCGTTCAGGTGGGGGTCGTCGAACAGTTCCACGGGGCGGGTGATGGGGGCGAAGGGCAGGCCGAGGCGCTCGCACTTGTCCATCAGGGCGGCGCGGTCGTATTGCCGCAGGACTGCGGCCACGATCGGCAGCACTCGGGCGCGGGCGGCGACGCGCTGGGGCTGGGTGAGCAGCGCCGGGTCGCCGAGCAGTTCGGGCAGGTGGAACTCGGTGCAGAACAGGCGCCATTGCGTGTCGGTCACCACGCCGA